>JARBTN010000026.1 GCA_029240195.1 Chlamydiales bacterium
AGATGCATAAGTAGATAATTCCATTAATTTGTTATATTATATTTTAAATAATTATTTGAAAATAATTTTGTGCAATTAAAGGTTTAATTTAGGCGCTCTATTGATTTTTTTTGCTGCCGGTTTCGATCTTTGATTTCATTTTTTTGACGATTGCTTTAATATGGTCGGCAATCGTTTAAGAAAGGAATCTTTTTTCATGATCTTTTTTGTCATCCTTTTATATGCGCTCTTTGCCAGCGTCTTCACCATCTCTAAAGCAGCGCTCGCCTATGCCGATCCCTTTTTCTTAGTGGGCTCCCGCATGATGCTCGCCGGCCTGTTGCTCTTGGCCTATCTCTTCCTCTTTCAAAGGCAAAGCCTCGTCTACCACAAAGGATCTTTAAAAAAGCTCGTCCTCACTGGCGTCTTTAATATCTACTTGACCAACGCCCTTGAGTTTTGGGGCCTGCAGTACCTTACCTCCTTTAAAACGTGCTTCATCTATAGCCTTTCTCCCTTTCTCTCAGCGCTCTTTTCTTACTTCATGCTGCAAGAAACCCTGACTTGGAAAAAAGCCGCCGGGCTGGCTATCGGCTTCTTTGGCTTCCTCCCCATGCTCCTCTCAGAGGGCGGGGAAGAGTCCTCTGTCGCCCATATCTTCTTCTTTTCTCTTGCCGAAATCGCCGTCATCGGCGCCGCCATCTCCACCGTCATCGGCTGGATCTTCTTGCGCCAACTCGTCAATGACTTCAACTACTCCCCCCTGATGGCCAACGGCGTCAGCATGCTCATCGGCGGCATCTTCTCCCTCATCCAATCCATCATCGTCGAAGATTGGCATCCCTTGCCCGTCTCAGACTTCTGGCCCTTTCTAAAGCTAGCTCTCCTCTTGATCGCCATCTCCAATTTAACCTGCTATAATCTTTACGGATGGCTCCTCAAACATTTTACCGCCACCTTCATGTCCTTTGCCGGCTTCACCACCTCCTTCTTCACGGCCTTCTTCAGCTGGGTCTACTTAGGCGAGCGGCCAACCGCACTCTTTTTTGTCTCCTCAGCCTTTGTCTCCTTAGGCCTCTTCCTCTACTACCAAGAAGAGCTCAAGCGCGGCGTCCGCACTTCCTCTCTCCCATCAGCTCCAGCAGCTTAAAAGGGGAAAGGCGCTGCCTCTCCTCTTGCACCCCTCTCTGGCAAAGGAGCCAAGGCCCCTTTGAAATTTTAGGGGTTAAAAGCTTTTAGGCCTATTTTCCTAGCCCATTCTATTGTTGACGCAAAAGAATGGGCAGCATCAAAGTGCAATGGATGGAACAGGAGGTGATCATGGATCTCTTTGAGCAGAATATCGTCCGCCTCTATGGGGAAAAGGGGAGAGCTTGGCTCTCTGACTGGCCAAAGCTCGCTGCCGCATGGGCTGAGGAGTATGGCCTATCCAGTTTGACGCCTTTAAAAAACTTGAGCTATCACCTCGTCCTGTCCGGCTGGCAAAAAGAGCTGCCCATCATCTTAAAGCTTGGGCTGGATGTGGCCGCATTGAAACAAGAGGCTGCCGCCCTTCAAGCCTTTTCAGGCTGCGGCGCCGTTAAAATTTTAGCTGTAGGGGAGGGGATGCTCCTTTTAGAGCAGGCTGCTCCAGGCACGCCATTAAATGCGATCTGCTCAAAAGAAGAGGCTATTCGCATCGCTTGCCAAGCCGTTAAGCGCCTTCATCAAGCTCCCTTCCCGAGAATAGAAGTCCCTCCTGTTTTCCCCCACATCAAAGACTGGCTCCTCGCGCTCGATCAAGATTGGCCCTTGCCGCCCCATTTGCTGAAAAAAGCGCGAGCCCTTCGCGAATCTTTATTACCAAAGGAAGGGGGAAAGCCCATATTGCTGCACGGCGATTTGCACCTGGGCAATATCTTAAAACATGGGCAAAATTGGGCCGTCATCGATCCTAAAGGGGTGATCGGCTACCCTGTCAATGAGGTTTGGGCCTTTATTATGGATATGGAAAAGGACACCGCTTATGTCGCCAGCAGCATGAGTCTAGAGCTGAAATCGGTGCGCGAATGGTATTTTGTGCATCTGATATTGGCAAGTGCTTGGAATATAGAAGATGGGGCTCATAATCTATTCTTAAAGTTAGCAGAAAAGGCCTATTTTCTCATTACTTGAAAAGGGGTAGAGATAAGCGGATCAGGGAGGTGGATGCTAAACAGAAAAAAGGGGAACTAGAAAGGGAGGCGATCGATTTTTCAAGAAAAATGGCGGAGGAGGTGGGATTCGAACCCACGGTACCTGTTTAGGGTACACACGCTTTCCAAGCGTGCTCCTTCGGCCGCTCGGACACTCCTCCACACTAAGAATGGAAAGTGTATATTATTAAATAATGAGCGCTTATTCGGCAAGAAAAATGATTAAAAAATGAATAGTTTTTTGCCTCTTTCCTCAAAAAAGCGCTGATCTCAGCCTTTTTTTTCCCACTTCTTCTATTTGTTTTAATTTTAGAAAGGTTTAAACTGCTAAGCTTTCGTTACAGGAAAATCATAGGGGAATTATTAAAGATGAAAGCAACCGCTTATTTTTTCTTGCTCTGCTTTTTGGCGCCGCTCTATAGCGAAGACCCCCGGGTGCTCGTCACAGTCTCGCCTTATCGATGGGTTATAGAAGAACTCACAGCGCATCAAGTGCCCTGTCAAGAGATTGTCCCAGCCGGTTCGAGCTCCCATACCTTTGAAGTCTCTCCCAAACAAGCCCTGTCGGCCAGCCGCTCTAGTCTCTGGTTCACCATTGGCGAGCCCTTTGAAGAGCGAGCTCGCAAGGCCTATCTCGCCGTCAACCCCGACCTCAAAGTGGTCGATTTGCGGCAGGGAATCGATTTAATCGCCTCTTCTTGCTCTCATTCCCATCATAAAAGCTCTGTCAAGGATGGGCATGCCCACTGCCACCACCATGAGAAGGTGGCCAGCCAAGACCTACACTTTTGGCTCAGCTTGAAAATCATGGAGCAGCAAGTTGCTCTCATCGCCCAAGCCTTAAAAGAGACCTTTCCAGAGCTTAGAGAAGGCATTGAAGAAAGACGTGAGCAGCTGTCTCTGCGCTTAAAAGCGGTCGATCAAGAAATCCAAAGCACACTGGCTCCTTATCAAGGGCGCGCTCTCTTAGTCTCACATCCCGCCTACTCTTACTTTTGCCGCGACTACCATCTCGAGCAGATCCCCATCGAATGGGAGGGGAAAGACCCCTCGCCTCGGCAGCTTACCGATTTGCTCAATCAAGCGCGCCAAAAAAAGATCCGCGTCGTCTTTTCTCAGCCGCAGTACAGCCAAAAAGGCGCCGAACTCATCGCTAAAATTCTCGAGGCCGAAACTGTCTCCTTGGATCCCTATCAAGGGAATTTTATCGAAAACTTACTGCTCATCACTCACGCCTTTAAGCGCTCTTTTTAGCCTATGGACAATCAAGAACCGGCCATCTCATTTCAAGAGGTCAACTTCTCCTATTATGATACCCCCGTCTTAATGGATGTCTCCTTTGATATCCAGCCCGGCGCATTCGTGGGCCTCATCGGCCCCAATGGCGGAGGGAAGTCGACCTTGCTCAAGCTGATCATGGGCTTTTTAGAGCCGCAACAAGGCGCCCTCTCTCTTTTTGGCCAGAGCCCTTTAAAAAAAGCCTCTTGCATCGGCTACGTGCCGCAAGCGCTGCAATTTGATCGGCAATTTCCCATCTCCGCTTTAGAGGTGGTGCTCGAAGGGTGCCTCTCAGCACACCGCCTATGGCCGCGCCATCGCGCCATAGACCGAAAAAAAGCGCTGCAAGCCCTTTCACAAGTGGGCTTAGAATCTTTTTATGATGCCCCTTTTGGCTCTTTATCAGGTGGGCAGGCCCAGCGCGTCCTCATCGCCCGCGCTCTGGCCTCTGATCCTGAAATTCTCCTGCTCGATGAGCCGACAGCTATGGTCGATAGTCAAGCCGAGCTCGATATCTATGCAATCCTCAAGGGATTGAAGGGCAAGATGACCATCTTGATGGTCACGCACGATCTAAATGCCATTGTCACGCAAGTGGAAAAGGTGCTTTGCGCGCAAAAACGGGTCGTCGCCTTGCGGCCAGAAGAGGTCTGCGCCCACTTTGCGGTCGGCCTGTACCATATTCCTCTGATCAACAGCCCCGAAAAGGAGCGGCCATGACCTCTTTTTTTGAAGCGCTCTTCACCAATCCCCTCCTCTTATCGGCCCTCATGGCTGGCATCTTGGTCTCTGTCATCAGCGGCATCATCGGCTCTTACGTCGTCGTCAAGCGCATTGTCTTCATCAGCGGCAGTATCTCCCATGCCGTATTGGGCGGCCTGGGCTTCTTTCTCTGGCTGGAGAGGACCCAGTCGATTGCCATCCATCCCATCTTTGGCTCTTTAATTGCCGCCGTCATCTCCGCGCTCTTCATCGGCATGATCCACCTCCATCTCAAGCAGCGCGAAGATGCCGTCATTGCCGCTGTCTGGTCCATTGGCATGGCCATCGGCATCATCTTCATTTCAGCGACGCCCGGCTACAACCTCGATTTGACCAATTTCTTAATCGGCAATATCTTGTGGGTCAGCCCCTCCGACTTAAAAGTGGTGGCCTGTCTCGATCTCTTTGTCGCTTTCCTCTGCTATATCTTCCACCATCAATTCATGGCCATCTGCTTTGACGAGGCCGAGGCGCGCTTGCGCGGGCTGCATGTCAATGCCCTTTATTTATTATTGCTTGTTTTGACAGCAGTATCTATTGTGTTGCTCATTCAAATTGTGGGCATTGTCCTGGTCATGACCATGTTGACCATCCCGGCCTCGATTGCCAACCTGTTTACCAATCGCTTGTCGACGATGATGTTCATCTCCATGCTTCTCAGCATGTTTTTCTGCACCTTGGGGATGATGATCAGCTTTTATCTGGATTGGCCAGCTGGTGCGACCATTGCCATGAGCGCCGGTGTTGCCTATGCCGTTTGCCTTCTCTTAAAACAAAGATGAAATTCTCTTATTCGGTAAATTGGAGCCTTACATGTTAGATATCAGATTGATCCGCAAAGACCGCGAAAGCTTAGAAGCGCGCCTCAAAACAAAAGACCCGAGCATCGATCTCTCTTCGATCGTCGCCTTAGATGAGGAAATTCGCGATTTAAAGACGCAAGTGGAGAAATTAAAATCGGAGCGCAATGAGCTCTCAGAGCAGATTGGCCGCCTGAAAAGAGACAGACAAAATGCCGATAGCCTGATGCAAGAGGCCACCCGGCTTTCTGAAGAGATCACTGGGCTCGACCATGCCATCTCGGCCAAAGAAGAGACATTCAACCGCGAATTGGCCTCAATCCCCAATGTGCCGATGGAGGGGATCAAAGTCTCTTTAGACCCCAAAGATAACGTCGTCATCAAGACATTTGGCGAAAGATGCGCCTTTTCCTTTCCAAGCAAAAACCATGTCGAGCTGAGCGAAAAGCACGCTCTCTTTGATTTCAAGCGGGGCGCCAAGATTTCTGGATCGGGCTGGCCCACTTACCGTGGAATCGGCGCGCGCCTCGAATGGGCTCTTTTAAATTACATGATTGACATTCAGATCAAAAATGGCTTTGAGCTTTGGATGGTGCCCCTCTTGGTACGCCAAGAGACGATGTTTGCCTCTGGCCAGTTGCCTAAATTCGAACACCAGCTCTTTAAGATCACGGACAAAGACTACAACCTCTACCTCGTGCCGACAGCAGAAGTGGCTTTAAATGGTCTGCATACGGACGAGATCTTGGAAGAGGAGGCGCTGCCGCTCAAATACACCTCCTTCACGCCCTGCTTTAGGCGCGAAGCGGGCGCTGCCGGCTCGCAGGAGAGGGGCTTAATCCGCACCCACCAATTTCACAAAGTGGAAATGTTCTCCTTTGTCAAGCCAGAAGAGAGCGAGCAGATGTTTGAGACTATGCTAAATAGCGCAAGCGAAGTGCTAGAAGGGCTTGGCCTCCATTATCGCCAAACGCTGCTCGTCACCGGTGACCAATCCTTTGGCGCCGCCAAGACGGTCGATGTGGAAGTTTTCTTGCCCGGCCAAGACCGCTACTACGAAGTGTCTTCTGTCTCAAATTGCACCGATTACCAAGCGCGCCGCTCCAATGCCCGCTTCCGCCGCAAAGGGGGCAAGCCGGAATTCTTGCACACCCTCAACGGATCGGGCCTGGCCACTTCCCGCCTCATGGTTGCGCTTTTAGAAAATAACCAGCAAGAAGATGGCTCGATCATCATCCCAGAGGTTTTGCGCTCGCGCCTCGGTGGCTTAGAAGTGATTCAGTCTTGAGGTTTAGGCGGCTTTAAAGCCCTTTTGCCAGCGATAAAAAAAGGACCTTTCCAACAGGGAAGGTTCTTTTTTTTATCTCTGGAGAAAGGGAAGTTCCTTCTTTTTAAGGAAAGGGAGTATGGTAAAGTAAAAAGGGAGAAAGAAAGAATGGGACGAGATGAGGAAATTCACCACTTTTTGAATTTTTTAGGCAAAGCGCCATCCCCATGGCACGCTGTAGAAGAGATTAAGCTAGAGCTCGTCAAGCTTGGCTACACAGCTTTGGAAGAGGGGCAGCTTTGGTCGCTGACGCCCGGCGGCAAATATTTCGTGGCGCGCGATGGGGCATCGATTGCGGCATTCACCCTCCCTTTAGGCAAGCTTGATAGCGCCCTTTTGCTCGCTGCCCACACCGATAGCCCCTCCTTTAAATTGCGCCCGAATCCGCAGGTTTCTAAAGAAGGTGTTGTCTTCCTTGGGGTGGAAGTCTATGGCCACCCAATCGCCTCTTCTTGGCTGAATCGCGATCTGGGGATTGCCGGAAAGGTGGCCTTCATCAACGCTCAGGGACATTTTCAATCGGCCTTGGTTAATCTAGACGAGCACCCCTGCCTTTTTGCTCAGCTGCCCGTTCACTTAGATCGAAAAGTCAATGAATCGGGCCCAACGTTCCATCTAGAAAACCATCTCTACCTGCTGGCGGGGCTTCAAGAGGCGGATAGCCCTCCTTTTCTCGATACTATATTAAAGGAGAAGATCGGCTGTCAAAAGCTCTTAGCCCACGATTTATTTGTCTACCCGTTAGAGAAAGCACGGCGCGTGGGCTATCAAGGTCAGATGATCGCCTCCTACCGCTTGGATAATTTAGCCAGCACCTATGCGGCATTGCGCGCCCTGGCCGATGAGTCGGAGCCTTTGGATACGACGCTGAAGATGGCCATATTTTGGGATCACGAGGAGATCGGATCTGGCACCAGCCGCGGCGCCGAATCTCCCTTTGCCCACGACTTGCTAGAGCGCATTTCCTTCCTCTTAGACTTAGACCAAGAGGAGTTTTTCTGCCTAAAGCGGAATGCGCTTTGCCTCTCGCTAGATATGGCGCATGCCTATCACCCACTCTATAAAGACCGCTATCAAGGAGAGCACCTGGTGCATCTCAAAAAAGGGCCGGCTTTGAAATACCATGCCAACCAGCGCTATGCCACAGATGTCCATTCCTCCGCTCTATTGCTGGTGGTCAAAGAGTTCAATCCGGTATCCCTCCAGTCTTTTGTCACAAGGGGAGACATGCCTTGCGGATCGACCATCGGCCCGCTCTTTGCGGCTAAGACAGGAATCCGCACCGTCGACCTCGGCATTCCACAGCTTTCCATGCACTCAGCCCGTGAAGTGATCGCCATCCAAGATTACCTCACCTTCAAGCAGTTTATCGAATCGGCTCTATTTAATAGTGAAGAGCTGGCTAAAGGGCAGAAGAATATTTGATGGAGCGGTTTTAAGGATGGGTACCCATTCTTTTGCGCTAGCAATAGAATGGGTGCCTAATTTTCTGAAGACATCGGTTTCCAAAGGGCTGGCCCTTTGGCTCAGGATGGTTTGGAAGGGCGAGCAGCCCTTCCAAAAATAAGCTCTAACCATAAAGAGCGCTAAACTTTAAAGAAACCGTCTAACAGGGCTTTGGCAGAGGTCAGCTCTTGGATGCTTTTGAGTGTTTTTATGGGCGCCAATAGGTTGAGGAAATCGGGGTGGTCGTCGACATATTGGAAGAGAAATTGCTCGACAGACTCCCTTTCATCCTCTTTGAGAGAGGAGAGCAATGTGTTGTAGCGCTCGGCGAGCTTTTGCTGCAAGTCAGTGTCTTCTAGCTTAACTTCGCCCTTTGTCAGAGCCTTAAACTCTTGCGCTGTGATCCGCTGCGTCTCTGATGTATAGACAAGGCAAAGCGCTGTACATACTAAAAATAGCTTTGTCTTGGTGACAATGGACTCTTTATCTTGAGCTTGGAGCTTTTCTAAGAAGAGGGGGAGGAAGGGGGTTTGCAACGCTTCAGAAGAGGCGTCTCCTGTCATCAGCAAGATCCTCTTTGCGATATCTTGAGCGGCGGTGGCGATCAGCTCTGCAGAGGGCGCCTTTTTGGTCGCTTCGGCAAGGGGAAGCGTTGTCTGTTGAACGGCGTATGTCAAAAGGAATGAGGCCAGGTAGCTGGCATAATCGCGCAAATCTTGCTTGGTGACTTCGGCCAGCGGATCGATATTGGCCAGCTGAGTCTTGGTCAGCGGCTGATCAAAGTCGCTGTTGACCTTGCTTTGCGTGACTGTGGTGCCGAAGGGGGTGATCATCAGCAGGGTCAAGGTGACCGGCAGCTCGAGCTTATCTTCCACTTTGGCATGGGAAAACACCTCTTTAAATGAACTGACGACGGCAGAGAATGTCTTTGTCTTCTCATCTTCAATCTGCTCTTTAATATCTTCTAAGTTCTTCGACCAGCTGGAGAGAATCTTTTCTGCATCCTCGATGTTGCTTTTTTGATAGGCCTGATCGATACTGCCACTGGAGAGGCTGGCAATTTTCATCTCTTTAGAGAGGCTGCCCGCATTGAATGAGGTGATGGCGGCCGGCAAAGAGAGAATGGGCAGATTGGGGCTTGCGCTTGCCGCTATCGACTCTTGTTCGCTTTTAGAAAGCGTGCTCTTTAAAGAGGATTTGGCTGTGGTAGCTGTCGCTGCCTTTTCCGCAGAAACCGGCGGGCTAATGAGCCCGCTTTCGATTGCTGATTGAATGGGATCCATCGATGCTCCTTGAATGTTTGCCTTATTTTTAAGGTCCAATGACTGGTTTCGTATTTTGCTGCGATGCTGTCTGCATAGAGAACTCTTTGATGAACAGCATGCTTGGCGAGAGGAGGCTGACCAGGAATTGGTCCATGTCAGTCTGCTTTTCCTGGTAGTCGCCAAACTCTTGCAGCACTTTGGAGGCAAATTGGTCGTCATTGAGCTCTTTAGAGATCTCTTTGAACTTGGCAATCAGCAGATCTCTTGGCGATACTTGCTCGGTTGACTTTGCTGTATCTTCTAACAAGCCAGCTTGGCTTAAATCGCTGTAGAGCGATGATATGGCCGATTGGCTTAAGCCCTGCAGCGGGCTAGCGCCTTGGCTTAAGTTCAAAGCCAGCTGCTGCATATCTTTTTCACTAATCGAGAAGGCAATGGCCGGTGTGCCGGCGCTTAAAATGGCTTGCTCGATCTGGCTGACTAGGTTCTGAGCGGAGGCGCTTTTACTGGAGGAGAGCTCTTTGGCGATTTGGCTGAGCACCTCCAGGCGGTTGCCGGCAATGGCCGATGAGGCATCATGGTTCGATAACGCGAGCAGCCCCGCTTGTTTGAGATCGACAGTCAGCACATCGGCCGCTTGCTTTGACAGCCCTCTCGTGGCAGAAAGAGCGCCGGTCGGATCTGCAATGAGGTTTTGCGCCAGCTTGGAAAGATCGCTAGCGTTCAAAGAGAGCGAGAGCGTCCCGGTCACTGCGCTCGGCAACAGAGTCTCTTGTTTAAAGGGATCGACGGGGTTGACCGCTTGATTGAGCGCTTGAAATGTGCTCGGGAAAGCCGTCGCTAACTTCTCCTGCTGAAACTGCTGAAGCAAGCTGTTGAGCAGCGCTCCGCGGTTTTCTTGCGCTGCGGGAGCTAAATTGCGGGACTTGCCTTCGACGAGGCCTGACTCTTGAAAGGAGCGCTCCACGCTTTTGGCTGCCTCAGCAAGTAAGCCGCGCGTCGGAGATAGAGAAGAGTGATCCAATAAGTTGAGAGCGAGCTTGTTTAAGTCGGAGCCGCTCAAAGAAAAGCGCACGCTGAGGTTTTTTTCAGAGGTCGTTTCAGAAGTGGCCTCTTTGGCAGCTTGGCTTGCAAAAAAGCCGCGCGCTGCCATCTGATCTTGGACAAATGCAGCAAAGGCGCTCTTTAAAGCTGCCGGATTGGCATTGGCAGAGACCATTCCGCTTAAGGCAATCTGGCTGGCTAGAGAGCTTTCGCCTGAAGTGTCATCAGAGGAGGAATTTTTTAAATGAGATAAGATGCTATTGACTTTCGCTTTGGCATCGCTTGAAAGCCCCTCCGTGAGAGAGCCTCCTTGGGCGAGGTTGGCAGAGAGCGCCTTTAAATCTTGATCGCTCATCAAAGCTAAAGAAGGGGACTTGGCATTGGCCGCATGCGCTAAGGCGCCGCTTAATTTAGGCGCTAAGAGGGGCAATAGAGCACTTAAAATCGCCTCTTGATGCTCGACAAGGCTCTGGCTCAACTGGCTTGATGCGGATTGGTTTAAATCGGGAAGCAAGCTCCCAATATCTCCTCCGGTCAATAGCTGCGCAGCAATCAAAGCGGCTGAGAGCTGCTTAAAAAGATTAAATACCACAGACGCATCGCGGATGAGAGAGTCATCGCCATCGGCCAGGGCTTTTAGCTTAGCTAGCGCTTCGGCAGAGAGGTCGCCGCTGCTATTTAACAGCTGCAGCGCCACTTGGCTTGCCGCCAACTTTTTGATGTCGCTCTCGGGAAGAGAGGAGGCATTTACATCGCTGACATCGTCTTCAAAAGCTTCTTTCAATGTGAGGGGAGCGTCTTCAGAGGATTTTTTCTCTTTAAATTGCTCGATGAAGAGCAGCAAGCTTTTCATGCCGCCGATGATCTGGGCATTTTCTAAGTCGCTGGCTAGAGCTGCTTGTACCTCCCCGCTGACAAAGGCTCTGGTGATCGCTGCTTGCTCTTCGGATTCGGCAAAAAGCCCCGGGGTATTTTCCTTCGTCACACCGTTCACTTCCAAGCCCTGCTTAGAAGTCGGGGTGCTGCTTCCTAAAATGCGGTGGATCGCTTGGGCTATAAAGTCGCTGTTCACGTCGGAGAGAATATCTCCTGTACTGACGGTTGTGTTATGAAGCACATTTTTCATGAATTCAATGTAGGCGCTGACATAAGGAGAGCTTGCGACAAAGACCGTGTCGACATCATTGCCTCCTTTCGGATTGTAAGTGACGAGAGGAATGGGGGTCCAAGAGGGGTAGATGGAGGAATAGGGGGCTTGGCTCATCAATGTATTGAGCGCTGTTGCCTTTGTATTATAATCGGCGACATAGTCGCCTATCTCGGCATCTGTCGGACTTTGCGCGGTTGTCGACGTGCTCGCTTGATAAGTTGGTAGGCTTGGTAGGTAGGAGATATTGGCAACTTGCGGATCTGTATTGAGCGGATCTAAGCTAAGCTGCGTGTTATAATCGTCGATGGCGGCGTTAACTTGTGGGATAGTGGTGCTATTATAATTCCCCGACTGAGTGACAGCCTGTTTGTAGTTATTGATATTTTGGCTTTTACGCTGAGCTTCGTTTGTTTGGTTGCTATCGGTGACAATGGCTTGCTCAGCTAGGCGTGCCTTCAAAGAATCGGTGAATTGATCGGTCAAAAGCTTAAAGTAAAGGGCGCGATCTGTCTCGACTTCTTCGATGAGCCGCTTTAACTCGCTTGAGGTCTGACTGAGCTCTCCGAGAAGATCGAAGAAATACTTGTAGTCGCTTTCTTTTAGAGGAACCGCAAGACAAGGATCGGCGACGCTCAAGGCGGCCTTTGCCGTGACGGGCGTCGTGCTGGCTCCAATTGTCGATGTCGTAGATAGCGTTGTTGCTGTCGAAGAAGATCTGACTGTCGTCGTGCTTGTCGAAACATTGGGGGCTGGGAGATTTGAACTCTCTCCAATTGGGCTAACCATAGGTAACTCCTCTCAGATAAAAAGATAAGGGCCTTTTTTTCTACTTTGAGGGGCAAAGGGCGTACGAGAAGAGGAGTTTTGGCGATGGCAATGCCGGATGTGCAGCGGAGGTTTTGCTTTTAATAGAAAAAAAGTTTAACATGGGGAGATTGCATCCCCTCTATCCCTAGTATAATAAAAAAGTTGATTATTCTCATAATTTATTTTTTAATTAGAGAGATTTAGGCTTGGGAATTCATTTATTTAAGCTTTTGATTTCAAAGAACTTGAAAAATAAAAAGCGCCGCTCATTTATTGTCGTTAAAGGAATTTTAAAGTTATGAGTTCTTGTGGTTGTAAGCATTTTAAGGGAGATAGCGCCTTAGAGCATATTGCAGAGGTACAAGCAAAAGGGTGGCTTGCCAGCAAAGAGCCTCACTCTCACCAAATGCCTGGCTTTGCCTATGCCTTTGTCAGCGGATTGAGAGATACAGCCTCTCTTCTATTGCTCATCTCTTTACTGCTGCAATTCACCTCTTTGGCCTTGCAAGAGAAGCTGTTATTGCTCGGGTCCTTAAGCTTTGGATGGTCGATTTGGAAAGGCGGGTTGAACGCTTGGCTCAGTTGGACTAAATTAGAGCGGCTGCATCGCGTTTTGATCGAAGAGAAAAGCGAGATCGAATATCACCGCGATCAAGAGCGAGAAGAACTCTCAGCCCTTTATCAAGCAAAAGGGCTGCACGGCAAATTGCTCCACGATGTCGTCGATGTGTTGATGGCCGACAATGACCGCTTGTTGAAGGTGATGCTCGAAGAGGAGCTCGGCTATCGCTTAGAAAGCTATGACCACCCCTTAAAATATGGCCTTGGCGCTTTTCTCGGCTCCCTGCTTGCCGGTTCGCTGGCCCTCTTTCTCCTTGCCTTTTTCGGGCATTCCTATGCCCTCTTTTTTTCCATTGCCCTAGTCGCTTTGAGCGGCGCCATCTCCGCCCTCTATGAAAAAAATCATCTAGTCAATGCCGTCATCTGGGTTTCAGCGATCTCTCTGTTAGCCAGTGGCATGTCTTATTTCCTATTGCAATACCTCAAAGGAGTTTGAAGCGCTCACCATGACTCAAGATTGTGCCAGGCCCCCTTTTCTAGAGGAGAAGCCATTCTCCTTTGACGAATTTTTTCAAATGAATGCCGACGAAAGCTTAAGCCCCTTCCTCAAGAAGCCGGCACGGCGCTGGGCCCACCAAATCAGCTTGCGGGCCTCTCTCATATCATCTGCCTTATTGCTGATCGCCTTCCTCATATCCATGTGGCCAAACCTCCTTCCCCTTTCGCACATGGTATTGATGCTTGTCTATTTCCTCGTGGGCGTTCCCTCCTTAATTGAATCGATAGAAGACCTCTTAGAGTACAATGTCAATATCGACGTGTTGATGACGCTCGCCGCCTTTTGCTCTGTCTTCATTGGCGGCGCCATCGAAGGGGGGCTCCTTTTAGTGCTCTTTTCCCTCTCTGGAGCCATGGAAAATGCCGTCACCTTCAAAGCGCGCCGCACTTTAAAAGAGCTGCACCGTTTAAACCCCAATAAAGCATACCTAGTCGATGCCGCAGGTCAGGTGAGCGAGCGCTCCACCAAAGACATTCAAAAGGGAGACCATCTCTTAGTGCGCGCGGGAGAGATCGTCCCCCTCGACGGCACCGTCATTCAAGGCACCTCTGAAGTGAACTTAGTCCATCTCACCGGAGAGACAGCTCCCGTCTTGAAAAAAGTCGGCGACGCCATCCCTTCTGGCGCTCAGCTCTACGACGGCTCTTTGACCATTGCCGTCACCCATGTCAGCGCCGACTCAACGGTGTCAAGAATCCTCCGGCTCATCATTGAAGCGGAAGATGCCAAACCAAAGATGCAGACTTGGTTTGACTCCTTAAGCCGCGTCTATGCCTCCTCCATCATTAGCATCGCCACCTTGTTGGCTATTTTTTTGCCAAAACTGATCGCCATTCCCTTTCTCGGACCGGAAGGCTCTCTTTATCGCGCTCTGACTTTTTTAATTGCCGCCTCTCCTTGCGCTCTCATCATCGCCATTCCTATCGCCTACCTCAGCGCCATCTCCGCCTATGCAAGAAGGGGAGTGATCTTAAAAGGAGGGGTCGTCATCGACCGCCTAACCTCTTGCCGCTGCATCGCCTTTGATAAGACTGGCACGCTGACCACAGGCGATCTCTCTTTTTCCGGGCTCGAGCCTTTGGACATTCCTACTCTCAACCCCAATGCCGTCCTAAGCCTTGCCAGCTCTTTAGAGCAAAAAGCCGTCCACCCTTTTGCCAGATCGATCCTGGCCGAGGCCAAAAAGCTCAAGCTACCCCTCTTGCCCGTCGAAAGCTTTGTCAACATCCCGGGCAAAGGGGTTTCTGGCCATGTCCTAAAAGATGGCAAATCGCTATCTGTCTACATCGGCCGTCCCGACCACCTCGATCTGGCCCCCGCAATCCAGCAGCGCCTAAATGCCGCTTTGAAGGCCTTGCATGGCCAAAGCCAAATGGTCTCTGTCATCCAAATTGAGCAGGAAATTTGGCTCTTCAAATTCCAAGATGCCCTCCGCCCCCAGTCTTATAGCTTAATTCAAACCCTCAAGAAAAAATTCCGCCTCGTCATGCTCACCGGCGACCATGCCCATAACGCCCAAAATGTCGCCTCCTCTCTCTCTCTTACCGAAGTCTACTCTGAGCTGTCGCCTGCGCAAAAGCTCGAATATGTGGCCAAATTCTCCGAAGAGGGGCTGGCCATGATCGGCGACGGCATCAACGATGCTCCAGCGCTGGCCAGAGCCACTGTCGGCATCTGTATCGGCCAAGGGGGCAGCCAGGCCGCCGCCGAATCGGCCGACGTCATCTTGCTCAGCGACCGCATCGAGCTCATCTCTTGGCTCTTTCAAAAGGCGGCCCAAGCCAAATCGATTGTGCGCATGAACCTCTTCATCGCCGTCTTTGCCATGCTCATCGCCAGTATCCCAGCCCTCTTCGGTCTGATCCCCCTTTGGCTTGCCGTCATCTTGCATGAGGGAGGCACCGTCCTCGTCGGCCTGAACGCCCTGCGCCTTTTGCGCCGTTAGTGCCCGACCACAGATGTTTTTACGTGTCAAACGAGCGTGAAAGCTCTTTAGAATCGACGATTACCTGCCCCCTCATATTGACTTAATATGGGGGGGCAGGTAATCGATCGATTCTAGAGGCTTTGACGCCGTTTAACATGCGCAACAACATCTGTGGTTGGGCACTAGAAAAGAAAGGGGAGAGGGCATTTGCCCTCTCCCCTTTGACCCCTCTCCCATCAAAGGGGCATGGCCCCTTTGCAATCCTGAATTTTTAAAAATAAAGGCTTTAAACCATGGTCCAAAAGCCCAAGGTTTAAAGCCTTTATCTTCGTAAATTCAGCTGGCGCTAGCCCTTTCTTGGGCGCAGCTTTAAAGAGATGTTGTAGAGATTTTGATTGATGGCATCTTTGGAGATGGCCCCGCTTTCTAGCTGATCTATCGCCCCTTGTAGATGGGAGGCAATGTCTGTTGTCAAGCTGTGCTCTTCTTTGGATTGTAATGCTTGGATGGAGGCTTGTTGCTGCTGCCCAAGCCTTTGTAGGATGCTGCCGCGCACCTTGACCTGCGAGGCATTGATCGCGTCACCTTCTGAGGGGGTTTCTGCTGGGGTCGTTAAAGATCCCTCCAAAGAGGCTGTAAATAAGACAAAAGCAGAGGTCAAATCGGGAATGGGCTGTGCTTTCGTGTCTTCAATCGTGTTGATGAGCGCGCGCGATTTTCCGCTCAAATCGGCAAATAAAGCCTTTAACTCTTCATATGGGGCGAGATTGTTTTTATCAATTTGCTCTTCTAGCTTGAGCCTGCCGACATTTGTGCTGATGCTCAAAGTGACAAAGATTTGCTTTGCTAATAAGACGTTGCCCTTTTTTAAAAGCTCATGGCTGACTTCGATCATTTCCAAAAAGCGCTCAGAAGCCTCCTTTAAGTTGGTTTGAGGCGTTTGATTGGCATCGATCGATAGTTTAGAGCTGCCAGTGAGAATATAGCTCTCTGTAATAGAGGCTAGGCGATTCATCATATCAATGAGCGGAAGCGGTTTTTGCGGGTCTAAGCTTGTCAAGTCAATCGATTGGAAGAGGGCGGTGGCTAATAGATGCAGATCTTCGGCGCATGCCTTTGGCGACTTTTGCCAGGGGGTTTCTGTTGTCTGCAGAGGGAGGTTGAAAGGCTGCGCTTGTTGAGAGACGAGCTCTTGAATATCTTCTGCTAGTTGCTGGCAAAGCGGGCTTTGGCTTGCTGTTTGATCTAAGAGATGGCTCACTTCTTTTTGCCAGAGCGTGTTTTTAAGGAGTTGCCCTTGGTGATCGGCCAATAAAAGCTCTTTGACCAAGAGGAGGGAATTTTCTGCGAGTTCAAGATTGGCCTTGGAGCTTAGCTCTTGATCGATCGACTTTAGAAGATGAAGGAGGAGGAGCTGCTGAGGCTGTTCTCGAATGGGATCACCCTTCTTTTTTTCTAAGAGCTGATCGCCCCAGTTCTTATGGGACATGTCATAGGCCATATTTTTAAAAAAGGCTTCTTTCTTAGCCGGATCGGTCAAAGGGGTGGACACTAGTTTTCCATTGACCTCCTCTTTAGTTTCGGGCTTTTCCAGAAAATGCAGCACAGGTTGCAGAGCACTAGGACTTTTAAGGGGGTAGCTGGCCATGACCTCCTCTGCTGATGAGAAATTGATTAAAGAGGGAAGAGCTGCGCCCTTTAAAAAAGCGACGGGCTTGCGCTCTGCCGTTTCCATCAGCAAATGGTTTAGCTTCTCTTCTAAATCGGGGTGATTTTTTAAGATCAAATGGCTCCAGTTCAGCTTGTTATCGGCATCGAGCAATTTTGTTGCAAGGGCATTTACTTTCATGGGGTCTGATCCTTTGCAAAGGTCGAGCATATTGATCATCTCATCGAGCGAAGTGCGCGCCTTGATGCTGTGCCCCGATAGCCGCTTGGCTAGAAAATCGTGCGATTGGTGCGTGCTCGATAATGCAAAAGAATCTTGCCCATATTCAATTTTTTTATGTCGCTTGTCAGCATTCGCGCTCTCTAAGTCCTGTAAGCTGGTGTCAATGGAGTGAAGCATCCGAGTTGACTGCTCTTTGAGCAAGGATTGTTTTTCTAAAGCCAGCTCTGGAGAAAGTGGCATTTGAGATGCCGGCGCATTTTTACTTTGCCCAATCTTAGCCAAGACCTTGAGTGTGGTAATGGGCAGGGGAGCTTTGGGGGGAATTTCCTTTTCGAAGCCTAAGGAGATGAGCTTTTGCTTGAGTTTATCTAGAGTTGCTCGATCTTGCTTGATCTCATGGCTGATTTTTTCTGCATCGATGCCGCTTGCATGAGGGTCTGACGCTTTCTTGGCTTTTGCTTCTAGGTGGTGGACCTCTTTCTTATCGATTTCAAGAGAGAATTCTTGATAGTCGGAAAGGAGCGCTTTGATTTCCCCTTGAGTGGGTGAATCGGTGCGGTTTAAATGGTCTTCAATGCGGCTCGATAGAGGCTCTTGCCCCTTGCTTCCAAAGCCGAGGTGGAGAGAAAAGCGCCGTACTTTCTCACTTGCTGTTTTGGCGACACTTGATAGAGAAGCTGAGCGCACTCTTTTTGCCGAGGGGGTTTCTTTGCGGTGAGAAGAGAGGCTCAAGCGTTGAAATTTTCTTTCCACATCTTTAGGGAGAGAGGCAATCGAAAAGCGTTTAAACGCGGATGTCTTTTGTGCTTCATCACCTGCTTGCTCTGTTTGATTCTTTGCTGGATCCGCTTTTGGATCGGTCCCCAGCTTTTTTTCTAAGTTTGCTTTCGAGCCTAATTGTGGATCTAGGGGAGGATTTTGACGATGCGAACTAATTTTAGGCAAATGAGAGCTGCTAGTTACTTCCATAAAAAACCTCACCATTTTATTTTTTATTATATATATAATTAATTAAAAATATAATAAATTTTTTAATGAGGTTTTTTATTATTAAATTAAACTCCTCGATCAAAGTGAACAACGAAGGGATTGAGCTCCATTTCCCGGGGCGCATAGTGGATCACGTCAATCTCCTCTTCCAAAAGCTCTAGGACAAAAGAAAGCTTATGGCGCAGCTCTTCGCCGGCAAAGAGAAAGACTCTGGGGTCTTTTCTTAAAAGCGCGCTAACTAAGGTTTTGTCATTTTGCCATTTTCTTCCGCAGAATTTAAGCGCCATCGGCTCTTTCTCGACAGCCGCTTTGACAATTTTTTCTTTGTTTTGCATCTCTTGCGACGCAAAGCGAATCGCTTTTCCGCGCTCTTTCACCGCTTGCAGGACAATCCGCTCTTGGTTTTTAAGGCGCTCGCTGACATGGGCCAGGGCATAGCCATTTTGGCTGACAGCTTGAAAAGCGACGCTTTCATCATCTGCCAAATGGGGGGCAAATTCTAAGGCCAAGCCATTATATGCGATCAGCTCTTTCATGAAGGCATCTTCTTTTAAGAGGAAGGGATCGACCAAAGAGAGGGTCATAGGCTCTTGCCTGGCGGCAATGCTTGCGAGCAAGGGGTTTTTTTTGAGTGCCTCGCCAGCATATTGAATGGAAAAGGGAGCTGCTTCCACCGCTATCTGCACAAGCTCTAAATCGTGGCGCACGTCCTTTTTAAAGAGCTTTAAAAAAGAGCCATTGGCCTTTAGGCAAGCTTTGATCCAGGGCCGCTTCCCTTCAAAAAAACCCTCCTTGATTAGCTTGACCATCATTTTTTCTTTGAGCCAAATGCGCTCAGATATAGACCTACCTATTTTCTCTCGGATCTCTTCGATTCTTTTTAATTTCCTCAAATCCAAATCGGCTTTTTTCTTAAATGGAGGCTGGCGCTTAAAATGGGCTTCTCCTTTTAAAGGGGAGCAGCCCAGCACGCGCGGTATCGACTCCTCTTCAAAGCCCTTGTTCTCTTTGCGATAAAAAGAAGAAATATCCATTTTCCGCCCACCCCTTTTGGTTTTTTTTCTTTTATGAGCCCTCTCTTCTAAAGTCAATTTCCTTTTTCATATGCGTGATGCAGCTAAAGCCAGGGCCATTTCCTTGGGCGATCGCCGATAGAAATTGCCCTAGCCCTTAAAAGAGGGGATTGCATAGGGGCAAAAAGCATTATGGCCCCTATGCCTTTTATGCTTTTTGAGTGGGAGAGGGCTCTTGGGGAGCGTTTTTGCTGGCGAGGGTGAAGTAGAAGGTGGTGCCCTCTTGAAGTTTGGAAGAGAGCCAGATGCGGCCGCCATGGCTCTCGATAATTTTTTTAACGATAGTGAGGCCCGCTCCGTGGCCGGCTCCGTAGCGGTCGTCATCTTGCAGCCGTTTGAAAATGCGGAAGATCGATTGAAAGTGTTTTTCGGCAATGCCGATGCCATTATCTTGGACGAAGAAGGTGGTTTCTGGAGTGTTGGGCACTTTGCCCACTTTAATGAGAGGCGTTTTTTTATCGTTATATTTCAGGCCGTTGGCGATGAGATTGTAAAACACCTCGCGCAGGGCTACGGAATTGCCATACACTTTGGGCAGCGCTGGCTGAATGGTGAGCAATCCATTTTTTTGTTCGAGGGCGGCGCTGATAGATTCGGCCACTTCGACCAGGAGCTGGTTTAGGGAAAGCTCTTCTTTGGGCAGGGCTTCTAGCCCAAAGCGGGTGTAATGCTCGAGTGTTTGGATGAGATCGCTCATGCGGTGAGTTTGGCGGATGATGCGATCAATTTTTTCTTGCTCTTCGAGCGGCAGCTTAGGTTTGCTCTCGATCGAGAAGCGCTCGGCAATCTCTTTAATTTGAGCCAGCGGCTTTTTTAAGTGGTGGGACGCGATGTTGACAAAGTCTTTTAACCCTTGATTGACCCGATTTAAGTTGCAGTGGGCCTGGTTGAGCATGAAATTAACTTTAGAGGCGCTTGGAAAAGCCAAGATGAGGGAGTAGCTGTGGTTGAGGTGGATGAGGGTCACCCAAGCGATAGCGGCAGTGATGATCTTAATGACAGCTGATAGTCGGTAGTACGGCTCCCAAAAGATAGAGGCATCAATCAGATGGCTGGCTCCGCAGGAGAAGAGAAAAGCAGAAAAGAGCCAGAGGAGGCGGTTGAAGGGCATATCTTTGCGCTTCAGCAAGAAAAAAGCCAAGATGATGGGAATGAGGGAGTAGGCAAAGAAGGTCGCCAGGTCAGAGGCAATATGGATCCAGCCGTGGAGCGGAGTCCATTTGCCGCAGGTCCAGCGGGGGTAAAAGCCGGTCAAGTCGAGTAAGGAAGTGTAGAAGTCCATGAGGGAGCCTGCCTTTTAAAATTTACAGAGGGCGAGCCCTTCTCTCTTCGAGGGGAGGGTAAAGTAGACGATGGTGCCAATCCCTTCTTTTGAGTCGAGCCAGATTTCTCCGCCAAGTTTTTCAATGATCTTTCTGGCAATGGCCAGGCCAAGCCCCATGCCGGACCCATAGGCATCGGCATTTTCAGCGCGGTTGAATGTCTCAAAGACGGCGCCGAGCGATTCGGGTTTGATGCCCGATCCGTTGTCTTTAATATAGAAGAGGGAATTTTCAGAGAGGGCCGCCTTCTGAGCCAGCTGAAAGCTGACAGGGTCTTGCTCCTCTAAGGGATCGATCGAGCCAATTTCAATGCAGCACCGCTCTTTATCGTTATACTGGATGGCATTCATGATGACGTGATGCAAAAACTCTTCTAGCGCTTCTCCATTGCCGACGATTTGCGGCAGATGAGAATGAATTTGGTATTGGATCTCTTTATCCGGAAAGGCCTGAATCTTTTCTTTTAAAGTTTTTTCAAAGAGGGGAGTTAAGTCGATCTCTTTGCGGCTTAGAGTCTTGGTGCCAACCCTCGCATAGTGCAAAAGGGTGTTGATGAGCCCTTCCATGGTCATGGTCAGGCAGATGATGCCGTTGAGGTCTTCTTTTTCTTTAGCTTCTAAGAGGGGCTCGCAGTCTTCTAATAAGAAGTTGGCGTAGATATTGATGCCGAACAAGGGCCCTTTTAAATCATGGGAAGCGATGTGGGCGAAGTCTTCTAAGTCTTGGTTGGAGCGCTCCAAATGGTTGAGAGCCTGGGTGAGCTTGGAATTCATCTGGGTGATGGCAGGAAGGGCGAGGAATTGTGGGATGGTGCCGATGAGAGCGACTGTAGTCGCTAACGAGATGAAGGCGGTCAATACTTTAATCAGCGCAGCAAGGCGATAGATTGGTAGCCAAAAGATGATGGCTTCGATGAAGTGGGAGAAGCTGCATAAAGCTAAAAAGATGGTGACGAGCCAAAGGAGTTTGGCAAAAGGGAACTCTGTCCTTTGAATAGCTATTTTTGCCAAGCGCAAGGAGATAGAGAAGAAGGCTAAAAATATTGATAGATCGGAGAGAATGTGGATCCAGCCGAGAAACGAGCCCCAATCGCCGCAGCTCCACCTGGGGATGAAGCCAGATGTATCAAATAGGAAGTAAAGGAATGAGGGCATAAAAATATTTTGCCTTTAGCAGCTCTTTGCAGTAAAAAAACAAGGATTTATTGGGCCGAAAAACCTTAAGCCGCCTCAGCATACTGTTTTTAAAGATGGGGTGACAAGAAGAATTCAACAAAAAAAGGTTTTAACTCTCCACCTCTTGTCCCTCATGTGGGTGCATCCCATTAGGAAAGAGGGGTGTATAGATGGCTCTATATTTATATAAGCTCTTATCTTTTAGGGGATTAAAATATTATTCAGCAGATAGAGCATTTAAGTGCTAAAATATTTGACGGCAATCAGAATCGCGACTATAATTGACAATCAGAGGAGCGTGATATGGAGAAGATGATCAAATCGTTGAAGCCGATGACTAAGAGAAAGTCGGGCAAGCTGGAGAGGGAAAAGAAGGTTCTGCTCGGCTTGATCGACTTTTATCTGCAGACAGGGGAACCTGTCGGTTCTGAGACGCTTCGCCAGCACTCGTTCCCTGACTTAAGCTCAGCGACGCTGCGCAACTACTTTGTCCACTTAGAGGAAAAAGGATTCTTGACGCAGCAGCATGCTTCAGGGGGGCGTTTTCCTACAGATTTGGCCTACCAAGTCTATGCGGATGAATATGCGCTCGAGTCGACAGTCTCAGCAGCGGATCAGAAGGCCATCGATGAGTTGCAGATGGCAAATCGCCCGGAAGTGGCCCTCTATTTACAAAAGATGGCTGATCTGGCCAGCAAGCTGACGCGCACAGCAGTCATTCTCTCCGCTCCTAAATTTGACCAAGACTACATTGCGGATGTGAAGCTGGTCGTTCTCGATGTGCGCAAAATAGTCTCTGTCATTGTCACGAATTTTGGCGTGGTGCGCACCGATGTCTTTCATCTCGATCGGACGATCAACCAGGCTTTTGTCGCCTCTGTTGAAGAGTATTTCCGAGCGCGGATGGGAAATCAGCCCTTTTCTCATACCTTTTCTCCTGAAGACTTTGCCTGGGCCAAAGAGCTCTATAATGAATTGCTCATGCGCTACATTGTCGACTATACAAATTTTAGCGATGAAGAGATCTATCGCACCGGCTTTTCCCAGCTGCTCTCTTACAAAGAGTTTAGCGATATCAATGCCTTCTCTTCAGCATTGGCCCTCTTTGAAAAAGTGGGCGCTTTGAGGCGCCTATTGCGCGAAACGCAACAGGGGGAAAAACTCTCCTTTTGGATTGGCGATCAGCTGAAAAATTACTGTGAGCCCGCGGTAAACTGCGCCCTATTATCTATCGAATACCGCATCCATGATAAAGTTGTCGGGGCCATTGGCCTCATTGGGCCAAAGCGCCTGCCCTACCGCCGCCTGTTCGGCGTATTAAAGGCCATATCCCATAGCATTAGCAAGACATTGACCGCTTGCCTTTACAAATATAAAATTTCTTATCGGCAGGCTGAGCCTGTGAATTTACAACTCGATCATCGGCCAAAACTTTTAAATCAAGAGCCTTGCTCGATTGAATGAGAAGGCCAAGACACTCAAATAGTTGGAGCTCCTATGGATAAGCAACCTACAAATGACCATTCTCAAGAAGAGAACGCGAAAGAAGCGACGCCGGCAGAAGAGGGTAAAGAAGAGTCCTCCTCAGAAGAGCTCTCTAAACTGCAAGACGAAGTGCAATCTTATAAAGACAAATACCTGCGTTCGCTCGCCGAGTCAGAAAATGCGCGCAAGCGCCTGCAAAAAGAGAATGAAGACCTCACCGCCTATGCAGTCAAAGATCTGGTCTTAGAATTTTTGCAGCCTATCGACTACTTCAAAAATGCGCTGAAGTATGCAGGCGATGCCACTGATGAGATTAAGAATTGGGCAAAGGGATTTGAGATGATCTTGACTCAGCTCGAGCAAGTTCTAGAAAGCCGCGGCATCACTGCTTACTGCTCGCTTGGCAAGACATTTGATCCCAATTTGCATGAAGCGGTCGAAATGATCGAGACAGAAGATCAAAAGCCCGGAACGATTCTCAAGCAATATGTCGAAGGCTATCGCTTAGAGAAGGGGGGCAAGACGACAATTTTAAGGCCGGCCCGGGTGCAAGTCGCCAAAGCCAAAGAGGATGCTAAGCCTCAAGAGCCCAAGGCATCCGAAGCATCCGAAGCGTCAGAAAATGCGGCAAGCTAGTTAATAAAAGAACTCATTTTTTTAGGAGATCCTCTTATGGCGGACAATAAAAAAGGTAAAATTATCGGTATCGATTTGGGCACGACCAACTCTTGCGTCGCTGTCATGGAAGGGGGCGTTGCCAAAGTGATCCCTTCTGCCGAAGGAAGCCGCACGACTCCCTCTGTCGTCGCTTTTAAAGGAAGCGAGCGCCTCGTCGGCATTCCAGCTAAAAGGCAAGCCGTTACCAATCCCGAGAAGACCATTTACTCAGCTAAACGTTTCATCGGCCGCAAAGGTGGCGAAGTGGAATCTGAAGCACAGATGGTTCCTTATAAAGTCACTAAAAACAGCAATGGCGATGCCGTCTTTGAAATCGACGGTAAACTGGTCACTCCAGAAGAGATCAGCGCACAAATCTTAATCAAGATGAAAGAGACCGCCGAGGCCTATCTCGGCGAAAAAGTCACGGGAGCTGTCATCACTGTACCCGCTTACTTCAACGACTCTCAACGGCAGTCGACAAAAGACGCGGGCCGCATTGCCGGCCTCGATGTCAAGCGCATCATTCCCGAGCCGACAGCAGCAGCTCTTGCCTATGGTCTTGATAAAGAAAAGACAGATAAAAAAATTGCTGTCTATGACCTTGGCGGCGGTACGTTCGATATCTCGATCTTGGAAATTGGCGACGGCGTCTTCGAAGTGCTCTCCACAAACGGAGACACGCACCTCGGCGGCGACGACTTTGACAACGTCATCATGAGATGGATGCTCGAAGC
>JARBTN010000027.1 GCA_029240195.1 Chlamydiales bacterium
TCCTTAGCTGAGATAAGCTCTTCGTCCACTTCAGCGCGGTAGAAATCGTAAGTGATCTCTAACAGCGAGTTTTGATCGGGCCAGTCTTGGTTTAAGCTCGCATCGAGGCTGACGTTGGAAAGGAAAGAGAGCTCTTTGAGCATCTTAGCGGCAAAGCTATGGATGGTGGCAATCTGGTGAGTCTCAAAGGAGAAGAGGGCCGCTTCGATGCGGCGGAGCAGCAGCTCTAGATTGCCGGGGTCTTGCATCAGCAGCGCTTTAAGATAGGGAGGCAGATCGAGGTCAGCCACATTTTCCGGGGTGCCCTGCATCAGCTGATCGGCAGTCTTGGCAAGCGTGCTGCGAATGCGGAACTTGAGCTCGCGCGTGGCCGCTTTGGTGAAGGTGACGACCAACACCTCTTTTAGCTGCAAGGGCAAGCGCATGGCGCTGCCAGGCCCGTTTGCCACGCTTTGCAGCCCCTCTGTCAAAAGGCGGATCAGGAGGTGCTCGATGAAAAACGTCTTGCCAGTCCCCGCCGAGGCCTCCAAGATGTAGTTTTGGTCGATCTCCAGTTCGGGCGCTAAGATATCGAAGTGCATGCATCATCCTTGGTGGCAATCCAGCTTTGGCAGATCGGGGTGAAGAGAGCTTCAGCTCGCTTTAAGCTGCGCTCTATCTGCTCATTAGATAATCGCATCTCCTCTTTAAAGCAGTAATGCACATAGGGGCTCTGATAGCCAAAGCTGTTTTCTCGGTATTTCTTAAAGAGGTCGGGCAGGGAAGTGTCTTTTAAAAAGGGCTCAATCCATTCGGGCAACAGCAAAAAGGGATCGTCGAGCGACTGAAAATAGTGGCTGAGCAAGGCTTGCAAGAGGGGCAGCGGGTCGGAAAAGAAGGGGCGCTTTCTCTCTTTCTTGGCCAGCCAAAAGAGGCTCGCTTCCTCATCAAAAGCGCCCAATTCTTTAAAATGCCCCTGCATCTTGGCAACGGAGATAGCCAAAAACTCGGGCCAGGCTTTGAAAAGATCGCTTGAAGAGCGCCCAAAGCAAAGCAACCCCGGCATCGTCACATCTTGAATCTTGCCAGTCAGAGCCACTTTGCCAATGCCCTCCACAGGCACTTCGATGGCCGGCAAGAGAGCCCGATGAGCCAAGAGCAGCGGCTTTTTCAAACCCAGCACCAGATGCACCTCGATCAATTCCGAAAGCTTGAGGTGAAAGTGCTCCAAAGCCCGCCCATACTCCTCAATCTTAGCGCCGACTTGATTTTTGACCACCTCTTTAAAGAGGCCTGGCGGCAATTTGCCCTGGGCATCCCAGAGCTCGAAGGCGGCATGGCCCTGCTTGAGCACCTCGCGCCGGATGAGGTAATCTTCTAGCGTCGACAGGCTAAAGCGGTCTAAAAAGCGGCTCTCATGCTCTTTTAAATAGAGGCCCAGCCGCTTCTCTAAAAAGAACTTAAAGGGGTCGTTGATGAGCGCGCGCAAGTGGGCGATGTCGATGACGGCGGCCAACGGAGCCCCGCCTTTCGGCCGTAGATCCTGGAAAAAGGGGCGCTTCACCTGCCGGCTGCCGCGCACAGCCTGGCACCCGCGCAAAAACATCGGCTCGTGGCATTGCACAAGAAAGCTTTCCTTTTTAAAGGCGCTCTCGTCAAAGGGGCGAAAAGAGTGGTTGTGGACAATCCACTTTGACGGGGGATCGCCAAAGAGGCGAAAGGATCTGTCTAGCGCCGCCAACAGCTCGCTGACGACCAGGCTCGGCAGCTTTTCCTTCCCCTCACTAAAGGAATAGGACTGGTAGGAGATCAGGAGATACTTTTTTGCCGCCAGCACCGTCTCCAAAAAGAGGTAGCGCTCCCGCTCTAAGGGAGATGGTTCATCTAAGGAGGCCTTTAGCGCCTTTCTTAAATCTAAAGAGATGAATTGATCTTTTTTAGGGAAGCTGTCCTCATCCATGCCCAGCAGGCAGATCACGTCGGAAGAGAGTGCCGACCCGACATGGTACGAGGCAAAAGTGATGCCAGTGCGCTCAGAGGCAGCTTTGAGGCTGCGCTTTTTGAGCAATCCCTCGCTCAATAGCGAAAGAAGGTGCCGCTTGATGGAGAGCGGGGGAAATTGCGCTGCCTGAAGCGACTCAGGCACCCGCTTAAAGGCGCGCAGCTCTTTGAGCAACGCTTGGCACTCCTCCTCCACCGTCTCATCGAGCTCTTGGAAAAAGTAGGCCTCGACCAAGCTCTCTAAATAGAGCACCCAATCTTCTAAAGAGAGCCAGCGCTTGCCCTGCAGAGGCTTTAAATCGCGCCTCAGCGACTGCATCAGGGCCAGCAGCTTTTCGACAAGCTCTAGCTTGGAGGCGTCTAAATCAAGGGGGGAGACGGCGCGCTTGGAAGCTTGGTCTGAACACTCCTCGCCATCTTCTGCCTGATAAGCCAGGCCTAAGAGCGCCCGGCTAAGGCCCCACTGCCACGTCCCCGTCTCTGCATCTTGAACCTCGCCAGCTAAAAACTCGCTGCGGTGCTCCGCATCATAGCCCCAGCGAATCCCCAGCTGCTCGATCAAACTCGCCAAATCGCCGAGGTCGCTCTCTTGAAAGCCCGCTTTCAGGGCAAAGGCTGGGCAGTCGAGTAAAGCCAGCACCTCTTTGACAGGCAGCCGGCTATCTGACAGCTTCAGCAAGCGGGCAAAGGCCGAAGAGACCGAAAGGGAAGAGGTCGTTGCCACATCGAAGATCTGCACCTCAAAAATCGATTGGCGCATCTCAAAGACACGGCGGATATAGGGCTCGTAGATGCGGATATCGGGGGCGAGGACCAAAATTGACTCCTGCGCCACTCCCCCGCCTTTTAAGTCGGCAAGCTCGAGCAGCCGGTCGAACAAGATCTCCACCTCTCTCAAAAGGGTCGGCGCCAGGTGAATCTGAATCGACTGCCGCTCCTCTAAATGAATCAGCCCCGAGCTTTTGGTGCGCAATAGCAAACAGTCGGCCTTTAAAGCGGCCAGCAGCGTCGGCTCATTCCCCTCCGGCACCTCTGCCCCAAAAGGGCGAATCTCCGGCACCAGCAGCTCCTCATATTCGGGCATCTCTAGAAGGGCGCTCGGCAGCCGGTAGTCCTGCACCGTCTCATAGTCTTCCTCTTCAATCAGCTTGGCCAAGATGCGCCCCACTCGGCCATGGTTGGCCAGCAAAAGGTGAGTATTGGCAATCAGCTCCTGCATGGCCTTTTGCTGGTTGAGCGGCACTTGGCGCTTGGCCAATGTTGAAAGTATCCAATCTTGCTGCCGCTGCGAGCAGAGGTCGCTCCAAAACAGGGCGCAGGGAGATAAGACATAATGGACAATGTGTAGCTGATCGCTCAGCCGCTGCAAAAAGCGGTGGATGACCGGCGGAATGAAGTCGACAGCAAAGAAATGCAAATCGATGGGCTTTAAGGAAAAGCGCTCTTTTACCTGCACCTCTTTGAGCACATCGAAGAGGCAGCGAAATGGGCTATGTTCTATAAAGAACAGATCGGCAAATAACCGCTTTTGCCAATGCCCCTCTTGCGCCCCGCCCCCCTGCCGTGCCAAATCCTCTCGCCATTCGGCGCACATCTCTTCGCCAAAGAGCCCATACGACTTAAACAGCTTGGCAAGTGTCCTCGAGAGGCTGCTTAAGCGCTTGAGACTTTTATCGCTAAAGAGCGCCCCGCTCTCGAAATAGGCAAAAAACGACTTGAAAGAGGCCTCTTGCTTGAGCTCTGGCTGCTCTAAAAACCTCTTCAGCCTCTCTTCAATCGCCAAAACTAAGCTCAAATCGGTGAACAATCCCCGCTTTAACACCTCCAAGCCCGGCAGGCGCGACATCTTCTCCAGCGCCTCGATCAGCGTCAGGCACTCGAAGCCAAAGAAGATCGCCGCATCAGGGTCTTTGGCAAAGCGCCAAGATAGCCACGACGCCACCTTATGGCTCGGCACAATCACCCACCGCGTTTGAAACGGGTCGGCTGAAGCATGCAAGAGAGCGTCCCTTAAATGGAGATAGAGAACTTCTAAAGAGTTGCTCAAACAATAAAGCGAAGAGGTCATAATGTTACGTTATAAAAGAGAAGAAACAAGTAACGAGTTCAGTTTTAAACTTGTTTCGAAATAGCCGGCCTGTCATAGTAGACAATTTACGTCCTTTTTAAGTCTAAACTGATCCTATGCCGCGGCCATAGTGAAGTCCAACAGTTTTTGGCGCGCCGCTTATACGTAAGCCCTGACTGCAAGGGCCTCAAAGGCCTCCAGGACCTATGGCTCCAAATTCTAATGTTGGAAAAATTCTATTGGATATTTGGCATTACAGATAATACCAAGTAGAAGCCGTGAGAGATAATTGCAAGAAATAATTATAAGCTCTGAAAAATTTTGCCTCTAGCTTTTTTAACTGATTTCCTCTAAAAAAGCAAAAAAACAATTGATATGCCAGCGCCCCAACCATTTAATTTTGCCATGTAAAACAGATGCCAAAAGCTCTCTAGACCCTTTGGATCTGTTTAATACCTGCCAAATGAATGAATTTAGGCGCCAAGGCCCGCAAAAAATTAAAATAGGCTCAACAGACACTATGGTCTTATCATTCCTCCGAAGGCAGCTCACCTCATTCACCTACCTCAATATCACCCAGTTCCTCGGCGCCCTCAATGACAACCTCTATAAATTGCTCATCACCTACTTCCTCATTCAAATGCAAGGGGTCGAACAAAGCCAGCACATTATCGCTATGGCCGGCGCCGTCTTCGTCATCCCCTTTCTAATCTTCTCCGAAGGCTCCGGCACCCTCGCCGACAGGCTGAGCAAACGCAACATCATCGTCTTCACCAAAGTCTTCGAGCTGTTGGTGATGTCGCTTGGCTTTAGCGCCTTCTACTTTGAATCATCATTTGGCGCCTATGCCACCGTCTTCTTAATGGCCACTCAAAGTGCCCTCTTTGGGCCGAGCAAATACGGCATCGTCCCAGAGCTCGTCGAATCGGAGAAGATCTCCACAGCTAATGGCTTGCTCACCTCTTTTACCTTTTTAGCCATCATCATCGGCACCTTCTTAGCTTCGTTCATCCTCGATCTGACCGACCGCAACTATCTTCTTGCTAGCGCCTTCTGCATCGCCCTCTCCTTTGTTGGCGTCCTGACCAGCTTCTGCATCGAATACACCCCTCCCGCCGGGTCCAATAAACGCTTCAATGTCCTCTTCATCTCCGAAATTTGGAAGTCGCTCAAGATTGCCCACCAATACCCCAACTTACTGCTCAGCATCCTAGGGTCTAGCTTTTTCCTCTTCGTCGGCGCCTTCATCCAGCTAAACACCATTCCCTTTGCCCTGCAAATCCTCAACTTGACCGACTTGCAAGGGGGCTACCTCTTCCTCCTCACAGCTCTCGGCATCGGCACCGGGTCGATCATCGCCGGCAAGCTCTCCGGCAAAATTGTCGAGCTCGGCCTCGTGCCCATCGGCGGCATCGGCATCACCATCGCCTTCTTCCTCCTCGATGGCTACTCCGACTCCTTGGTCTCGGTCATCTGCTTGATGGTATTCATCGGCGTCTTCGGCGGCATCTACCTCCTGCCTCTCGACACCTTCATCCAAGTGGCCAGCCCCCCCACTCAGCGCGGGCAGCTCGTCGCCGCCACCAACTTCTTAGGCTTCATGGGCGTCTTAGCCGCCTCCGGTCTCCTCTACCTCACACAGTTTCTCAGCTTAAAAGCAGACAAAGGCTACACCATTATGGGCATACTCTGCTTCCTGGTCACTGCCGCCATCATGGTCAAGACATCTGACTACTTCGTCCGCTTCCTCGCCATGGTCATCTCCCGCATTCGCTTTCGAGCCATCGCCAAAGGGCAAGAGATCATTCCTAGAGGCAAACCCGCTCTCTACCTTTGCCGCCACACCGCCTGGAATGACACCCTCCTCCTTCTGGGATCGCAGCACCGCCGCATGCGCTTTTTCACCACCGAATGGAACGATGAAAATACCTGGCTGAAAAACCTGCATAAACGCCTGCCTATCATCCAAACGCCCTCCATCGAGCCGCTCGATCACAACCAGCACTACCTCGATGAGATCTTAAAGACACTCGACCGGCAAGTCTCCGTCTGCGTCTTTGTCCCCCAGTCCACTTCCAAGGAAAGCTATAAAGCCCTGGTCGAGCAATACCGCGCCATCCTCAAAGAGACCTCCTACGCCCTCATCCAAACCCATGTCGAAAAAGGGGTCAAGGAACCCAAGAAAAACCCCCTCTACTCTCGCCTGCACGAGCGCCTGCGCGTTCCCGCCTTGATCCGCTTTGAAATGCTCCAAGAAGGGCAAGCGCAAACAAATTAAAAAAAAGAAAAAAATAAAGGCCAAAGGGCCATGGCCCTTTGAATCCCTTTTTTGTTAAATAGCTAAAGCCCTTTTCCATTGCTAGCGCAAAGGAAAAGGGCTCTAGCTTTTTACGGCGGTTATGTTAGCGGCTAGAGTGTAACTTCAATCCCAATGATGACGAGGCCCGTGCCAAATTGGATCATACCCTAAAGGCGGCGTATTGGAAACATCTATGTCCCGATATAGCCTCTTTAGATGATCTTCAGCCCTATCTCGCAAAGCTAAAAGCGCTTCTCGATCTGGCAGCTCCTCCCCGCTGTTTAACTCTTGACTCACTTTGCGGAAAAATTCCCCGTAGTAGTGAACAGCTTCCTGCCCGTTGTGCTTTTCTTCTACCAGCTCCAAAAACTGAGCCCATAACAGCGGCTTCAACAATTTTGTCATAGGATCTTCTAAGGGGTCGTCTTCAAAAAAACCCTCTAATTTAAATTTGATGGCGTTATAAGTTTCTTGAGGCATCTGTTCAGAGGCAAACATTAAATCAGAAATTTCGTTGGAAGCCGGGTCTCCTAATGATTGAATGAGTGATTGATCCCTTTTTAACTCATTGAATGCATCTACATTAGTTTTACGAAAGTGATTCTCTGTGAATGTTTTTTTTATGGAATTTTCACTTAAGGCGACGACAATATTGACGCCCGGAATGAGCAGTAAAGCGCAACGAATCTTACTCTTTTCTTGGAGATGGTAACGATAGGTTTTTTCTGGCGGCGTTGAATTCGGAATAAATATCTTTAAAAACAAGTCTGTAGCATTGCTGATGGTGCTGACAATAGGGATATGGTCAGCAATCTTATCTAATTGAACAAAAAACTCCGATATTTTCATCTTCATTCCTCTCTATAGTTATCTTTTAATTATAACTACAATAACATTATTTAAAATACTTAATTCAATATCTCAATAATTAAATACTAAAATACTATAAAAAAAGCTGATTACTCGAGAGGGGCAAACGATTTCTTATGATGGGCTGCTTTAAAAATAGATTTCGACCCTTTATCTTTGCAATAACTCATAGTTTGTAATTTTACATATCTAAATTATAAATAATGATATATAATTATAGGCTCAATATTAATAAACCAAGGACTCTTCATGAATCTATCTTTAGTCTTTACCTACCTATCTCTGGTCTTTTTAACTTCCTATCTATCAGCCAACGCGCAAGAGCCTCAGGAAAATCTGGAAAATTCTATCCGCTTGATCGCCAGCTCGCAAAAGATGCTCTTTAAAGAGAAAATCGCACAGTCAGAACAAGACTATGTAGAGCTAGATGAAACCCTCCCTTTTTTAGATGATAATATTCACCCCAAAGGGTGCATGCACTATCCAATTTTCCTCATGCACCATGTGCAATTGATCACCTCCATCGATAGCAAAAATCGTGAAGTGCAGGTTGAGGATGGATCTGTTTGGAAAGTCAGCATTTTAGATCAATCAGAGTTTGCCAATTGGCAAATAGGCCAGCACTTTATCATCCAACCGGCCCCTTGGTATAGCCTCTACGATTACGACTTAAAGAATTTCGAAAGAGATACCAGCATCTGCGCAACTTTACAAAGCCCGTCCTACCTGGCAGGCTGTGACATCGAGCAAATCTTTGCCAAACAAGGCATCATTGTCGTCGGCTATAGCATTGAATGGAGCGTCTATTCTAAGGATTGGGATACTCTCTCTCAATGGAAAGAAAACGAGCGAATTTTGATCGGTAGAAATACCTACTCCGCTTCAAAAAGAGACTTCCCCTACATCTTAATCAACATCAACCAAAATACCTTTGTGCGCGCCCGCCTCTACTAAAAAAAAGGCCCTATCTCACCCATAGGGCCTTTTTCTACTATTTTATGATGATCTCATGCTCTTTATTCTCCACATCGATCGGCGTATAAGGGACAGCAGCAGTCATTTCTATTTCTTTAGCCGCCTCTTCTAAGTTGGAGGCCATCAGCTCGGTCTTATCTCTGCTACAGAGCCATTCGGCATTGTGGATGAGTTCATGTAGACACTGAGGGTTTTGCTCCTCTAAGTAGTATTGATTGGCATCCATCCCTTGAGGGAAGAGGATGCGGAAGCATTCCATTCCCTCTTTAGAGAGCTTTTCTGCCAGCTGAGCAGCAGCTCGATCCCCTGCCTCATCCCGGCTGTAGGCAATGTAGACGCGCTCGACAGCGTGAGCCTTGAACGCCCTCAAATGATCTGCTGTAAAGCCCTCAACTCCATAGCTAGCGGTGACATTGTGAAGTCCCGCCACCCAGAAGGTCATCGCATCGATGATCAATTCACAAAGGATGATCTCTTGAGAGGACCGCACAGCTTTGAGATTGAAGATCCCTCGATGAGGCCCCGGTAAGTAGAGATGGTAGATAGTGCCTGAACGGAGATTGTTGTGGGTTTTGCGCCCATAAACTTCAATGATGAGGTTATTCTCATCGAAGATCGGCACGACAAGCGAGCCGTTAAAGTGCTCATGGCCGGAAGGGCGCAGGATGCCGATCCGCTGCAGCTGCTTGCGCATTAGCTGCCCTTCCTTGCGATTCTTATCTGGTATGCGATAGCCAAGGGTGCGGTTGGCATAGCCAATTTTGAAGGTATCGATCAATTCAGCATCGCTCAAGCCCCTTTTTTCCAGGTAAGTGAGAGCTTTTGAGCTTTCCTTCAGTGTCGCATGGTAGTAGTCGATAACGCTCTGCATCAACTGAGAGTCGGTTAGATTAGTGCTGATGTCGGAGGAGAGAATTTCCGCGGTGGAAGATTTGACCAGATTCACTTCTGAAAGGAGATATTGGTTCTTTAAAATTTGCACTGCGTGCTTGAAAGAGACACCTTGCACTTTCATCACCCAGTCGATCAGCGAGCCACCAGTTTGGCAAGCACCCATGCAATGCCAAAGGTTTTTCTCGGGAGAAATGACCAGGGATGGGGTTCTGTCTTCGTGAAAAGGACAATGACCGACATAGTCTTTGCCTTGCTTGGTAAGGGCAATACCCTGAGAATTTAAAAGAATGAGCAGAGGAATTCTAGCCTTTATCTCATCTATGATCTTATTGATAAAATCTGCCATAATCCACCTAAATTATGCCTTATATGTCTATATATTGAAAAAACTAGACATATAAGGCAATGAAAATAAAGCTGAGCTCTGGAAAAATGATTATTCTGCCACTTCAACAGGACATAATATGCAACACGTTTTTCCTACTAAAATTAAACAGCTTAGAAAAAATAAAGGATGGTCCCAACAGGAACTGGCTGAGAAAATTGGAACTGACGCTAGGCAAATAAGTAGATATGAAACAGGAAAAATTACGCCTTCAATTGATGTAGTTATAAGAATAGCTAAAATTTTTGAGGTGTCTATAGATTATCTTCTCGTTAAAGAAAATAATATAAAAGCTCCTGAGAATTTAAATGAAGCACTAGGGCAGTTCCTAAAGTTACAAGCCCTTTCAGGAACTGACCAAAAATTGCTCTTTCAGCTAATAGATCGACTTTCTAAAAGCTAATTTTGAAATGAAATTACAATATTTAAGAAGTGATCACCTGATATCAGTGTCGCTGTGATCACCAGCACGTTTTTCGATCAAAACAAATAAACAACGCTTAAGTCATCAAACCGTCTTTAAATATAAAATAATTTACACAAACCACTTCTAAAACAATATCATCATCTATATCCTTTATTACAATTAATTTATAAGGGTGAGCATCAGGAACTATTTCATAAGCCCTTTTTACAGCGTTTTCTAGAATTTTTGAAGATCCAACCACTTCATACATATCTTGTATATCATCGCTAATCTGATAAAAAAATTGCAAAACCCCTTCAAATCTCACCTCTATTTTTCTTTCATCCCAACTATTCAAAAAGACAACCAATAAATTAACTTCAGCCTTATAGTCAATTGAATTAAAGGTGGAGTCAGCAAATGACACACTTTTCTTTGAACTCTGCAACGACATATCCATAAATGAACATCAAATTATTTGGTGTTAAGGAAAATCTTCTCCTGGTAAAAAACCTGTCCCTTGCCCAGGTTCATAATCTTTAGGCTTGATAATAACCTTATTATCATTTTTCCACGAGCCTGAAGGGCCTTTTCTAGTTTCCACATGGTAATGCTGCCCATGGTGTCTTGGATTATATGTTTCACCAGGCTGCATTGGATGTTTTTCAGGCCGAATGCGTAAATTATCTGATGGATAGATATGGCCTTTTTGGTCTCTGGGTAAATCTGGCATTAAATCTGCTGGATTTTCCGGGAATTTTCCCTTGCTCGCCGCACCCGATCCTCCCTTTGCGGCTGAGGCTGCACCTGCTTGAGACGTTTGAGCAGCAGCGTTCTGAGAGCCTGCTCCAGCATTTGCTGCAGGGGCTACATTCCTAGGGTTGCCTATTACACCAGTCCATGGATTGCAAAAAGCGACCATTCCTAGAAAACCTATCCTAGCAGCTGCTTTCCCATAATCAGCAGCAGTCGGATTACCCATCTGATACAATTCATAAGCCTCACAGCTGGCATAGACGGCTAAAGCTGCAGCTTTGGTACAAGGGTCTGGGCTGTAAACGGCAACCATTGCAGAAACTGTTGTGCCGCAGCTTTAATTGCAGCATCTGCTAACCTACCAAAGAAAGAACGTTCTGCTTTCTTTTCTTCAGATTTCTTGTCTTCCTCCTCAAATTTGCGCTCAGTTTGCTGCACGGCCTTTTCAGCTTCTTCATGCCGCTGGCTACCCTGACTAGCACTGGAGTCTCTTTCCGGGCGATCTTTAAAAGGGTCATGATAAGTCGGATCGATTTTTTCACTTTTTAAGCCAAATGGATCGATAAGGCTTAATGGATTGGCATGCACATAGGCGTATAGATTGGGGCCATCGCTAAAGCCTGAGGGATCGGGCGTGACAAAACTGCCTAAGATGGGATCGTAGTAGCGCTGGCTAAAGTAGACAAAGCCGGTCTCTTTATCTTTGCGCTTGCTGGCAAAGGTCCAAGGGTTGTCGATCGCTGAAGACTCGATGCGCTGCCCATCGCTTGAAAAGACTTCCATCTCGCCAAATGAGGTGTAGCGATAGGCCTCTTGCAAAGAGCCATCTTCTCCATCCAAGATTGCAACGACATTGCCCCGTTGATCGTGCATTGGGATGAAGAGCTCGCCCCGGATCTCCAAGGCCACTGCAGCACCGAGCTCTTGGCTGACGCCCTTGCCGAGCAGGCGCAATTCTTGACATTGCCCATCCCGGTCTAACGAACCAATCTCATGCCCTTTTTGATAGAGAAATTCCTGATATTCCCGCTCTTTCCACTCCCCTTGCCAATCGGATATCTTCCTATCCAAGCGGCGTCCAGAGAAGTCATAGCGGCATTCCATCTTCCACTTACCGACTTCTTCCGCCTGCACCAAACGGTTTAAAGCATCATAAGAGTAAGTTGTCTTTGCTCCGCCGCTTCTCTTCTCAATGAGATTGCCGGCGCGATCATAGAAGTATTGGTTGGAACCAGCGCTCGCCACCTGGTTGAGGCGTGTGATGGCATAAGGGTCGCTATCTTTTTGCAGGCGGTTGTGGATAGAATCATAGGCATACTCATGAGCGGCATGCCCCTTTTCCGAGGTGATTTGGTACAGGTCGTCATAGGTATACTGATAGTCCATTTCTCCAATCGCATCTTCGATATGGACAGCTGTCAGGTTAGAGGCGGCATCATACCCGCCCTCTGGTATGGAGAGAGAAAAAGAGGGGGAGGTGATCGAACGCTTACGGCCCAGCAAATCGTAGGAATGGGTTGAACGCCCTAAACTTTTGGGCAACTCGCTCTCTAAAATGCGCCCATTGAAATCCACTTCCTTGTAGCGATGGTGGTAGAGGGTTTGGCCATTAGCATCTTCACGCTGCACTTCTTTCAAATCCACGCCGCTAAATTGGTAGCGAATCTTACCTTTATTATTAGGCAGCTCACAGCTAGTCATCCGCCCCATTAAGTCATAGGCATACTGCACGGCATAGTGCTTAAAAGACTCCTTTAAGACTCTCCCCCGCTCATCGCACTCTCTTTTAGAGAAAAGCCCGGTATTACAGTCCTTCCACTCCAGCAAATTCTTGTTCAAATCGTAAGCATAAGTGTAGTCGATAGAACGGTCGGATGATTTAAGGGCTGTGAGACAACCCAAGTCATCGTAGCTATGAAGAAGGGTCACGCCATCCGGCTTCTCTAACGTCTCCAGCTCCCCGCTTTTCGTGTAAGTGTAAGAGGTCTGCTTTTTCTCGGTGAGAGGCTCTTCAATCACTCTTTTTAAGCGGCCCATTGAGTCATAGGAGCGCTCGACGGAGTAGGTACGCAGCTCCTCTCCCTTTTGCAGCACATGCTGCAAAGTCAACGTCACCAGACCTCTCGCATCATAGAATACCTCCTGGTCAAAGGTCTTCATGCCAAAGGGATTGAACTTTTTAAGAGACGCTGTATTGCCATCTGGGGTGCGCACTTCGACCGTCTGATTGCCCATGGGATCGGTCTTGGTGACTTTTAACACCTCTTGGCCGAGCGCATTGACAAAGTCAAGCTTGTATTCGATGCGCGTCTCCTGGCCAAGAGCATCCCTTAAAAGAACTGGCAGGGAAAAACTATTGTAGGTGGCGAGCGATGACGCCTTTTGGTGGGAATCTCGATAAACCGAATGGCATATGACATTGCCTAGAATGTCATAGGTAAACTCTTCTTTAGAGAGCAGCTTGCCTATTCCATCAACTAGTTTCTTGGCTACCACGCGCCCTAATAGGTCCTTCTCTTCAATGGTGCTGATGTAGTCTTGCTCCCCCTCACCAAAATAGGAGCGTGTCTCGACTAAACGCCCCAAGGCATCATAGTGGTAGGTGAAGCGCTCTGTCTTCCCATTCACCTCTTTTTCTTCCGATACCTTTTGCCCGGCGCCATTATAGTGGAAACAGGTGATATTGCCCATGGCATCGATGGTTTTAGTCTGGTGCCAGCCATTCCACTCTTGCCGCTCGGTAGATAAAAGCTTGCCTTTTGCCGAGTATGTCTCTTGCTTTAAAGGGCGCTTAAACTTGTCATAGGTGTAGAGAACATAAGAGCCATTCTTTTTGACATGCTTTTCTAAAAGCCCATTCAATTGATAGAGGAAGCTTTCGACAGTCTGATCGGCATAAGTGATTTTTGTCCGGTCGCCATAGTCGTTGTACTCATACTTGGTGGTGAAGCCCAATTCATCCGTCTCTTCCGAAACGCGGTCCATCATGTCGTATTTCAATGTCTTGACGCGCGAAATAGCCTCTCCTTTATCACATAAGAGCGGGGGCAGCTGCTGCCGAATCATGCGGCCATGGGCGTCATATTTAAAATATGTCGTCTGACCAAAGGCATCTGTCTCTGAGGTCCTGCGGTTTTTTAAATCGTAGGTGAAGCGGCGGATACGAACTGTTCCATCCGTGTGCACCTCTTCCTCTTGAATGAGGTTATCTCGATAGTCATAGGTAAAGAGGGTATAAAAAGAGGTTCCCTCTTTTTCACTGCGAACTCGGTTGTTATTTGCATCGTATTTGTAGCTGGAGATCACTCCGAGAGGATCAGTTTCGCTCAGCAAATTGCCCCTCTCATCATAGCTATAGTAGAGAGTATAGCGCTTAACATTTTCGCAATCGTAGAGCTCTTTTTGGATCACCCGGTCGCAGGTCTCATAAAAGAAGACTTCTCGCGTCAAAGGCATTTCCTGCATCGTTTTGAGATCGAGGTAGCTGGAGGCAATCTCTTTCACTTGGCCAAAGCCAAAGCCTTCTTGCACATACGTTTTGCGGGTAAGGTGCCTTTCGGTGACACCGCTCAAGTCATCTATCGAGCGCCCCTGGCCATCATCTCGCATATGACAGACGAGGTTGGCATCTTCATCGTAGGTGAAGAACTCCCGTTGCCGAATCACCCCATCAACCAGCGTCAACTTGTTTGCAAGGAGATTGGTTCCTTCGAGATAGCTATATTCGATGCGCGGCCCAAGGTCTTCTTGTTCCGACAGCTTTAAGTTAAAGCTATCAGTTGAATAAGTATAGACTTTGTCAAAAAATTCTTTTTGATCCCAATTAGGGCCATCACTCCAATATTTTGTCATGCCCAGGTGTCTGAGCTCTTTACCTGTCAAATTGCCGGTGACTCGCTCCCTTAAAATATTTCCAAAGCTATCATAAGCTGCAAGCCAGGCGCTTCGAGGGATATTCTCCTTATCAAGAACAGCTGTAGCAATCAGCCTATCCTTATCCCAAAAAAAACGCTGCCTACGAAAATATCCTTCAGGCCCTCCAAAAGCTAATTCTGATAATTTTTTTCGACCGTAGGTAAAACTGCGCACTCCGTTGTAAGCATCTTTTACAGTAGTAATATTACCAACAGCTCCTGAAAAGGGGTCTTTTGATGAAGAAAATTGATAGAGAGTCGCCGGTTCACCTGAGCTATCTGGAACCTGCAAGTGTGTAATTGGAGCATTTGCCTCTTCACTTTCATACTTGAAAAGGTAAAAGCGGCCATCTGGCTTTCTAATTGCATGCGGCTTGATGAAAAGTGAAGGGATCTCCTCATGCTCTTTAAAATAATAAACTCGCTGGCTTTCAAATGTGGTCTGAATTCCATTTGCAGCCGTTATTTTCTTCAAAAGGGGGGAGCCTGTAAGCCAATCAACCTGGTAGGCAACTTTTTTGCCATTGCTCCCTTCAAAGATATACTCTTGGTTTTTATGATCAAAACGCTGCGTCAGCGATGCCAGAGGCTTGCCAGTTTTGTTTTTTAATATAATTTTTTCAAAACGCTTTCTCTTCCAATCTCCCTTATACTCAAAAGAAATTTGTCGGCTATTGGGGAGATTTTCTAAGACCAAATGAAAATCATCAGGACTTTCTTGTGAAAGAGAGCGATAAATCTTTTTGCCACAATGGCCGTATGTAGCTTCAAATTGTCCAAGATGCCAATCTTTAAATTCTAAGGAGGGGCCGCGGAAGCAAATTTTCAAATTTTTTAAATTCGTGCGCCCTGAAATCTCACCATTACTGGTATTGACAAGGCTATCCCACCCCAAACCATCCTTTGCGCATCCCAAGTTCCGCACCTTGGTACCATTTTCAACGGTTCTTGAATTTTCTATAAATTTAAAAAACGCTCCAAAAGGCTCAATGATTGAAAAATCGGGCCTACAACCCGAAGAGTAATAATTACCGATGAAGCTTTGGAAATTGAGTTGAACACCGTTTTGGAATAAACCATGCTGCAGCTTCAAGTCCCCGAGCCTATCGACCTGCATATCGTGGTAAAAAGAGCTATAAGTGAGCGACTGCATATCGATAAGTCCATCGATAATTGTACAAGGGCTTAGAGACTGTACATATGGGGCTCTTTGACTAGAAGATTCCGGCGGTGATGCAGAAGAAGGCTCTCCTTTTGCAAAAAGCTCTTTCTCAATCGGTAAGGTTTTCTCTATGAAAGATTCGAAAAAGGCTTCCTGAGCAGAAAAAACTTCTTCGGCAGTGGTTGACAAAGAAGTAATCAAGAATATTAAGAAAAAAAACAGATATTTGGGCCGGCTCAGCATGAGAAACTCATCCTAGTGATAGCTGTTGGGAAAGGGATTATTTTCAGTAAACTATATGCTCATTTGTTTTTTTTCGTAAGCGATAAGATTTACTTGATGATTACAAATTCTATCCTGTTTGCAATTCCCTATCTATTAAATGGCAACAATTGTTTTCAAAGCCGAATTCAAAAAAAATATTTTTAAAAAGCGGCCTGAAAGGATGCGCAAAGCTATTCCACAAAAGCCCTTTCCTTTTTACATGGGCTGTTTTATCATTCCTAAAAATAAAAACCATTCATTAAATTTAATTAGCTGCCAAAAACCAACTTAATGAATGGATTTTTTCTCGAGATCTAAGTAGCGATTTATCAATCCGATCGAAAACGTATAAGGGCTTCTCATGCGCACTGTAGGCGATTTAATATCTGGCAACCCAGAACTGAACAATTATGGTTTTCTTTATGAAAGAGACACTCCGATCTCTGAGGTAAGCTGCTCCATCGGCAAGGCTATTTTCGTTGCTCAAGAGATATTTTCTTTAGCTACAACACTCTACATGGCAAATCTTCTTTTCAAGCTATCTGGAGAGGGCGCCGCTAAATTTTTAGGATGGAGCATCACGATAGGTTTTGGTAGTGGGTCAATGTATGCTCAGTCTTTGAGGCAAGATTTTTATAGGCCGGAAACAGACCTTCCCTCCTACTACCAAAGCTTTTTGCAAAAGATGAAAAACAAAGGTGAGCTGTGGGCAGCTTCCAAACCCATCTATAAAGCCCTACAGATTCTAAAAGGTCCAGTCCTCACAGGCGCTGTTTTCACTGCGCGCTGCTATCTAGCATTGAACGGTAAATGCATGCCCCTTAATACACTAGTAACAGGCCTATTTTTGCTCTACTATTCTTTTAGAGCTGGTTGTTTGACCACCGAAAAGTTGATTCTGGGGGCGAGAAAAGTTCATGCCACCATTGCACCTCAATTTACCGCGCTAAAGAATCGCTTCGCTCTCTAAGCTGCTTAGGAAATACAAAAAAGCACTTCTTTCAAATTGTCTCTATTTAGAGCTGTTCGAAGGTCGAAAAGGGGGGATTTTGCTCTTCTCCCCTTTTTGGCAAACAACTCAATAGAGTGGGCGAAACGAGCTATATGGGAGCGACTGCATATCGACAAGCCCATCGATAATTGTACAGGGGCTCAAGGACTGTACATATGGGGTTCTTTGATTAGAAGATTCCGGTGTTGATGCAGGAGAAGGCTCTCCTTTTGCAAAAAGATCTTGCTCAATCGGTAAGGTTTTCTCTATGAAAGATTCTAGAAAAGCCTCGTTAGCAGAAGAAGTCTCTTCAGCAATGGCTGGCAAAGAAGTAATCAGGAATAGTACGAAAAAAGACAGATATTTGGACCGACTCAGCATGAGAAACATATCCTAATAACAGGCTTATTTTTGCTTACTTATTCTTTTTACTGATCGAAAAGTAATTTTTTATAAACTTTAATACGCAAGGAAGATGCGTAAATTATCACTTTTTATTGCAATGAGCTTAGACGGTTATATTGCAAAATCCAATGATGACCTAAGTTTCTTAAAACTTGTAGAAAAAGAGAACGAAGACTATGGCTATGCTCAATTTTCGGACTCAATCGACACCATAATAATAGGCCGAAAGACCTATGATTATGTGCTTAAAGAAATCGGTTCATCCCATTACGACAATGGACAAAGAGACATTTATGTCATCACTAGAACACAAAAACCTAGTGTAGGCAGAACAACTTTCTACACTGGAAATTTGGAAGCACTCGTAACTCAGCTGAAATCTCAAAAAGGAAAAAATATTTATTGTGATGGTGGAGCAGAAATAATTAATGAGCTGTTACATCTTGATTTAATAGACGCGTTTACAATATCCATTATCCCGATCTTATTAGGTGCCGGAACAAAGCTTTTTAAGCAAGGGATACCTGAGCAACCACTTGAATTCATAATTGCAAAAACATACGATACTGGATTAGTACAATTGCATTATAAAAGAAAAGATAAATGATATCGTTCAGTGAAAGCAAGGCTATTCATTCATCTGAAAAGTTGACTCAGGGAGCGAGAAAAGCTCATGGCACTGTCGCAGCTCAAATGACCGCGCTAAAGAATAGCTTCGCTTTCTAAGCTGCTTAGGAAATACAAAAAAGCACTACTTTCAAATTGCCTCTATTTAGAGCTGTTTGAAGGCACAAAAAAAGGGGGGGATTTTGCTCTTCTCCCCTTTTTATGGAGTCGATGGCAAACAACTCAATAAAAGGGGCGAAACGAGCTCTTCTTCTAGCCCTACCTCCCGCAAATCGGGACACCCCTCACAAAGGTCTGGCAACTGGCTATAGCTAATGCCCCTGCCCCATCCCTTTACATTGAGTTCCCTTAGATGAGGGTAAGAGAATGCGATGAGGCTAAAAAAATCGCGTGAGAATTTGAGAAGGTTTGAGGAAGGGCAGGATTGAGCTGAATAGGGTGCTCTTCGAGACAGGTCCAACCACACCAGCGTAGTTTTAAAGGAATAGCTACAAAGAAGAAAACGGCGCAGTGCTACGATGGAAGCGACCTCAATCTTCAGCACCTTTAAATGCGTGGCACGCTGCAGGATAGCTTGTGGCAAAGTCCCATTTTCTTCGTAGGCATCTAAAGAAAGGGTCAATTCTTCCAACCTTTGTAAATCTCTTCCCTCCCAATCGATGCTAACCCTCTCTGCTACCACTTTTCCTTCTAGCTCTAGGCGCTTTAAATGACTAGCCCCCTTTAAGAGGAGATTCCAAGCGGGAGCATTAAGGAGGCTCTCAGTAATTTTTAATTCTTGAAGCTGAGAAAAAAACTGCTGAGACTGCAAGACAACTTTAGATGTGGCGCGATTGACCTCTAGGCGCATATTTTCAACCTGCAATAGCCCTTGAGGGAGGTCGAGTTGGCTTTGAGAATCTTGAACTTTGATGAACAGCTTTTTTAAATGGGTCTGAGGATTTAATAGATCATTGATCGCGCCCATTTGGAGAAAGCTCAGCTCGATTAACTTTTGGCAACTTAAATGAGAGATTGCCGCTACAACATCTGCAAAGGAGAGTTGAGCTGCCGAGAGTAGATCTAGCGCAATAACCTGCCCAATTTCTTCTAACTTCTCTATAACCTCTTCCCTTTTAGCTGAATTGGGCACTCTCAGCCGTTGAAAGGGAACTCGATGGACAATGTCTCTCAACTCTTGGCTGCAAAAGCGGATGTTCTTTAAATCGCGCTGGGACAATAAAGGCCAAAGATGTCTATCAAAGGCATCGCGCACTCGATACCAAGGTAAAGGCTGCCGACTACTTATAAAATACTTGAGATTATCCTGTTTCAAAGGTTCGAGATTTAAGAAAAAACTCCAAATTCCTATGAGTTTTTGATTGTGCCGCTTAAGACGCTTGTTGAGCCAGGTGATATTCAAAGAGAGCGTCTTGACCGCTTCAACCCCCTTTTCTTCTAAAGTAGAAGCAGAGAGATCTGCCAGATGCTTTCGCATCCTAGTTGCAATCAACTTTAGGCTGGAAGGATGCCCACCCACCCAATGACAGATGGTAAAAGAAAGACGTCTAGGGCGATGGCCTATCTTTACTTCCTTTAGATCCTCAACGTCAAGAATCCATTGAGAGCTATCCTCACCAAGCTTTTGCTGCCATAAGTCAACTTGCATATCACATTTCCCCTTATGCTATTCATTTGATTGAAGAGTATGCAAAGGGAGCTCTATATAGCCCCTTTTAAGAGCTTTTTGCGCAATGGTTAGGATATTACAACCCTGAGCTATTTTATGCGATTTAAAGGCGGTTAAATGCTTAAAAAAAATGATGCACTCTAGGCAGGGTTTGAGGGCAACTGAGGCACTGATAAAGAGAAAAGAAAGCTTAAAAGGAGAGTATGGGGGAGAGGGGAAGGAAGATAAAATAGGAGAAACTTAGGGGGAGTTAAAAGAGGGAGAACGATGGGGAGCAAGTAGTCTTCAAAGAAGATGTTTTTAAGCTATAAGCTAGTCGGCTGTCTTTCGTATTCGAAATAGGGAAATATTGTTTGAGTTACTTTTCTTAAAACCTGGTTAGTGACTCTCTACAATTGAGCTAGATAGATTTCTAAAAAAGAAATTTTCTTAAAATAACTTTCTAAACGCTCTATAGAGCAATAAAAGAGGAGCTCAATTAAGAACTCCTCTTTGAATTTTTCTCTGAAGAACTGCTCGAGACGTCTCCCAAGCAGCTCCTCGAATCAATCAGGCAGACCTTATAAGCTTTTCAGCAATTAGAAGGCGTAGATACCTGTGATTTGGACTCTTGTGTAGCGGTGGCTGGTATCTCTTAAAATACCTGCAGCTAAACCGGCACCAAATACTTCATTGTTAGCAGCTCTAGCATAATCGAATTCTAAGCGAGCAGCCATATTGTCAGTTACACCATAGGAAGCATCGAGGCGAACGCCTTTATAGTTTCCACTACCCATATTTAGGCTAGTTGGTTTGAAACGGTCGCCACTTTTATAACCACGTCCGATACCTGCATTGTCGATATCTGGGGTTACCTGTGCTCCGCAATGTTGGTAGCTGAGGTCAACGCTATAGTCGCCTTCTTTGCGAACTTCACCGAGAGCAATCCCTGCGTACCAGCCAGTATTTAGCTTTTTATCCCAGCCAGCATCGATATCTGTAGCTCTTGCTTTGTGGTTGACCAAGAAAGCACCGTATACTTGAGCTTTCATGTCCAGGTATTCAGGATCTAATGTGTAAGCAGCTGTAACTTGGGAAGTCAAGAAACGAGCACCTACAGGATCTGTGGTTCCAGATCTGTTGGCAGATTTATTCAGCCAGTGAATCATCGAGTATTTCACATCAAGGCCGAGATCAGCAATGTCTAACATTCCGAGTTCACCAACAAAGCCGTAGTGACCCATATTTTGGTCGACTACAAATGCACCAGCATTGAGGTAAGCATCAGCCATACCTTCGTAAGCATTTGAGTATTTGAGGGCAACGCCATCAAAGCGGCTTTGGAATTGCATTCTCGAATCGAAGAGGTCATAAAGGCTACGACGACCAATTTCTACGTCAAAGCGAGAAGCGCCTTCTTCGAGAACATTGTAACCGATATAAGCTTTGCTCAGTTTAAACTTGTCAGATGTGCCGCTACCAAAAAGACCGTGGCTATCTACAACGCTATACTGATCGGAACCAGCGCTGTTATCTGATTTAACTTGACCAACCATCCATGTGCGATCAGCTTTGTAATCGAACATCAGGTTGAATTCTAAGTTATATTGGTTGGCAGGAAAAGTTGTGTTTTTACCTGTATCTTTCACTTTACCAACGGTTGGGCCAGCAGGAATCAATGTTGAGCGGCTTCTTGTATAGTGAGTCCACTTAGCGCGAACATCGCCGCTGATATTCAGGTTAGGAAGTTTTTCCTGTAGAGTGTATTCTCTTTTTGATTTAACAAATGTAGATGCACCACCAATGTCTCTTTCTACTTTGCTGTCGAAAGATGCTTCGGCATCATCTGCATAAGCTGTGGAAAAGCTACAAGCTACCGCGATGGGCAACACGTACCGTAAAAATTTCATGACTCTCTCCAATTTTGGTTGCATTGATAGGTTACGTCTTCTGTGTTTGTCCATTTCTCACAATAAACACTTCAGACAAGAGACAGGCTCTTTTATAAACTCTTTTCAAAGCGCTCCGCTCAGGTATTGTATTAAGGCTTATGCGCTGGTCTTCAGGTGCTCGAGAGTCAATTCGAGAATACTTTTATCTAAATCGTTTGCCGTTTTTTAAGGGAATCATTAGTAAGAGCTATACGGCAGCGTCTATATAAGTTATTAGCATTCTTCGTTCACTTCTCAAGAACAACTTCCAGCAGGCGGCTTTACATTTTACACGAGACTTACATTATCGGCGCGAACTGTCAGTAACTTGAACTTTATTTGCTTTTTTTCGAATGGTGCCTGCAAAAATTGATTTCCAGGCAGGTCAGAAAGCAAATCTATTTCCATTTACCTTTATATATACTGGGTAAAGCTGATTTAGTCAACGGGAATTGGCTTGCATTCAAGATATTTTTAACCCATCTTCCTCTAATAGACTCAAAACAAGCCTTTTAGAATAACATAGGAGGGCGATAAAAGTTGCTTTTTTACCTCTAAACACACTGCTAAATCACATTTACTAAATTAAGCGCGCAAAATGTGCATCCCCTTTGTAGCAGGCAACTTAAGAGGTGCTATCTCCTTTCTTGAGTATTGGCTTGGGTCGACATAGACGCCCCAGGTGCGATTGGCAAAGCTTGCCGCAAACCAATCGGGCATCGGCCGGCCTTCGCTTTGAGAAAAATCGACGAGCCAAAGCTCCAAGAGGCCCGTCCCCGGGGAAACCAGGCAGGCAAAATGATAGGAGGACCAATTGCTGTCGGCAAAGAGAAAGGGCTCGCTTAGGGCCAATTGCAAAGAGCGCATGATCTTTAAAAAGCGCTCCTGATAATCCAAGGAAGCGCTATCTCGATTGAGATAATAGGCCAGCAAGTTTAGCGCCCCTTGCCTAAAGCGCTGGGAGGAGATCACTCCAAAAGGCAACTTAGGATAGGCGTTATCTTTTAAGTACTCTTTCAGCCAAGGGGCGGCATCGGGCAGCTCTTCTAGCCGTTCGAAGAGTGCGAGCAGGTGGCCCGGCACATCTTTCTCTTCTAAAAGAGGTAAGTTTGAGAAGAGGACGGCGTCAATTTCACTGGCCAGATGGAGTTGATGGTGCGGCATCTTTTGCAACAGCAAACGGCGAAATTCCATCGGCGTGATTCCCTCGGGGAAGTCAGAGAGCAAGCCTGAAGGCGTCTCCAGCTTCAACCGCACTTTCAGCTGATCGAAGAGGTAGTGCATGCCATTTTGCGTCAGCTTCATCGATTCGAGCTCATTTAAGCCTGGCCGCGCGAAATATTGGCCCACCCAGCTGGAAGAGTAGACAGAGCTATGCCAAGCCTCGTAGAAAAGCGAAAACCCCGGTTTGAGCAAAAAGGCGTGGGTTGGCGAATGCATCAGCAAAGAGCGCTCGCTCCCTTTATGGAATATTCCCTGGTATTTGGCCGGCATATTTTTCACCGTATCGATGGCAAACATCATCAATTCATAGGGACTCTCTAAAGAACGGCTGACTTGGCTCGGCTTTTCTTCCAGGCCAAAGTAAGCGGAAACTAAATGGTCCATCGTCCCGCCGCTTGTATAGACCCAAGGCTTTTTCTCTAGCCGATCGAGGTTTTCCAATACCGGCTCCCTGATGGGCTGGCCGTGCGCCTTGGCCATCCGCCGAATGGCGCTCTCTAAAAAGTAGAGGCTGCGCACATGCGAGACAACGGTGGTGGTCAAGTCTTGCAAGTCCTCCTCCATCCCCTCAAAAGAGGGCGCCATCTCCACCTCCAGCGCTGTAAAAAAGGAGGCCAAAGCGTCGCCATAGCCGTTTAAAGACTCCACGCGCGTCCAAAGGCTGGGGTTTTGCCGCCCATGCTTATAGAGCAGGCGGAATCCGGCGGGGCTGTCGTCTAAGAGGTGCTCCCCTTGCGTCTCTATGTCCGGGTCGTACACCTCTTGGAAATAGTCGGGAAAGCGCTCCAAATAAAAGTCTAAAATGGCCTGGTAGCTGTCGGCCAGGCGGCGGGCCCTCGCAGCGATGTCATCTCTTCGAAAAGCCAGCCGATCGGTCTCTCGCACCTTATTTTGGTAGTCGATCTTTAGCCACTCCCCCTCTTTTTCAGAACATGTCCTAAGCCTGGTCTCCAAAGTGCGGATGAGGACAAATAACGTGTCATACTCCTCTTGAATCCTCTCAATATCCGCTTTCAGGCGGCTAATCCGCTCTTGAATGGCTTGGTAGAGGCACTGCCCAATGCCCCCCTCCTCTTCTGCCTCAAAGCCAATGCTTGAGTAGAGATTCCAACGAGAGAGAGTTGACTGCCCCTCCGAAAAAGAGGCGATGGTATACTCCCAAGCGCGCAATAAGGGATTGTCCAGCTGCCGGTTGTAAGAGGCGCGGAGCCACTGGAGCTCTTTTTCCACGCGCAAGCAGCGCGCCCTGACATCAGCTGGCAGCCCCTTTTCTAGCTGGCTCCCCTCCCCTTTCTTAAATGTGGCATAATCGGCATAAGCTATGGCCTCTTCCTGCAGCAAAAAAGCCAGCGCCAGTTTTTCGAGCGTCAAAGGGGCGGGAATAGGGGTCTTTAAAGCGCTAAAGAGGCAATCCCGGGCGCTTCGCCCTTTTAAGAGGTTTCGCTCTTTTAATAGGGATTGGAAAGAAGACGATAGCCAAAGCGACTCGATTTCTTCCCCGCTCTCCAAAGAGAGCGGCCTGCCAAACTCCAGAGAGCCGCTAGAAAAGCTGAGGGGCACAGTG
>JARBTN010000099.1 GCA_029240195.1 Chlamydiales bacterium
CTTTAGCGTAAGGAATTTTCTTGGCCCCTTAAAAAAAATAGGGATTCCAAAGGGCTAGCCCTTTGGCTTAAGGCAAATTTTAAGAGGAGGCGAGCAGCCGCCTCCCCTCACTTAAAATGCTAGGATTTTTATGCTCAAGGTCTTTCATAGCGGCGATGTGCACCTCGGCAAAGAGCGGCTGCAAGGCAAGCTGCCCGACCAAGATATGGCCGATGCCTTTGCCTTTGTCGTAGAAAGAGCCATCGAAGAGGAGGCCGATGTCTTTCTCATCACAGGCGATTTTTTCGATACGCCGACCATTGAGCCCAAACACCTCAAACAGGCGACAGAGCTTTTAACACGCTTAAAGCAGCACTCCATCCCTGTGTTGGCCATCGAGGGCAACCATGACCGCGCCTTTTTGCAGCCCTTCCAAGAAAGCTGGCTCTATTACCTTTCAGAAATTGGCCTCATCTGCCTGCTCAGCACTTCGTTCAACCCGCTCCAGGTGACGCCCTGGGATGGTCGCTCCGGGTCGTTCATCGACATCCAAGGTGTGCGCTTCCTCGGCTGCGGCTACCAAGGATCGCAGACGGCCAAACGAATCCAGCAAATGCTGCCCATCTTGCAAAAGTGGCGGCCAATGCCTGTCGTCCTCTTACTGCACGCCGGCCTTTCCTCGTTCTTTGGCGAGTCGGGAGGCATCCCCTCTGAAGAGATGCGCGCGCTAAAAAATTGCGTCTCTTACCTGGCCCTTGGCCATCTGCACCGCCCTTTGCTGCTTGGAAACTGGGCCTGCAACCCAGGCTCTTTAGAAAATTGCCGCCTCTCTGAAGACGCCTTCCCCAACCGCGGCTATGCCCGCATCGAAATTGGCGATTCTGTCAAGGTGACGCTGCAAAATACCCCCAAGCGCGATCTCTTGCGCTTAGAGATCGACTGCACACCCTTTGGCAGCCAGCTTAAAGGTGCGGTGGAAAAGCTCGAAGAGGCGATTCTCTCTGCTTTAAAACATGTAGCCCTCAAAGCAGAGAGCATCCTTTTTGTCGATCTAACAGGCTCTTGCCATGCCGACAGATTGCGCTTTGACACGGCCGCCTTAGAGGACAAAATCCAAGAGGCCTGCCAAGCTTACGCCGTCTTTTTAAACTTAGAAAAGCTCAAGCTCTATACCGGAAGGCGAAAGGATTTGCCGCAATTTCTCTCCAAGAGTGAGATCGAGCAAGATGTGCTCACTCACCTGGTGCAAGAGCATTTTGCCTTGAGCGGGGAAAAGGTGCAACAGACGCTCAATTGGCTGAGCGCTATTGAAAAGACCCGCTCTTCGGTAAAAGAGGCGCGCCCCCTCGATGCCTGGCTAGATCCCTTCATCCAATCAGATTGGCTCCTATGATCATTGAAAAAATTCGCCTGAAAAATATCAAAGCATTCGGCGATGGCCCAGATCAAAGAGGACATGTCATTAATCTCTCAGCCGGCCTCAACCTCATCCAAGGGCGCAACGGCAGCGGCAAGACAACGATTTTAGAGGCCATTGGCCTCTGTTTATTTGGCGCCGACCCAAGAGAGGGGCAGAAGATCTCTTTAGAGCGCTATCTTTTGAGAAATCAAGAGGAGGAAGGGGAAATTGAAATTGCTTTCTCGCTGGAAGAGAGCGCCTATTCCTTGATGCGCCACTACGGCGGCAAGTCCAGATCGAAGCTTTACTGCCAAGGCGAGCTCATTGCCGAGGGAGAAGGGGCTGTGGCGACGGTGCTCGCTCAGCTCTTTGGCGTGCCAAGCTATCAAAGGCTCTCTCTCCTTTTTGAAAAGCTGATTGGCGTCGGCCAGGGCCGGGTGACCCGGGCATTTGAGCTAAAAGCCAGTGAGCAGCAGGCTTATTTCAACCCCCTCTTTGAAGTGGAGCGCTTTGCCAAGCTGGCCGACGCGCTTTTAGAAGATGGGCGGGACCTTAAAGAGAGAATTGAAGGGGTAAACCATAAAATTGAGCTCGCTATTGAAAAGCTCAAACCCTTTTTAGGGGCTAGAGAGCGCTGGCAAGAGCGTCTCTTGCGCAAGATGGCCTTAGAAAATGAGCTGGCAGAGATGTCTCAAAGAGAAAGAAAGGGCAAGAGGGAATGGGAAGCTTTGCAGCAAGCTGAATCTGAATACCAACAAGCCTTGCAACGAGAGCGCGCCCTCGCCCAATTGCATGTTCAAGGGCAAGAGCGCCTCAATCAGGCCCATGTGATGAGAGCGCGCGCGCTGATTGCCCGCGCGGCTTGCCAAGAGCAAGCTCCCGGCAAAGAGGCGTATGAGCAAGCTGATCGAGCTGTCAAAAAGCTGGAGAGGGAGCTGATCGCCCGCACCCAACTTTTTAAGCAGAGGGATTTACTCTTCAAGCAAGCGTTGCAGCTGCAACAGCTCTTAGCCAAGCGAGAAGAGCAAATCAAAACCTTTGAAAAAACGCTGGAGAAGCTGGCAGCAGAGAAGAAGGAGAGCGATTTGCTCCTTGCCGCCAATGGCGAGAAGAAAGACGCTCTCGGAAAACAAATCCCCCTTCTTCAAGATCGTGCTCAAAAGCTAGCCGAGCAAATTCAAAGCCAGCTTTTGCGCTCCTCCCTTTTAAAAGAGATTCAATCTGCCCACGCTGAAAAGATTGACTGCCCCCCTCTCAGCGACCTCGCCCCCTTGGAACAAGCTCAAAAGCTGGCTGTACAAAAAGAGCGGGAAATAGCCCAAGCAGCGGCAGAGAAAAGGGCGGAGAAAAATGCCCTGATGGCCCAGCTAAAACAAATAGCTGGCGGCATCTGCCCTTTTTTAAAAGAGACTTGCCGCCAGTTTGACGCCCAGCATGTCTCTTCAGAGGAAAAAGCGCTCGAATTAGAGGCATCGATGCTTGAAAGGGAGCGGGCAGCAATGAGTGTGGAAATTGAAAAGCTGCATGGGCTCTTGCTCTTGGAACGTCAAGAGAGGGAGCGCCGCTCTCTCTTATTGGCCAAAAAAGAGGCGCAGCAGCAGCAAATCGATTTGCTAGAAAAGCGCTGGGAAGAGCTCACTCAAAACCCGCTGCCAAAGTCGATTGAATGCGCTTTACAACAGCTTAAGATAGACTTAGAACATTTAGAAAGCACTTATGCCATGGAGCAAGAGGCGCTGAAAGCCAAGCAAAAGCAAGAGCTGCACTTGGAATGGCAGCTCAATCAAATAGATACCAGACTCCAAGCCATTGAAAAAGAAACACTTTCTTGTCAAAAAAAGCTATTAGAGAGTCAAAAAGAGATGGAAGAGGGCGCCTTTCAGCTGCAAGACAGCCAAGTCCAAATCGCCGCCCTTGACCAGCAAATCGCCCATCTAAATGCGCTGGAAGACGACCTCTTGCAAGAGCGCCTGCAAATGGAGAGGCATCGCGACTCCTACCACACCTACCTAGCATATGCCGAGGAGAGCGCCCTCTTAGAAGAGCGGCAAAGGCAGGCTGAAAGCGTGCAAAAAGCGCTCATTGAAACGCAAAAAGAGCTCGAAGAGAGCCAAAACGAGGTAGCCCTAAAAAAGTCAGAGCTGCAGCCTGAAAGGAAGGCGACGCTCGCCGAAGAGATCGAAGCGCTCTACCGCAGCAGCGGTGAAAAAAAGTCCCTTTTAAAAGGGATCGATCTTGTACACCTCCATGAAGACATGCGCAAGCTCACTATCTTCAATGCTGAGATTGGCAAACTCGCCCACCAAAGGCGCTCTTTAAAAGGCGCCCTCTACTTTCTCGAGACGGCGCGCAAAGTCTATAAACAAGCCGGGCCCCAAATTGCCTCCATCCTCTCTAAGACGATCGCCAGCCGCGCCGAGCAGATCTACAACGCCATCAGCTTAGAAGCCATCCAAATCCGCTGGGATTCGGCCAATTACAGCCTAAAAGTGCAGACCATGTCAGGAGAAAAGCTCTTTAAAATGCTATCAGGGGGAGAGCAGACTAAAGTTGCCCTCTCCATGGTCATGGCCATGATCACGCAATTTAGCCACCTAAAAATCTGCCTCTTCGACGAGCCCACGTACGGCGTCGACAAAGAGAGCCGCGAGCAGCTGGTCGATCAAATTAAAAAATTGCTCGAAGAATATCGCTTCGACCAGCTGATTTTAATTTCCCACGATTCCCTCTTCGATCAGGAGATCGAACATGCCGTCCACCTCAAAAAAGGGGAGGCGTCCGGTTCCTCTGTCTCATAGAGCGCTTTCAGCGGCTTATGGCAAAGGGGGGGGGCGCTCAAGAGAATCAATGAAGCAGTTTCTATTTTAAAGAAATCATACTATTTAATTCCTTGATTAAAAATAAAACATCCTTTATAAAAATACCATTTATTTAAATCTCAAAGCCTACTTTAAATGGTCTTATATGCTATCAATTAATTTTGCCAAAAACCCCGTCTTTAAAATGGTTCCTCTTTTGACTCCTGCCATTCAGGAAGGGATAGATTCGGATATCTGGGAAGAAGATTTCAATCTCCTGGATCGCAGAACCATGGTCGTTGCCTTGGCAGCGCTGGCTGCAGGTGTTGCTACGGTTGCATTGGCAATCTTTACAGCGTCTCCTCTTATCATTGTAGGCTGCCTTGCCATTCCTGCTGTAGCGTACATCATACTACAATCTGACTCCAATTACGCTGAGAAGACAGCTAAGGCAAGAAATATGGAAGATTTTTGCCGCTTGGAATACCCGTCTCAGGCTGCTTTATGTCATATTGCGCTCGATTTTGATTTGATTCAAAGAATTGTCGCTTTAAAAGGAGACCTCAATAAGACCTCGAAATCGGGGTATTCATTATTACAGTCTGCATTGTCATTTGATGCCGTTGAAATTTCTCCCTCTTTTGAAAGAGTTCGCTATATGCTAGAACATCGAGCTTCCCCATTAAAAGGCAGAGCATTGCAAAATGCCCTTAGAGAAGAGAAGTGTCAAAGCCTCCTCCCGCTCCTTCTAGAGTCTATTCAAGAAGAAGAGGCTGCCCTTTTCAAAAAGGACCCTATCAAGCTTAGAGACATTCTAAACGTGTTGATCGAAGACTCGCGTCAGCTAAGCCCCCTCATATCAGATGAGATCATATTCTCTCTTTTTGCCCGTTTAGGTATTTCTTTGAGCGATCTAGAGACCGTTGCCCTCCTCGGCGATGAGTTTCCAGACCTTTTTGCCCACTACTTATCTCAAGAAAATAGAGACCGTTTTGCAGGCCAGGGCAATTTCCTAACACTTAGGCTCAAGGAAATTGAATCAACCGACCTTTAAAACAGGCTCTCTCTCCTCCCAAATGGGTCATAGCCAAGAGGTACAGCTGGTCAATCCCATATGATGCAAGAGCTTGCGGCAGTCCAATTACCGGGCTTTGGCACAAGCTTCAGAGGCATCAAAATTAAGTGGATGGGGCACTAGAGCGCCAACACGGCTTTAGCAATTTGAATGTCTTGGACACCAAGGCCTGTCAAATCGGCAATCGTCACCTGAGAGTCGCTCTTTCTGGCTAAGCCCACGTCTATGATGATTTCGCCGAGTTCCACAATGTCGCTCTTGGAGATCAAGCCGGCTTGAAAGGGATGAGAAGTCTCGCCATGGTCGAGACATTGGCTTTTAGAGTCGACGGCGATGAGGTCTGCTCGCTGAAAGAGCTTGGGATCGAGCTCTTGTTTGCCTGGAGCATCGGCGCCGAGGGCGGTGATATGAGTGCCCGGCTGCACGTCCTCTAAATGCAAAAGAGGCTCTCGCGCGGCAGTCGCTGTGATGATCAGATTGCATGCTAAGGCCAGCTCTTTTGCCGTTTTAGCCCTAAAGACGCGGAAACCTGCCAAGGTCATATCGTGGGTATACTCGGCTACTCGATGCGAATCGCGGCCAAAGACCCAAAGGTCTCGACACTTCGTCTGCCGCTTTAAAAGCTCCGCTTGCAAGCGAGCTTGCAGGCCTGTTCCCAAAATGCCAATGCCCCGAATCTCTTTTGGAGCGAGATATTTGGCGGCGATCAAACCGGCCATCGCCGTGCGA
>JARBTN010000028.1 GCA_029240195.1 Chlamydiales bacterium
TTGCGTAGCTCCTCGAACGCCTTTAAATAGTAGCCTGACCACGCCCCTGATGCTCAGCTCTTGGTAGAGGAAAAGGGCGCAAAAGAATAATAAGGTCGCATACAGCAAGTCAAACGGCATCTCAAAACGCGCTCCTCAACCACAGGCTTTTTATGACAAAAGAGAGGAGCAGGCAGAGGGCGCCTATTGTCAACAGCAGAGGGGAAAGGGGATAAAAGGCGGTGCGAGGAATCGAGATCGGCATCCTTTCGATGCGGTCGATCTCGGCATAGGCCTCTTTTAAAGACTCTGAATCGCTCAAAAACAATTTTCCACCCGTCATCGCGGTCAGCTGTTCGAGTTGCTGCTTCACTTGGGCGTATTGCATGAGGCGAAGAGACGGCTCGACATTGATCATATAGACCCGAATGCCGCTTTGCTTGGCAAAGGCAAACCCTTCGGCCATGGACAAAGAGCGCAAAGGGTTGTCGCGGTCGAGGGGATTTGGCGTATCCAGCCCGTCGGTGACGATGACGGCCACCATATGCTTGGCATCGAAGGGCGCTTTTTTGAACGGGCTCTTATAGGCAGCGCTGGCAAGCATGAGGTTGACAGTTTTAAAGAGAGCGTAGCCGATGGCAGTGCCGTCGGTTTCTTGGCTGCCAGCGGGTTGAAGGCCATCTAGCGCCTGCTCTAGAGCGTTTTGATCTAAGGTGAGTGGAGCTAGCACCTCAGCGGTGCGGGCAAAGGAGACAAGGCCGATGAGGTCGCTCTGGCGCGCCTGGATGAACTGTTTGGTCATCTCTTTTAAAGCAGCCATCTTCGATTGGCGGCTTTTGGCGCCAAAGGCGCCATCTTGCATGGAACCGGATTGATCTAAGATGAGATAAAGGGCAATCCCCTCTTTAGGCAATCCTTGAGGAACGCTTGGCAGGTAGATTTCGGGTTGGAAGGCAGCCAGCAGTAAAAAGGCTAGGGCTGACCGCTTCAGCCAAAGAACGGCTCGAGCATAAGGGGAAGGAGGCAGAGCATTGAACCGATCAGCTCCGGGAAAGGGCAGCCCCACCTTTCTTTTGGCCAGAAGGCTCAGGCAAGTGGCGCCGAACAGAAAAAGAGAGAGGGCTTGAATCCCCGCTGCCTTATCAAAAATCAGATTCACAGAGGGTGAAACCCGGCATTAGAAGGTTTTTCGGCCGGAGCCTCTTCTAAGAAAGAGGGCAGCATCAAGACATCGCCCACTTCCAAGACGTTGGGGCCGAGCTTTAGCCGGTCGATGTTGAGGCGGTAGAGAGCAAGCCATGCGGTGTGGGTGCCGTATTTATCGAGGGCAATTTTTTGCAGCGTATCCTTTTCTTTGACGATATAGAGCGCGATTCCCTCATCGACTTCCTCTTTTGCAGTCCCGCTTGTCTCTTTAATTGAGACAAACTGGCGCAGGTCATCCTGCTCTTTTTCTAATTCTTGCCGCTGCCCGGTCAGCTGATTGAGAGAATGCTTTCTCTCTTTAATGGCTTTTTCATAATTGTTTTTCTCATACTCTTGAATGACAAGGGTATTTTTGACTCTAGCCAAATAGGCGTCAAAAGGCTCTTCTGAGCGAGGCTTGAACGCCCCTTGTTCGCTCAGCGCAACAGGAGGGAGCGACGTTGCCCCCTCCCTTATAGGGCATCGAAGGCAAGAAACAGAGCTCAAGCTACAAAAAAAGAGGGTTAAAAATGAAAGTCGCTGGCAAAATAGTCCCATAAAAATCCTCGCTGATAACTTGAAAGAGTGCAATCGCCTTTAGGCACCACACCTAATCTCACTACACTATTTAAACACTCTTATTTTCGCAAGTCTCGAAATAACGGCACTTCTTTTTACCAGCTTGATTACCTGCAAAGGAAATACTCATGTTGCCCATCACATCCCCGATCTTTCCAAAACAAGCTGCTCTCCCCCCCTCTCTTTCAGGTGCAGAGTTGCCGGAAAAGCAAGGGGAACTCTTTTTGCCGAGCGAGCAGATGGAAGATGCCCTCTTGAGAAATGCTTTTGAAAAAGGGCTCATGGATGAGCTGGGATTTTTGACCGGCGCATTTGCCGCTTTAAAGGTCACGGAAGGGATGCGCGCCCGTTTTTTAGAGCTCTTTCAAAGCCCTTTGAAGCTGCTGCCAGCGGAATCTGGCCCCCAGGTGCCAGGAGGGCTTTTGGAACTGCTTCGCCTCTTTCGAAAAGAAATTTACAGCATGCCCTCGGCCGTCTTGGACCTAAAATGGCAACTAGTCGGCAGCGCTGTCCTCTACATTTTAGGCGAGGATTGCAGCCGCTTGTTTTTTGAAGAGCACCTGCAGCAGACTCCCCAATGGGAAAAAAAAGAGATCAACGACATCGATGTCAGAGTCACGGTCAAAGCAGGGCCCCACTTTGAAGAGCATTTCCATCTGCTGCTGGAAAGAATCACCGACTGCTGCCAAAGAAAAGCAAAAGGGGTGCGCGTCAATGAGCGGCAGCAGATTGGAGATAATGGTCTCTTTATTTTGGCCACCATCGAGTGCGAGATTGAGCGCCCGGGAGGATCTATCCGCTGCTCTTTTGATTTCATTGTGGCCACCGTCCTCAAAAATAAGAGCCTCTTTTTCCGGAGGGCGCTATTTTTTAATTTGGACCTGGACCGGGCGGCGCATTTGCAAATCGAATGCGATCAAGAATCTAGCGAGCGCCTTTCTTGCTGGCAACCCCTATTCGATACCCAATTGCGCATTCTCAATTGGGAAGCAAAAAACTACGACTCGATTGGTGCCGGGATTTATTTAAATCTCATCTCCACAGGCCACACTGTCTTTCGCCCCGCCATTGCTGAAGAGCTGCTCGAGCATTTTTTAGTGGCAGAGAAAAACTTTGCGCCGGCTAGGCGCTTGGAAAACCTGGTCAAAATCTTAAAAAAGACCAGCGCCAAGCTCAGCAAACGCCCGTGGCAAAGCTTATTTAAAGCAATCCATGCCCTATACTATCTTTCCAAGATCCAAGGGCCGGCATCTCTTTGCAAGACGGAAATCAGCTTGATGCAAAAAAAGCTGCAGCTGATGCTCAGCGCGGAGTTTGCCCAAGAGAAGAGCCCTCTCTTCCAGCTCTTGCTCGAGGGGCTAAAAAGCCTTTCCCTCCCCTCCTTTTTTCAAGTGCTGCAAACGGCGCTATTCATAGCTAGCGGCTCTTCTTCCATCGTTTTAAGGAGGCACGCCGGCAAACCTCACTGGCAATGGCATATAGGAGAAGGGACACTCCTTTTGCCCCTCGCTCTGCCCCTCGAGCATCTGGCAAAGAAAGAGGCCCTTGCTGAGCGCTCTTTTTTGCGCCAGCTGCTTCCCCTCATGCTGACCTCCCCTCTTGCCCTCTCTTCATGGGCAAAGTTTGAAAAGCTGCAAAGCGATCTGCCTCATCTAGACTTGGCATTTGCAACCTTGCAACAGCCTGCTCGAGACCTCTGCCGCGACGAGGACCCGTTCTTTTGCCATCTAGGCTATCATGTCTCGATTGCCTCTGCAGCTCTTGGCAAAAGCTTCCCCTTTGACTGGGAGATGCTAGAACGTGTGCCCGAGGCCCTCTTCACCCCCCTTTTGCTGGAGAGATCTGATTTTTTGGACGGCATTGCCCTATGGTACCAAAGGGCGCATCTGCTACAAAGCCCTCAAGAGCTCTTAAACCTATCTATAGAAGGGGTGTCTGAAGAGACCTCTTTGGCATCGGCGACGCTTAAGTGGCTGCAACAGCTGGCCAAAAGTACGAGGCCTGAGCTCTCGCGCTTTGTCTATAGCCAGTGGCAAAAGAAAAGCAGCCAGTGGAGAGGGCCGAAAAGAGCTGCTCTAGCGAGCGCGCTTTGCCGCTCGCTGCAAAGGCATGACCCGGCCTTGGCCATGGAGTTTTTTCAACACATTTTGCCTCTATTAGAAAATAGGAGCGCCTGGCAAATTTTCTGCCTTTTTTTGTCCGGAGGTTTGGGAAAAGAGGCGCTCAAGATGCCGCTCAAGCATTTAATGCAGCGAGGAGTCCAGGCGGCAAAAGAGCCCCTGGCGCCCTTTTTTGAAAGCCCGCCTCATTTTTTAAGCTTAAAAGACGCGATCGGCGGCCAGGCCTTTCAACCGATTGCAGAGGCGGCCTTTTCTCTAGGTTGGATCGATCTGTCTTTTCTAAAACATGTGCTCTCCCAAGGAGACCACGCCTCCTTCCAGCGCTTCTCACTGCGCATAGAACACGGGGAGGAGGAAGAGAGAAAAAATTGGCTGCTTGACACAAAAGAATTGATAGAGCAAGGGGCCATCTCCTCCTCTCCCCTCATCCCCTTCTTTAGCGCCATCCTTTCGACATGGCTCTATAAGGGCTGGATGGCGGACGGTGAAGCCCTTTTGAGCCTCATCGCCCCGAAAGATCGCTTACAGCTTTTTAAAAAGGTGCTCCACCACCTCTCATCTCCAGCGCTGCGCTACGCCTATCCGATTGCCCTTTTCTTTTTGCGCCATTTTAAAGAGGAAGAGATGGGCGAAAAAGCATTTCTCTTAAAGCTTGTGGATTATCTACAAGAGGCAAATAGCAACGAGGGGGCTAAGCTCTTTCAAAAGATGCTGGAGCGGCTCTCACTAAAAAACGATCTCTCATTGGATGACCCGAATTTAGCGCCCCTTTGGCAAAAACTGCTGCAAAAAGCTGAGCACATCCCCTTCTCCCTGATCGATAAAATCGTCGGCACGCCTCATTTTGTGAAGAGCATGCTCACCCTTCAACAGACAAGCGGCGACCGACAAAGCTTTGATGCCGCGCTCTTTTTTAACCTGGCCAATCATGCTCTGGACCGCTTGACAGCTATTAAAGACTCTCAAGAGCAAACGGCCTTCAAAGCGCGCCTTTGGGATCAGATGGCTTTGATGAGTCCCGCCCTGCAGGCACTCGCCCCCCAAAAAAGGTTGGTTCTCGAAAAAAAAGCCCTCCTTCACGGCCAATTTTTAAATCATAGCTCCCTCAAACAGAGGGTGCAGACGGTGCTATCTGCTCTGCAAGATTCGACCCTGCCCCACTTGGCGCTCTCTGCCCTCTTAGAGAGCGCCAGGCAAGAAGCTAATGGCGGGCAGGCAGCATGGCGCGATTTCCAAAAGCTCTTTCAATTTCTTTTAAAACAGGAGAATGAGAGAGGGCTCAGTTTTCCTCTCGCCGAGCTGCTCCAATTTTCAAAGCTGCATCCGGAATTGGCTAAAGAGCACTATGCCCTTTTAAAAATCTATTTAACGCAAAAACCTTTCGAAAAATCTCCAACAAATGTTGCCACACCTTCTATCGATCTTGAGACGCTGCACCACCTCCTCGCTTATTTCCAACAGAAAAAAATCAGCGATCCCTTCTCCGATTTACAGCAAATCTGCCTATTTTTGGAAAAGGCCGCCCTCTTAGACCAAAAAGGAAGAGAGCTTTTGGAAATCAGCTTTGCCATCCTCTTCTCGCAGGCCAGGATGAATCTCTCCTTGTCTCCTCACCTCAAAGAAAATAAACTGCAGGCCATTTTGCAAGCACTTAGCCTCTTTCAACCCCTGAGCTCTCAGCAAAAGAGAGAACTTTTTTTAAAAAGCTTCTCTGACCTCATCGAAAAAGAGAAAGAGCTCCCCCTGTCCGCCATTGAAAAGCTCTCCCTCACTCCACTGCTCACAGAGGAGAGAGATCGCCTCTATCTGATCGGGCACATTAAAAAGAAGCTAAAAAGCCTCAAAGGAGCTTTTTGGCTGGAGCAAAAAGGGCATGTGCACTTTCTCTCTAAGGCCGCCTATGATCTGATGCGGGCAAAGGCTCAACCGAAAGGGCATACAAAGGGAGCAGAAAAGCCGCGACCTGCGGCAAAGCTTAGCTTAGAAGAGCTCTCCCTCTTCAACCATTATCTCGCCCTCTCCTATAGCGTACCTCAAGGGAGCCTGCCACAAGTCGAAAGCGCCGTCAAAGCGCTCGCTTTAGACATGGCAAAGCTTGAATGGATGGCAACACACAATAAAGAGCGGGATGCCTATTTGCTGCTGACCCATTTTCCAAATCCTGATCATCTTTCATATTTAAGCTGGCCAGGGGTGCGAGGCGCATTAGATATTTTGCTCCAAGCAACTCTCAAGGTCTGCTATGTCGTCGATGCCAGCTCTAAAGTCGATGCTCGCCCTAAAAAAGGGGGAAAAAAGGTTAAAAAGGGGGAGGGCCCTAAGCCTTTGAAGCTGTCAGCGCCTATCGATGACCGCATCGTCGGCGTAGCGCTTCAACTCTTAGAAGCCTTTTTAAAGAAGGCGGGGGGGCATCAAGGAAAAGAGATGGCCTCTTATTTGCATGACCTAGTCCAATTTGCTGCGGCTCAGACAGCAAAAGCCTGCGATTATCTCCCTCATGTGAGCGAAAGCGGGCCAAGTAAAAAAAGCTATCGATCCAGCCTTGACCTCTTTATCCCTTTCTTAAAAAAGCTGGATCAGCAGCCTTCAGCTCTCATGGACTGCAAGCACGTCGTCACCGACCTAATCGACCATCTCATCGAACTGGCCAGAGGGCGACCAAAGGCGCTGCTCTTAACATCTTTTGTCTCCTCTATTCTAGATTTGATGGAACTATCCCCTTTTGAAGATCCTCTCTATATGGGGCAGACCATTGAAAGGCTGAACGCCCTGCTCAGCAATGGCCACCTAGAGCACGTTGAAGGGGGAAAAGCGCTGTCGAAAAAGTTCCTGGCCATCTGTAAAAAATTCTATCTAGCCTACCCCGACTTGGAAAATAGCTGGACGCAATCGGTCTGTTATTCGATAAATGAGGTGATGAATTGGCCTTTAGAGACGGAAGACAATTATTTTGCCTCTGTCATCGACGTCACCGAACCCGATAATGCAGAGGAGCTGTCTGATTCGATGAGCCGCCTCGCCCTGCAAAAAACCATCCTTTGACCGAGAAAAATCATCATGCTACCGCGGCCCATTGACAGCAATCTGCCGGCACTCCTCACCCAGCCTTTAGAGCAATGCCCCTCTGCCATGCCAGAGGAAAGAGAGCGCCCTCCCCACCCCGACGACGCTTGGATTGCCCTCGCTCAAGAGCGGAAGATCATCGATCATGAAGGGTGCATCCTAAGCCACTCCTTTGAGAGAGCGCTGCCCGAAAACAGCCGGGAGCGCTTTTGGCAGCTCTTAAACGGTAAGGTTTTGCTGCGCGGGGATCGCCAAAGAGGCAAAGAGGCGCCGCGCTGGATCGATGGCAACTTGCTCTCTCTCTTGCAGACATTTGAAGGTGCCATCGGCGAGGTCTTGCCCTTGCCAGGAATTCGCTGGCAGATTGTAGGCAGCTTTGTTCCGTGCATTCTCGGCCAATCATTTTACCAAAGCTTTCTCCAAGAGATTTTGCCAGGCTATAGCAAAGAGCATGTGCCAAACGAACCTCAAGACCTCGATATTCGGGTGCTGATTGAGGCGCCGGAAAACCAGCTCGGCCATCATCTCGATGAGCTATTGCAAAAGATTGAAGGCTGTTGCCAGGCTCATGTCAAGACTGCAAAAGTCGCCAAGCGGCAGCAGATGGGTTCAGATGACCTCTTCATCCTGGCCAAGATCGAATGCGTGCTCGAGACGCCGGAAAAGACCCGGCCGATCACCTTAGATCTGGTAATCGCCCAAAAGCTTCAGCATCATAGCCTATTTTTTTATCGGGCCAGCTCCCTCTCCTTCAGCCTGCAAAACCCCTTAAGTTCCCTCGCTTTAGAATATGACCAAAAGGCCGGAGAGCACATGAAATCCAGCCAACCCCTCTTCGATGAGGCGTTTCAGCTCTTAAACTGGTCCCGAGCAGACTACCGCGGCATGGCCTTCAAACGCTATCTACAAGGAATTAGCTCTGGGAAAGTCCCCTTCAGCCCAAGGCGCGCAAAGAGCCTGACGACCAACTTTTTAAAAGAGCAGCAAGAGATGGGCTATGGCTGGGCGGCGAGGATCATCAAGTATTTTATCGCGCCAAAGCCTCAGGAGGGGGGCGACGTGAAAGAGCTCTTTTTAATCATCCACGCCCTCCATGCCTTAACATCCCTAACTCAAGAGGAGAAAAATGCCCTGCCTAGCGGGGCGCTGGAAAAAATCAGACAGGAGTTAGTTAAAGCGCTTTCTCCGCTAAGAGATCCCCTATTAGAGGCGATGCGGCAGGGATTAGAGCGCTTAGATCTGCCCCTTTTCTTCGATTTGCTTTCGCTGCAGCTTTGGATTGGCAGCCTATTTCCCCAAAATGAGATCACCTTTAGATTATTACATGGGCAAAGCTACTTGCAGTGGAACATGCAAGGGGCAACCCTCCTCCTCCCTTTAAGAGCAAAAATACCCGCCCTCTCCTCTCAAGAGATGCCAAAAGAGGCTTTTTTCTGCGCGCGCAGCCTCTACGACTTTTTTTTAAAAAGACATGCCTCTTATCCAAAGATGCTGCAAAAACGCTCCTTAGAAGCCATTGCCTGCCACCCTTCCTCTTTTGAAAATATTGAGCAGCTGATGGCCGAGCCCGACCCCTTTCTATCTCATATGGGCTATTTTCTGGGCGGCATCTTAGCTCAAATGGGGCGCGCCATCCCTTTTTCCTCAAAAACGCTGAGAAACGTCCCGAGGGCCCTCCTCTATGAGAGCAGAGAGCTCTCGGCCAAAGACCTTCTCGATCACCTGGCCCTTTGGTACAACCGAGCGCACTTAAAAGAAAAGCCGCTCTCTTTCACTTCGCTGCCCATTAAAGAGTGCCAATCCCTCATCGCGGTCGAAATCTTTTGGCTCGAGATCCTCGTCCAAACCAAAGACAGAGCCCTCTGCTCTTTCGTATGCCAGGCATTTAATCAACAGCCTCTAGAGCCAGAGACCATCGCCCTTGGCAAGCGCCTCTTTGAGGCCATCTATCAGCAAGATATAAAGAGAGGAATTGCGCTTTGGCAGAGGCTGAAGAGCGCCCTTTCCCTAGCTGAGAGCTTCGACATGTGGCGCCTATTGATCTCTTTAGAGGAGGCTAGGCAAAAAAAAGCCTTCTCTGCCCCCCTGATCGCCGAATGGCATTTGCTTTTAAAGAGCGCCCCTTTGCTGGAAAGAGAGATGGAGCGCCTTTTCAAAAACCATTCCCTTTTAAGCTGGCTGCAAGAACACACCTCGGCAAAAGAGGGGCAGCTGCTGCAAAAGGCGCGCGCTTTTCACCAGTCGCTGCCCTCTACGGCCTATGAAGGAATCGGCGATGTCGATCATGCGCTGGCAAAGGCGCTGGCTGCCGCCCTTTTGCAGGGGCAGGAGAAAAAAAGCCAAGAGACCCTCAGCGCAGCAAAAGAGCAATCTTTGGTCGTGCTCAGCATCGCGCTCAAGGAAGTGAGAGAAAAGCGCCCCTTTTCCCCCTCCATCGCCAGCTTTTACCTCCGTTCCTATCAAAAGCTGCCCATTTTGGACCCGTCCGCCTGGCAAGAGCTCTTAGCATATGGAGCGGGGCAGCCTTTTCTTAGAAAATGTTTTCACGCGCTCATCGCTTTGCCCTGGGCTGAACAAGGGAGCTCTCCCAGAGCGCTCATCGCCGACCCCCGCTTCTTTAAATGTTGGAGCGAGCTTTTAAAACTAGACCTGCCCCCTCCCCTCTTCTTGACCTATGCCTTTCAAGAAAAAGGGTTCTTCACCCTTTGGCAAGAGTCGAATATTTCAGAAGCCAAGAAGGCCAAGCTCCTCTTGAAGCTTTTTTCCGACGGGCTCGAGCTTTGCCGGCAGCTTAAAAGTCGCCGAGATCAAGAGTCCATGATCGGCCACTTGCAAGAGCGCCTCAAAGAGATGACCCCTCTGCTCGTTCATAACGATTTAGAGCGACAGCGAGATTTTGCCATCCAGTTCATCATCAACAGCATTCCTTTCATGTCCCTCAGCAAATTCTCTTTGCAGCTGAAGGCGGTAAAAAAAACGCTCTCCTTGCGCGATGACCATCTATTGAAAGAAGCTCTATTGACCATGCTCCAGGCCGCTGAGAGGTTTGCCTGGGATGAATTAGAGATGATCTCTCAAGAGCTCTTTGACCTATTTGATTCCCTCAAAGAAAAGCGATTCTTTCCTCTCCAAGCAGCGCTCTCTTTCTTCGCATCGATCCCCCTCACCTGCTTTCGACAAGAAAAAAATAGCTATCTCTCCTATGCTTTAAAAAATAAGCTAGCGGCAGGGTCCAATCCCCAGCAAGGAAGCGAATTTTATGACTTTGCCCTCGCCGAAATCGAAAAGGGACTCTTTGAGCTGACACCTGCTCTTTTTCACCTTAAACTCATGAACCGCCACAAAAAAGAGCTCTCAGACGAGCAAAAGAAGAAATTGACCCGCCTCAGCGCACGCGCGCTCTTAGACCTGTTCCTCGGGCAAAAAGTGACTTTCTTTAAATCTGAAGAAGAAAAAGCGCTGATCCTGCTCTCAATTTTAGAAGGGATAGAAGGTTTGCCGCCAGCTCCCCTTTGGCAGCTGCTGCTTAAACAATACTGGGATAGTGTGGAGAGAAGCGGCGCCTTCTTTTCAGATAAGACTGTCATCAAAATCGCAATCGGCTACTGCTCTTTCCTATTTAAAGCAAATCGGGCAGAACAGCTCCTTCCCATTCTCTCAGAGAGGATGCATGCCCTTTTCGAACAGCCAACTATCGAGCTGCAAGCCTCTTACAATCTCATCTCCCATAGCTTGCAAAAATTAGTTACCGTTAAAGAGAATTGGCTGTGTCTGAGAAGAGAGCTCTCTGATCTGACCCTTCAATATATTCTCTTCTACTCGCATAGCAGCGCTCTTTATCGTTCGAGCAATGAGCGCTATCGAACAGTCATTGTACAGGCTTTGGTGTCAACTGCCCAATTGCCTCAAAAAAGCCCAGAAGAGTGGCCCATCTTTGCCCTGCTATATGAGATGCCGTTTAAAGGTAAATTTGAGATATCTGCCCTACCAAAAGCGCTCTCTATTTTGTTAGAGCTGAGAAAGAGCGCGCCCTGGTGCGCCACCCAAGAAAAGGCCGATATCCAGCTGTTGCAGTTCGCCTTTAAAATCATGCAGCGCGCCTTGAGCCAATCTTCTGCTAAAAAAGGTTTAAAAGAGAAAGAATCGGCTTTAGAAAAAGGACTTGAGCTCATCGCCTCCTTTATCGAATCTCGCCATGAAAAGTCTCGCCAGGCGCTCCAAGAGAGTAACCCGCTGCTCGATCTGCTGCCTTCCCTTCTTGAAGAGCATTTTGCCAAAGGGCCTCTTAAGCTCTATTTAAAAAAAATCTGCCTCATCTTCAAAGAACGATTAAACGACCCAGCAAACGATCCAAATCGCAAAGCACTTGCCCTCAAGCTATCTGCCCTCTCCCCTTAAATCCAACTTACCCCTAGGTTCCCATTCATTTAATGTCGAGCTGTAAAATTTTTTCCATGGCTGCCGCGCGGGGGGCGCCCATTATTGAGGAAAAAGTCTCTACAAAAAGCGGATGCCTTGGCAAACGGGGCTTTTAAGAGGCAAAAAAAAAGTTCGCTAAAAAATGGCTTTCCAGAGACGATCTCCTCCAAGACCCTAGACATAGAAAAATAGACCCCGGAGATTCTAAAAAATGTCCATCCCTTCCCTCGACGCCGACCGCCAAAGATCCGAACCTATCGCCTACAATAGCGAAGAACTGACTTTTGACAGCTTGCAAAAACCAAAAAAGCAGGGCGGGGTTTTCTGGCTCAATATCTGCCGCTTTGCAGCCAAAGAGATCGAGTGCAATAAAGCCAAAAAAATCGATGCCTATGTCCGTTCAAAGAATTTGGGAGACAATATTGACTGGAAGTACCTCGATGGAAAGCCTGTCCTTTGCGTTCTATCGGCGACAAGGCTGCCAATTTCCAAAATGGTCGAGATAGAGAAAGCGATTCGCGATAAAGGAGTTAAAACGTTTGACGGCCTCCTCTCTTTGAGCGCTCAATCCGTCTGTGTGCCTCAAAGGAGCTTGGAACCTTGAGAACCAAATTTTAAGAAGCGCTAGGCGACTCTATGATTTAGCAAGGAAGAGGCAAGAAAGCAAATGCCCATGGGCGGGAGGGTTTTAAGTTGGGACTTGAAAAAAGCCCTTGATTCTGTTATACTTTGGAACATTTATTCGGGTAACACATCAAAAGAGGCCCCCTTGGCATGACGGCGGACGTCCATTTTTCTCCAGATTATAAATACGGCTTTGTCACTCAAATCGAAACTGAAAGCTTGCCAAAAGGGCTGAATGAAGAGACCGTGCGCGCCATCTCCGCAAAAAAAGGGGAGCCCGCCTGGATGCTCGATTGGCGGCTAAAAGCGTACCAGCGCTTTTTGACCATGGAAGAGCCAACTTGGCCCAATGTCACCTACCCTCCCATCGACTATCAAAATATCACCTATTACTCGGCGCCAAAGACAAAGCAGACGTTGAATAATTTGCAAGATGCCGATCCAGAGCTGTTAAAAACCTTTGAGAAACTGGGCATCCCCCTAGACGAGCAGCACCGCTTGGCCAATGTCGCTGTGGATCTGGTCTTTGACTCCGTCTCCATCGGCACGACCTTCAAGAAAAAGTTAGAGGACGCAGGCGTTATCTTATGCAGCATGTCCGAAGCCATACAAAATTATCCCGACCTCGTCCAACGCTATCTGGGGACGGTCGTCGGACCTGGCGACAACTACTTTGCCGCTTTAAACTCCGCTGTCTTTTCCGATGGTTCTTTCGTCTATGTGCCCAAAGGGGTGCACTGCCCAATGGAGCTCTCCACCTACTTCCGCATCAACGATAAAGAATCGGGGCAGTTTGAGCGCACCTTGGTCATCGCCGAAGAAGGCTCTTATGTGAGCTATCTGGAAGGGTGCACAGCGCCCGCCTTTGATAAAAACCAGCTGCACGCCGCCGTCGTCGAATTGGTCGCTCTCGAGCGGGCCGAGATTAAATACTCCACAGTGCAAAACTGGTACTCGGGCAACCCCAAGACAGGAGAGGGGGGCATCTTTAACTTTGTCACCAAGCGCGGCAGATGCCAAGGCGATTATGCCAAAATTTCTTGGACTCAAGTTGAAGTGGGCGCAGCCATCACCTGGAAATACCCAAGCTGCATCTTAGAGGGAGACCACTCGGTTGGCGAATTTTACTCGGTCGCCCTCACCAATGGCCAAATGCAAGCAGACACCGGCACTAAGATGTACCACATCGGCAAAAACACCAAATCGACCATTGTCTCTAAGGGAATCTCCGCCGATCAATCGCACAACAGCTACCGCGGACTCGTCAAAATTGCCCCCAAAGCCCATGGCGCGCGTAACTACACCCAATGTGACTCGATGCTCGTCGGCAACCATTGTTCGGCCAACACCTTCCCCTATATCGAAGTGCTCAACGCCTCTTCCCAAGTGGAGCATGAGGCCTCGACATCGAAGATGAACGAAGAACAGCTCTTCTACTTCATGTCCAGAGGCATCTCACAAGAAGATGCCGTCAACATGATCGTCAACGGCTTTTGCAAAGAAGTGATCCGAGAATTGCCCTTAGAGTTTGCCATTGAAGCGCAAAAGCTTTTGACACTCAAATTAGAAAACTCAGTGGGCTAACTGCCTATAATAATGTTTAAGCTTTTTTAAGGTTGAATCCATGGTCCATATTGAGAATTTATATGCCAACATTGAAGAGACGCCCATCTTAAAGGGGGTCGATCTCACCCTAAAGCCCGGCGAAATCCATGCCATCATGGGCCCCAATGGAGCTGGCAAATCCACCCTGGCCAAAGTTATTGCCGGACACCCCGCCTATGAAGTGAAGGAAGGCTCAATTTGGCTCGACGACATGGATTTGCTCAATCTAGAGCCGGAAGAGCGGGCGCAAAAAGGGGTGTTCATGGGCTTTCAATACCCCGTGGAAGTGCCTGGCGTCAGCAACGTGCAATTTCTAAAGACAGCCCATACGGCAATGGCAAAAGCACGCGGCCAGACGCCGCTCGACGAGCAAGCCTTTGAAGCGCTGCTGCTAGAAAAGATGGCGCTGATGGAGATCCGCCCCGAGTTTAAGACGCGCAATCTCAACGAAGGGTTTTCTGGCGGCGAGAAAAAGCGCAATGAGATCTTGCAAATGGCTATCTTAGAGCCCAACTTTGCCGTCCTCGATGAGACAGATTCCGGCCTCGATATCGATGCATTGAAAGTTGTGGCTTTTGGCGTCAATCAAATCCGCAAGCAAAATCCAGCCATGAAGGTGCTGCTGATCACTCACTACTACCGCCTCCTTGAATACATCCAACCTGACTTTGTCCACGTCATGGTCGACGGCAAAATCGTCCAGACTGGAGACTTCTCTTTGGCCATGGAACTAGAAAAGAAAGGCTACTGGATGGCTGCGGAGGAAAGCCGCTAATGCATCAAGACCTATCCCCTTTTCAAGCCTCTATTTCAAAGGCGCTGCAAAGAGAAGATGCACCAGCATCTTTTGCCGCCATTCGCCAAAATGCTAAAGAGCGCCTGGCTGAAGTGGGGCTCCCCTCCAAAAAGCTCGAGCCTTACCGCTATTTGAAACTGAGCCAGCTCAGCCAGATGTCCTTTGTCATGGCTGAAAAGGCCTCTTTAAGCGGCGAAGCACTCAAGCCCTTGATCTTGCCAGAATGCGCTCATTCCCACTTGGTGTTCGTCAACGGCTTCTTTCAAAGAGAGCTCTCCAATTGGTCGGCTCTACCCCAAGAGATTGTGATCCAGTCCTTAGAAGAGGCCAGCGAGACCTTTGGCACCATTTTACAAAACCGCTTTCTATTTGCTCTTAAAGGGGAAAAAGACCCCATTGCCTTGCTTCACTGGCAGCTGTTTCAAAGCGGCGCCTTCATCTATGTGCCGCCAGGCTGCCAAACGCGCGCGCCCTTGCAAATCCTCTCAATCAGAGCCGATTCTCAAGCCCAGCTCCATGGAGCTTTGGAAGTTGACCTGCCCAAAGTCGAGGTCTACCTCGGCAAAGAAAGCGCGCTCTCCCTCGTCAGCACCACGCACGCTCTCAAAAAAGAGGCAGGTGTAAGCTGGCCTTTGCTCAATTTCACGTTGGATGCCAAAGCCCACCTCTCCCTTTTGCAAGATGGCTATTATAGAGAAGACAGCTGGACTTTTTCAGCCGTGCGCGGCGAGCTCAAAGCCGAAGCGATCTTTGAGGCGCTCCTCTTTACAGAGGGCTCAAAGCTGGCTCGCCACGACTACCGCCTTTGCATTGGAGAAAAAGCGAGAGGCGACCTGACAGGTCTCAACCTATTGCGCCACAAAAATGAATCGCATACTGTGGTCGAGATGCAGCACTACGGGGAAGACTCTAGGTCCAATCAATACTTTAAAGGGGCGCTGCAAGATTTAGCATTTTCCACATTTGAGGGTAAAATCTTCATCGACCGGCTGGCTCAAAAGACAGAAGCCTACCAGCTCGACACTAAAGTGCTCCTCTCCGATGGCGCGCGCACCTACAGCAAGCCCAACTTAGAGATCTTTGCCGACGATGTCAAAGCCTCGCATGGAGCGACGGTTGGCCAGCTGGATAAAGAGGCGCTCTTTTACTTGAGAACGCGCGGGTTTAGCGAAGTGGAAGCCAAACGGCTGCTCATCCAAGCCTTTGGACTAGAGATCGTACAGAAAATCGACATCGCCTCTTTTCAACGCCTGATGGATCAGCGCCTGCATGCATTCTTAGGCCAGACGGCCGATTAAAAAATAAAGAGAGGGGCCCATGGCACTTGATATGCAGCAAATTCGAAAAGATTTTCCCATCTTTCGGCGCCAAGTGCACGGCAGGCCCCTCCTCTATCTCGACTCGGCGGCCACAGCGCATAAGCCGCAAGTGGTCATCGACACCATGAGAGAGTTTTTAGAAGAGCACTATGGCACTGTTCACCGCGCCGTCTACCAGCTGGCCTCAGAATCGACAAATCGCTACCAGCAAGCGAGAAGTCAAGTGCGCGCCTTTTTGGGAGCCGCCCACGATGAAGAGATCATCTTCACCAAGGGCTGCACTGAGTCGATCAACTTAGTGGCCAGCTCCTTTGGCAAAGCCTTTTTAAAGCCGGGCGATGAAATTGCCATCACTGACTTAGAGCACCATGCCAATATCGTCCCCTGGCAGATGATCGCCAAAGAGCGCGGCGCGCGCCTCGTCGTCATCCCCACAAGCATAGAGGGCAATCTGTCTTTAGAGACCTATCGACAGCACCTCTCTGAGCGCACCAAGCTCGTCTCCTTCTGTCACATCGCCAATTCCATCGGCGCCGTCTTGCCCATCGAAGAGATGATCACGATTGCCCATGAAAAAAATGCCAAGGTCTTGGTTGATGGCGCGCAAAGTGCCCCCCACCAAAAAATTGACGTGCAATCCCTCGGCGCCGACTTCTTTGTCTTCTCTGGCCACAAGCTATTTGGCCCTACCGGCATCGGCATCCTCTACGGCAAAAAAGCGCTCTTAGAACAGATGCCTCCCTACCAAGGGGGCGGCGACATGATCTCAGAAGTCTTTGCCGAATACAGCACCTATAACGCCCTGCCTCTCAAGTTCGAAGCGGGCACGCCCATGATCACAGAAGTGATGGGCCTGGCTGCCGCCATCGATTACATCGAACAAATTGGCTTTGAATCGATCCAGAGCCATGAAAAGCAGCTCGTCGGCGCCCTCGTCGCGGGGTTGCAGGACATGCCGCGCGTGCAGATCATCGGCAATCCCACCCACCGCGCCTCTTTGGCCAGCTTCATCATCGAAGGGGCGCACCCCCTCGATGTCGCCACCATGCTCGATTTAAAGGGGATCGCCATCCGCACCGGTCATCACTGCTCGCAGCCGGTGATGCGCAAATTCAACGTCCTTTCCACCTGCCGCGCCTCTATTGCCTTTTACAATACCTTAGAAGAGATCGATTGCTTCTTAGAAGGGCTTAAAAAAACGCTGGAGCTCTTATAAGTCAAGAAGAGCCCCTCTGTCGCTTTAGCATTGAAGGCTTAAAACTTAAAGAGGGTTCGCAAATCAACTCGTCAAATACTTTGTAAAGAGTTCTTCGAGCTCTTTGACCCCAGGCCCATTTTCCCCTTGTTTACCTTGAAGATAAATTTGGAGAGCGTCTTTTAGCGCGCCTAATCTCTTTTGTACGTCCTCATCTTCCTTGATATGGGCATAACTTTCTTGCACCCGGTCCATGACCTCAACTAAAATAGCTTCTTTTTGGGACCGCTCCTCCCTATCTGCAACTTTTAAATAGGCATCGAGATACTTGAGCAATAAACTATCGTCGTTGCTCGAGCGTCCTGACCGGATTTCTCTCCTTAGCAGCGCTTTCAATAAATTTGGGTAAAGGCCACTCAAAAGATTTTCTAAAGAGTTTTCTTCTGTAAAGGTTTCTATAGGAAATCTTCTATTCACCCAGCCCATCAATTGAAAATCCATGTTTAATCTTCTCTCAGGCTCTAGCTCGAGAACAAGCAATTGATTGAATCTCTTAAACAGAGCCGCTTTCATGAAATCTGGGATGTTTTCCATTTTTTCCATAATCACAAACACATCGACCAATGCAGCCTCTGGCGAATGAGGATTTCCACCATATTCATCTTGAGAGTACTTGTTCTCCAAAAAGAAAGTTAAGGAGGCAAATAAGTGAGCCTGCTGATCTTCTGACAATTTTTTTTTGGAAATTTCCATTCTAAATAGAGAACCTTTTAATTCTTTAAGCAAAACAGGAAACTCGAGACTCAGCGAAAAGAATTGCTGCAACTGCTCTTTGTGATCCAGCAAATGATTTGCGCCAAATTCAGTGCGGGCCAACATGCCAAGCCGATTTACATCATAACCCTTTTTATTCTGCTCAATTCGCTGCATCAGTTGATCGAAGATGTGAGAAAACTGAAAGTCATCTGGAATCGCATAGCTCTTCATTTCATAGACCTTCAAGATCATGATGACTAGGTCAAAGGCGGACGATTTTTTCTTCTCTTCGAGGAGCCTTTTTAAAGTGTCAGTTAAAAGGGAGCCCTGGTTATTTTCCATACAAAATGTGATGTGCCCAACAAGGGGTTCCTCCATTTCTTCTATATCGATTAGCTCTTGAAAGCTTTCAAAGAAACTTTGAGTCGCCAGAGCCTTTTCTTTAAACCCAGGAAATCCAGGCTCGAGAGCTCCGCCAGGTCTGGCTTCTGCCCCCATATTCTCTTTCGCACCGTCGGGTTTTTTATTTCTAAATATGGCCTGTAATTGGGCTGTCTTGACATAAGTGGGAACCACTTTTAAGCCTTTGTCTGTCTCTACATTGACAAAAAGTTTGGTGAAAGTCTTTCGCTTAAAAAGGACCCATGTCGCCCCTTCAAGCTTTCCATTAAGGGCGGGGCTCTCAATGATGACGCGATTTGGCCTCCACAGGTAGGTCTTTAAAATACCTTTGTATTTGTGTTGACTCTCAACGTCAGACGCCTTTCTTACAGCAGGATAAAAATAATGCTTTAAGGCGGAAAAGATTCTCATACAACCTCGCAATTTGCAATAGACTCTATAAATATAGCTCTCGAGTGTTTAACTAATCCATAAAACAGGCAGAAAAAAAACAGATTAATTTTATATTATTAGATTAAATAAAAAGAGAGTTTTTTTATACAAAAATTAGATATCGGCTGAGCAATTTCGCCGTAAGCCAAAGAGCGAGCTTTTCTGAGAAGACCTTAAAAAGGGTTGCCAGCTTCTATAAAAAAGTGGCCTAAATACCGTGACATGCTCCGCCTCATGAATGAGGGAGCTTCTTGGCTGTACAGGATATAGCCGATAATCAATTAGTCTTACGTAAGCCTCGCAAGGCCAAGAATCGCCTATCGTTCTATTCATATCTTTGGTTTTAAGGAGTTTGCATTTAAATCTTCTAGCAAAAAAAAGTAATTTTTTTTGCTAGAATCGTGAAAAAATTCAACTGTTAAATTGGACTTTGGCCAATTTAACATTCTGCACCTTATATCACCGCCATGAATGGCGATGGTTCACAGCGCATTTGCTGAGAACTTCTTAGCTTTTATTTAACGAGGAGCTAGCCCTCCATAGAGGGAAAAAGTTCCCTGTTTAATCAGGCCGCTGTTAAAAGAAAAGCGAATTCCTGCCAGCGGCGCTTTGGGGCTGCTTCCTCCTGTATAGACGCCCATCTGGCGATCCATCCTCACAGCGCTGCCGGTGACGCAGCAAGCTGTAATCTCTAAAATTTTATAGTTATCGGTTCCTAAGGGATCGACAATTGTCGCCATGACAAAAGAACCGGCTGCCGCTGCATTTGAAAAGGCTGCGTTTGACGAGATAATAATGGTATTTTGCATCCCTGCTGCAGTCACTCCACTGCGATATTTGCAGTAATAATTTCCTGTCAAATAGGTAGAGCCATCGTAGCTATATTGTACTTGCAGGCGCGCCCCATCATTGACAGGCGCCACATTATAGATATAGAAGGTATGGTGCAATTGATAAGAGGTGAAATTGGTAAAAGTCACTTCGGCAACATTGCTTGCCGTCTGCTGGGAAAGCAATCCTGCCATACCTATCGGGTTGATGCCGATAAATTGATTGCTGGTTTGCAAAGAGTTATTTATTTTAAGGGTACCGCGCTTACTAGCAGATGCCTTTGTTGGATGATGAGACATAATTTTCCTTTGTTAATCGTTTATAAAACAGCATATAAAGTAAATATTCCCTCTATAGTGCCAGAGTAGCCATAAAACTTGAGGGCATTGATTTCTCCGGTAAAATTAGAAGTATCACCTCGTTGCTGGTCAAAGATGGTATATGCTCCATAGCCTATTGAGTGCGATAACATCGACTGCTTTGGGCTAGCAGCTGTATTTGGAATCTGTATCGTAATGTAGCAAGTATCTGTCCCACGGCCACAGAGGATGCCTCTGCCTGCATCGCCACTACTATAAGATCCTCCCCCATTTTCCTGGACCGATCGATACTGAGAGTTCGTTTCCAGGTAGGTACTGCCATTATCAGAGCTAAAAGAAACCATTAAATTGGTAAAGGCTGTTGAGCAATTGAATCTATCGACTGTCACCACATAGCTGGTGTAGGTGCTGCTCATCTTTGAGGTGAAGGCTAGCGAAGTTGTGCCCGGAGGAGCCGTCTGCTGCGCTAGCTTCATATACTGTTGACTGGTTGACCCTGTGAAAGAGACAACACCGGCAGAGGAAGCAGAAAGCCCGCTTCCTATCTTAGGGCTTTGCCCTAGTTGACTATGGGTGCCTAATTTTGCTTGATAAGCCATATATTCTCCTTTTTTTTACTATGAAAGCCCGTAAAGGGTGATTTTTCCCGAAGAGATGGTCGTGGAGACAACAGAAAGAGAAATGGCATTGATTGCAGCCGTGTTCTCATAGCTATAGCCCGCTACGAGGTAGCTATACATTCTTTCATAGATCTCGACATAGATGGGTTTATAAGAAGCTGTGCTGGTGCAGTTAAATAGCCAAATATAACCCGACAAAGGAGTTGGAGCGATCCCGGAAGAGGACCCAGCGCCAGCTTGAAAATAAGAGGCATTTGTAGCATTGACGGCTGTTCCTCCAGTGCCACCAAAACCCGCATAGCCATAATTGCCTAAATAAGTAGAGCCGCTATTTGAGCTGACTTTAATATTGAGCTGACTTCCATAGTCAGAGCCTGGGAAGGTCAAGCTATCGATCTTTAAAATTTGCACCGGATAGCTGCTGCTTAATGAAATCGAGCAGCTAGTAGCTCCTGCAGTGATCGACGTAGTAGAAATTTTTTTTAAAGAGTTGGTATTAAAATCCACTGTGCCATTAGTAATTGGGAATTCTATATTATTAAATATACCCTCACCAAATAAGGTGGCTGTTGGCATGTTTGAGTTATAAGACATAAAAAATTTCCTATGTTTGTCTTATTTTTAAGCAGTAATTTACAATCTGCAAGAAATAAAATTCATAAAATTATTTTCAAAAATTAAAATCGCGCTAAGACATAGATGATGAATAAAATTTTAAGAAATAAGATTGAATAGATGAAAGACAAGGAATAGTGAATAAAACAAAAAAGAAGGGCAATGAACGCTGGATATTACCATGAACCAGCAAAATAAATTAATTTTCATACAAGAATAGGGAATACAAAAATATAGAATAAATTGTCAATAAGTAAATATTTTTTTAAAAAAAATTTAGCCCTATTCTAAAAGTTAGATAAAGATTAGCAATTGAAAGAGGGAAAAAAAGACATACAGCATAGTCACGATAGAGAGGCTTAATTTCTTTAGGTTATAAAGAGCAAAAATCCAAATGAGTCTAAATGAAGGGCCTTTTAAAAGGGCGTTTTTCCTAAAAGGCGCCGCCTCTTTTCTTGCACCCCTCTCTCGATGTGAAGGCTTAAAAGTTTCAACTTTACAAAGAAAAAAAGAGAATCTAATTTTTAGGCTACGCCAGCGCTTAAAAGACATGCCTAAAAATTTTAAAAAGGAGGCCCCGCAATGGATTTTCAACCTGGAAGACAGACCATGATCGGTGGAAATTTTAGCTCTCAAGGAGCTCCCCCTCCAAATGCCTCGATTTCGCCTTCAGAAATGCATCGCACAGACATCGCCATCTCTAAAATCAGCAGCAGATCAACTGTGATTCATTCTAATAGCCAGCAACGCCCGTTCCATGATCGCTTTGATGTGCGCCAAGATACGGGTGATAGTCTTGTAATGAGCGCCTTCTCTACTTTAGATCCCAGCCGCTCAGCAAGCGCTTCTTCCGATTCCAAAAGGCCTGCTGGAGCATTTAAAAGCAGCGCCAGTTTGATGCCTTCCCTTTTTGGCCCCATCACTCAGGTAAAAACCGGCTCTAGCGCACCTCTCATTGGCTCGATCACTCAAGAAAGGAGAGGATTTATTGAGCACAGCGAAGGCGCGAGACTCCTCTATGGCAAAATAGTGACTTCCACAAAGATTCGGAAAGATGCAACGGGCATCCATATTACAGCGCACGGGCTCACTCCCAAGCAGTATAACCAAGAAAGATCAGGTTCCTCTCAAGATTTGATTGAGTTAGGTTTAAGGGAAGGGCTGCCTCTCACCTTTAACGGAAGAGCTGCTTGCTATCAAGAGGGCAGAGTTTATCTTCTGGCCAGAAAGTGACCCTCGCTACACTTTGACAGGCCCTCATGCAAAGAGAGGACCCCGTCTTAACCCGCCTTAAATGAATTCGAAGGCTCTACTTTGGGCCACATCGCAAGCAGGTAATCCTTGCATGTGGCGCAATCGGCCAGTCTGTTCTAAAGAGAGGATGTTGCTGAAGAGGAGGTCCAATTGGCAGTTTGGATAGTCGCGATAGAGGTGCTCCAGCTGCTCTTCAGTCAGAGAGCAAAAGTCTAACGAGATGAGCTTTAAAGAAGGGATAGCGGCCAATAAGGCTCGAATCCCTCGAGCTGTCACTTGATTTAAATGCCTGATATCTAATGTAATAAGCTGTGGGCTATGGGCGGCAATCGAGACGAGAGAAGTATCTGTTAGCTGTTCATTCTCGGCAATCGAGAGGTGAAAGAGAGGGGGAGCTATTTTAAGCAATTCCTCCAAAGCTTCGTCGTCGATAGACAATCCCCAATTGGGGACCTTTAGCGCCCTTAGATGGGGGCAAAGAGAGACCGCTTTTTTCAGCCCTGCCACCGTCAGCTGATCGCCTGATAAGGCGAGGCGCTCGAGGCGGGGGTTATTGATGGCAAGCTGCTTTAAACAAAGGTCTGTCAAGGCGCTGCAGTTGATCAAAGAGACCTCTTTTAAGCGCGTGCAGTGAGCTGCAAAAGCCTGCAAAGTTTCAAGGCGGACTTGCGTTCTCTCTGGCAGCTGCAGCTGAGATAGGTTAGGGCACTTAAACGGCAACTGTTGCATAAGCCGGTCTGACCAGTTGCGGCAAATTTGAATCGACTCTAGCTGAGGGTTAGACGTCAAAAGGCGCTCCATGCGCCACTCGAATAACTCGTCCCCGCTCAAGAACGATTCTGTGGGCAGGGTATCTTCCGATGGAGATGAATCGACAAGGCAGATGACTTGGTTTTCAAAGAAAAAGGCCTGCCCTTCTAGACAGGCAACATCGATTTGAAAGAAAAGATGCTTGAGATGAGGCCAATGGCGGCTGAGAAGGGAAAGGGCATAGTCGCTGATTTCGTATTCCGCCAAGCGAATCTCCAGCCGCTCCAACTCTTTGTTTTGTTTAAAGATCAATTCAATGATGGCATCGCCCATTGAAGTTTGGGTGCTGCGATAGATAAGCTTTTTTAAGCCCCCAATTTTTTTTAGCAAAGAGCAAATGTTCTGATCATTTAAAAATCGCCCATCCAAATCGAGCTCTTGCAAAGTGTGGGTGGAAGGGTGAGATAAAATCCAATCAGCCATGGCAAAGTTTGCTTGGGGAAGCCTGAGCGCAGATAATTTTGAGGCTTTACTGAAAAATTGCTTGACACTTACCTCTGCTGCCGGGGTGCGGCACTCTAAAGAGAGCTTGGAATTTTGTAAGATGATTGACCGCCACACTTTCGAAATGCGCAAGGCTTTGACACCAGCAAAGGAAAAGATGTGCAATTGCACTTCATAGGGCAAATCGTTAAATGCAAATGATTCTCCGCTCTTTTCTAAGGCACTTAAAGCCACCTCTTCTATCTCCATTTCCTCAGGAGGGTGCTGTCTTATAAGGCGTATTTCTTCTGCAGAATGAGAAAAAGCGCCGAGAGGAGAAATATCCATATGATCCAAAGCATTGATTATAAAAATTATTCGGCGCATGTTATACACTAAATTCGCTTTAAAATCAAATTGCCTAATCAACGGAAAAGAGCGCTGAAGAATCGCCTTTTCTCAGGCGACTCACCTTGAAACCCCCTATTGAAAAAAATGGGGATAGCAAAGGAGGCAGGGCTCCTTTGCCAGAGAAGGGTGGAGAGCTTGGATTTTAAAGGGGTCTTCAGCCCATCCTATTACCCACATCTTGTAACTAGTTTAGCCTTTATAAGTTATTTAGAAAAAAAACTTCCGAGGGTCATCCCGGAAGGGATCCTTCTTTCTCCTGTCAAGGCAACGCAAGTTGCCTTGACAACTGAAAGCCTTTTTCTTTAAATCTTC
>JARBTN010000029.1 GCA_029240195.1 Chlamydiales bacterium
TATTTTGTCATTGGACCTACCGCAGGAACTGCGGGATGTAAAGCTTGTGGAGATGATGTAAGACCTTATTTTAGGCAACCGTCGAGGAACCAAGAAGCCACCACTATAATTTTAATTTAGTGGCGGTAGTTCACTGTCAACTGCAAGTTGGGCTTTAAAGCTCTCAGGGCCGAATCGGAAAGCGCTCTAAGTCATCGCTGTCAATTTCTAAGGTGATATCCTCAAATGCATGCACAATTTCCCTTTGTAAAAGAGAGAAAATGGCATCTATCGCGCCTCCAGTTCGGTAAGCGAAGAGCTCTATTCCGTCCGGATCTACCGCAGAGTTCTCTATGCAACCAAGAAGGGTCAATTTCTCCAATTGAGGGCAATTTTCCTTTAATTGGGTGAGAAATACAAGGTCCGAGAGGGCTAGGCCACGCAACGTGAGCTGCTTTAAAGAGGGGAAAATAGTTTCCTTTACAACAGCTCTCTCTTCTGATAATTCCTCCTCATCCCCCGATTCGGCTGCCACGTCTAAATTGAAATCGAGAGGCTCAGCATGGGCGATGTCCAACACCTCTAATTGAGGATTTTGGCGACAGAGGAGCTGTATTCCATCTATAGAGAGCATGGAGAGATATCCATCTTCATCGCGGCCTCCGATAGCGAACTCTTTTAAGCCCGTGACTCGGGCGGCAATGGCAGCGCATTCCTTCTCCTTCAGATCCACATCGATCAGACGGAGGGAAATCAGCCCTTTAGGCAGCTGCGCCATTAAGGGTTTAAGATCAAAGCTCTCTTGCGGGGGAAAGGAAAGGGAGAGCATTTTTAAATTTTCCGCTTTGGCAAATAGCTTGCCGGCAAAATCTAAATGATTTTGGCCTAAAGTGAGATGCAATACCTCTAAACGCTCAAAAGAGATCGGAAATTGCAAATCCCTTAGAATGAGTCGATTTTCAAACTCGATGTTGACCCGAGCGAATTCTGTACATAAAGCGCTTATCTTGAGCGAGTCACTTGCCCAATCACCGCTAACCCCTGCTGCTTGCAAGCGTTGATTAAGCGTTCCTATATCTTGGGTGATCTGGTAGCTTTTTAGCGCTAAATCCTCTAAACTCAACAGGTGCAAATCTGCGTCTTTTAATTCATTAGCACTAAGGTCTAACTGGAGCTCGGAGGTCTTGTCCAGGAGAGGTTGCGCCAAAGGGTGTGTCAAAAGGACTTCCAACTGCTGGAGAGAGACCTTTCTTAAATCCAAAGCTTTGAGACGCGGCATGAGCGCCAGATTGCCCAAAAAGCGGGCAAAGCCCTCTTTTAAAAAAAATTTATCTGCAATCCTTGGTAAAGAGATTTGGCTCTTGGAATTAAAGCGATAATACCAGAAATTCCATAGGCGACAGACTTGGCGCAACGCCAATTTTTCAGGATCAGACGCTTTGCCAGGGCCACTTTTAGCAAAAGAAAGGATTTCTAGATGCATCTCTTCAGGCAGCGGAACGGCAGTAAAACTTCCAGCTTCTACCTCATCCTCTGAAGAGAGGCGCGCCCTCTTAAAGAAAGCGGTCTCTTCGACGACGGCCGCCGTTTTTTCCTCAGTCTTCTTAGAGCTCTTTGAATCCTTAAGAGAGTCGTTCCCTCTCTTGCGCGTCGGAGCTCTCTCCAATGGGTTATATTGAGAACCTTCTCTTCTATGAATGGGGTCCATTTTTTGATCTCCTCAGATTGAACTGGGGAGATAGCATAAACGATTGGTTCTTATCCATACATAGATATCGCCTGTAGCCGATCTTGAAAAAGAGCCAAACGCCCGAGCACTCTCGCTTAACTATAGATAGAAGGCGCTCCTTTAAAATTTTGTAGCTAAAGGACGAGAGGAAACTGCCGCTTTTCATCGTGGCTCATTTTTAAATCCACAGAAGGAAATAGGGCGACAATTTCGCCTTGAAAAGAGCTCACCACAGAAGACCCTGGCTGATAACAAGGCAAGTATTGCTGCACCTGCCCCTCTTGGAGAGCTTCGGAGCACTTGAGCAGAGTCAGCGCTTTTAACTGAGGGCAGTGTTTTTTTAAGTCTTTTAGCTGTTGGAGATGATGAAAGACCATCCCGCGCAGCGTCAAGTTGGTGAGTTTTGGGAAGAGCGGCTCTTTAAAAGCTGAAAAATCGATGGCTCGATTTGAGGACAAATCGAGCGCTTCCAATTCTTGGTTTTTGCTGTAAATGAGCTCCGCCCCTTCAATAGATAGGTAATCACCTCTCTTAGAAAAGCCTCCCAAGATGAGCTGTTTGAGATGAGCTAAGCGCTCAGCAATCGAGGCATAATTTTTTGCCCCTAAATCGCATTGGAAGAGGTTTAGATGAGATACTGTTTGAGGAAAGGCGGCGAAAGCCTCATTTAAAAGAAGCTCTTCGCTGCTCGCATCTATAAAAAAGGAAAGGCGCTTGAGGTGAGGGGCTTTAGCTAAAAGCTGCCTGACAAATGGCGTATGGTTTGCAGACAGGCAAATTTCCAATTCTTCCAATGAGGGAAGTTGTCTTTGAATCTGGATGGAGGAAAACGTGTGGTCGGTCAGCTCATGACAATTTTTTTCCATCTGATGGCAATTAGAGCCGAGACGAGCGTTTTCTAAATACATGGCACTTTCTTTTCGCTTATCGCCCTCTGCCAATGTGGCCAATTCAAACATCCTGAGCTGCCGCCAATTGGCCTCGATTTTTTGCCGGCAAACTTGCCAGCGACGTTCGCAGGTCATGTCCCACTCAATGTGAACAGCTTGGTTTAAGTCCAATTTTAACCAATGCATCCGAGTTAAAAGAGGGTGCTCCATGATTTTTTTTAGCTGCAAGGGAGAAGCCGCATTTAAATTTAGCCCCTTTAAGAGAGGCATGAGCATTAGTTTATCTAAATATCGGCTAAAAGCTTCCTCCAAGATAGGGGTGTCTCTTGGGCACTCAATCAGCAAACTTTCCTTCCGGTTGAAGGCGTAGTATTGCTCATTCCAGCGCAAAGAAACCAGCCGAAGGGGCAAATTTAGAGCTCCTTTTTGCTCCCCTTTGGCATAAGAGAGGATCTTGGCTAGAATTTCTAGAGGCACAGTCTGCAAATTCCAGCGCAAATCGTTGAGCGATTGCTGGAGCAGCCTTTTTTTCCAGTGCAGAGAGGGCAAAGGTTCTCTCAGTGCCCCTTCCCCTAAGCCCTCTTCCCTATCTTTTTTTATTTTCCAAATCGGATAGCGACAGGCTTTCTTTTCAAAGCGCTGAGGCGCTAACTTCTTGGGCGCACTTTCAAAAGGCTGGAGCCTGCCGATGAGTTGAGCTGCCGCTGATTCGACGCTCAATTTGCGCTTGAGCCCCCTTTTGCAGCTCAAATCTTTTGATTCGGCTTGAAAAGGCGGCTGGCTGGGTAAAAAAAGCTCTGTCTTCATTCTCTCTCCCGGGAAAAGACCATTCCTAGTCCTGTAAAATCAGCCCCGCCGCTCAAAGGATATCGACAGCTAGAGCGGCAAGCTCTGAGCGCTCTGTCTTTTCTAGACAGATGTGGCCATAGAGGGGCTGGTTTTGAAATTTACCTACCACATAAGTTAGGCCATTGGAATCTTTATCGAGATAGGGGTTGTCGATTTGCGTGGGATCTCCGGTAAGGATCACCTTGGTGCCCTCCCCTGCGCGCGAGATGATCGTCTTGATTTCATGGGGAGTGAGGTTTTGCGCTTCGTCGATGATGAAATAGACATTTGGCAGGCTGCGACCGCGGATATAAGTGACAGCTTCCATCTCAATTTTTTTGCTGTTCATGACCCACTGCAAGGTCTCAGACGGTTCAGAGCCGTGAGAGCCACAGAGAAACTCCAGGTTATCATAGATGGGTTGCATCCAATGGGAGAGCTTTTCCTCTTTGGTTCCAGGCAAATAGCCGATATCGCGCCCTAAAGGGACAATGGGGCGGCTTAAGAAAATTTTAGAATAGGTGGCTTCGTCAAAGACTTTGCGCATGCCAGCGGCCAGTGCCAAAAGCGTTTTCCCTGTTCCAGCCTGGCCAATCAAGGTGACAAGTTTGATCTCATCGCGCAAGAGCAGATCGAGCGCGCACTTTTGCTCCATATTGCGCGGCTTGACGCCCCAAAGATGGACCGGCTTATTTAAAAACTCCAATCTTTCCCTTTGGGCGCTATATTTGCCGGTGGCAGAAGCATTTTCTGAAGAAGAAAGGACACAAAACTCATTGGCCTTGAAAGACTCTTTGGGCAAGCTTAAAAAGCCATCTTTATAAAAGAGATCGATTTGGTCTTTTTGCACATCGAGCGCTCGGATGCCGCGATAGATGGAATGGTAGGCGAACTTGAGGTTTTCATAATCTTGCGCCTCCAGGCCGACAGCTTCCGCTTTGAGACGGGCGGCAAAGTCTTTGCTGACAAAGATGACCTTTTGCCCTTTTTCAGCGAGCAGGTGGCCGGCCAAGATGATCTTGTTATCATTGATCTCTAAAGAAAGGTGGGGGACGGCTTGCAAATGGGCATCGATCATGATGCGGATGGAAGAGCCATTTTCTAATTTGACACCATCGTGCAAGTTGCCCTTGGCAGTCCCTTTTAAAGAAGCGAGCAAGCGCACAACGGCTCTTGCATTGCGTCCAAGTTCCCCTGGCAGCCTCTTTTTCTCATCGAGCTCTTCAAGCACAGTCAAAGGGATGATGATGTCGCCGCGGGGAAATTTGAGGATGGCTTCTGGATCATGCAATAAGACATTCGTATCGATCACAAACGTTTTGCGCCTAGGCATACATAGACCTCGATCTAAAAATTTGACGTTTTCTCTCAAGAAAAAAGTTTACCTCATCATAGCTCAAAGAAAAGAAACGGATCAAAGCAAATTCTTTTCTTGTTTTGGGCCTTGGGGCCGGCGAAGTCTTCAGCTAAAAATTTCCCTCTTGTAGGCTAAAAAATAAGCAGAGCCGAGCATCAAGTGCTAAATTAGTTGACAAATACCTCAATTCCCCTTTAAAATTGATGGTTAGAAGCTGAAAAAAGCTAGAGCTCTCTCCCACTCTTTATTGCATTCTGACGGCTCTTTCTGATAAACAAGATCGTTGAGAATACCCCACTTTCAAATGGAAGGGGGCTTTTCTTCAGAACTTTAAAGGGAGTCTTCTCATGATGAAAATCAGTAAGCATTGGATTCATTTTCCTCCTCATTTCTCTGCCGCTTGGAACGAGATTCACAGCATCTACCGCCAAGATAATAGCCTAGTCTTTAAGATGGATCACGTCTCTGTCGCCATTGAATCGCTTCGCCCAGAAGAGATAGAAGCTATTTTTAAAGCGCGCCTGGAGTATTTAGAAGAGCACTATCCAGCACCTCTTCACCCTTTTTCTCCCGCTTCTTTTACTTTTGAACAGGCCGGACCGCTGCCAGCAGAACAAGGGGCAAAAAACGCCGATATCCCATCCCCTCTGCGTTTTGGCATTGGAGCATTTGACCATCTGGGAATGGCCATGCAGCATAACCCAGAGCTAGCTGACAGCCCTCCCCTGCCTGAGGAGATGCTCGAAAAGATCAGCGCCATTGCTCGCATGCTCTCTCCCCAAGAGATTTTGCAGATGCCCAAGGCCGAACCCCATTGCAACTGCTTTTATTGCCAAATCACACGGGCGGTGCAAGGCCCCTTTCCCGTAGAAAACAATGAAGAGGAAATTGAAGAGTCAGTTGACGATAAGGAGCTTTCCTTCTCAGAATGGGATATTCAGCAGACTGGAGACCGCCTCTTTTCCGTCAGCAATAAGCTAGATGCCAACGAACAATATCGCGTATTCCTAGGCGAGCCCGTTGGCTGCACCTGCGGCAAAAATGGCTGCGAACATATTCTAGCTGTGCTAAAAAGCTAACCGAAAGGGCGTTAAGGACAAGCGACCGCCCTTTTTTTTAAAACACCGAGGTACTGAATGAAGCGCTGCAATTTGTTAGCTCTATTGCTTTTAACATATGCTATTCCAAGCGTTGGATTGACTGCAGAACATGAAATTGAAGAGGGATTTGAAGTGACAGAGCGGCTTGATTGCCCAACGCAGCCCTCCTTCTCGCCCTTCACAGGCCGCGTCACGCGCAGCCGCGTCCGGCTCCGCTGCCAATCGCACCTGGATGCCCAAGTCTTAAAAGAGGCCAATCGGGGCGATCTATTCATCGTCTCCGGCGAGACTGCCGATTTCTATGCCGTCGAGCCCCCAGCTGAAACAAAGGCCTACGTCTTTCGCACCTATGTATTAGATGGTGTCGTCGAAGGCTCCCATGTCAATGTGCGCCTAGAGCCGAGCTTAGAAGCTCCCGTCATCGCTCAGCTCAATGCCGGCGACCGGGTGCAAGGGCAAATCAGCCCCCTCAACAGCAAATGGCTCGAGATCAAAGCCCCCAAAAGCGCGCGCTTTTATGTCGCCAAAGAATTCATCGAAAATGTAGGCGACCCCTCCTATTATGCCATGCAGCAAGAGCGCAAAGAAAAAGTGCAGTCTCTATTGGAAATGGCGCAGCACTTTGCCAAAGAAGAGCTGCAAAAGTCTTTTTTAGAAATTGACTTTGAACAAATTGCCTCTAACTACTTGGAGATTATCACCCAGTTTAGCGACGATGAAGACGCCGTCAAACTGGCCAAAGAGCTCTTAAGCCAAGCGCAGACCGACTTCATCGACCTCAAAGGGCGGCAGCAAGAGACGTTGGCCATGCCAAGCTCTACAGCGCCCCTCCCCTTTAACCTCACAGGAACAGAGCCGCGCCAAGCCCTGCATGCTTTGTCAAGAGAGTGGGCTCAAGCAGAAGAAAAACTCTATGAGGCTTGGGAACAAGAGCATGTCGGCTTGAAGATGGACGATTTCTATCACCTCCAATTCCAGACAGCAGAAGCGCTGACAGGCATTGTAGAGACATATGACAAGCCCATCCACAACAAGCCCGGCAATTACCTGCTCCTCGATCCCAAGACAAAGCGGCCCATTGCCTATCTCTATAGCACTAAGATCAACCTCTTTGAACGGGTGGGGCAAAAGACCACCATCTTGGCCTCGCCAAGACCGAACAACCACTTTGCCTTCCCTGCCTTCTACGCGCTAGAAGTGGAATAGGCCCATCTCAATTCGGGAGAGGCGTTGCTTCTCCCGAGCCCACCTCAACAAAGGGCTAGCCCTCGATCACCCCTGTTCAATCAAGCCTTTTGCTTATCTTAAAGCCCCTCAAAAGCTAAAAGCCCCCATTAAAAACCCGCCTTGACCTTTTCACCGGCCTCTTTCTATACTTGATTTGGTTGCCGCTTAAAAATTTTAAGTTTTTTAGCCGGACAACGCTTGGAAGGGGGATCTGAAATGAGCTTTTCACGCATTCATTCCGCTGTATGTCAAGGCTTAGATGCCTTGAGAGTCGATGTCGAAGTAGATACAAGTCCGGCCGAAAAGCTGACTTTAATCATCGTCGGCCTGCCCGATGCCGCCGTGCGCGAATCAAAGGAGCGGGTGGTCGCAGCCATTAAAAACTCCGGCTTTCAGCTGCCTACTTTGCAGGCCGTGGTCAATTTAGCGCCGAGCGATCTCAAGAAAGAGGGATCCCTGTTTGATTTGCCGATTGCCTTGGGGCTCTTAAAATGCGCCGGATTGATCGACTGGGAGGGAGAGCGCATCGCCGTCGGGGAGCTCAGCTTGAGCGGCCATACCCACCCCATTTTAGGGGCCCTTCCTATTGCCCTCTACGCTAAAAAAATAGGGAACATGTTGATCTTGCCGGCAGGCAACCGAGAAGAAGCCTCTCTTGTGGAAGGGCTTAAAATGCAGCCCCTCTCCCATCTCAAGCAAGCAAAAGGGCTGCAACAAGCCATTACAGTCCAAGCGCCGCCGCCAACTGCACAGAAAAGAGCGCCAAAGTATGACTTTCAGCAGATCAAAGGGCAGATGCACGCCAAGCGCGCTTTGGAAATTGCCGCGGCAGGCAACCACCACGTCCTATTAAGCGGCCCTCCGGGCACTGGCAAGACGATGATGGCCAAAGCCTTTGCCGGCTTGCTGCCCCCCCTCTCCTCTTTAGAAGCTTTGGAGGTGACCCGCATCTACTCCATCGCCGGCCAGCTGCAAGAGGGCTTTTGCCTGGCGCAAGAAAGACCTGTGCGCGCACCCCATCACACCATCAGCTATGCCGGCTTGATCGGCGGCGGCAGCCAAGCGGGCCCCGGAGAAGTCTCTTTGGCGCACCACGGCCTCCTCTTTCTCGACGAGCTGGCCGAGTTTTCCAAGCACGCGTTAGAAGCACTTAGACAGCCTTTAGAAGATCGGCAAGTGACCATCAGCCGGGCCAAGGCGCGCTTCACCTATCCCACCAACTTCCTGTTAGTGGCCGCCATGAATCCCTGCCCTTGCGGGTATCTCGGCCACCTTGAAAAGCCCTGCCGCTGCTCAAAATTGCAAGTGGACCGCTACCGGCAAAAGATCTCCGGCCCCCTGCTCGACCGCATCGACTTGGCAGTCGAAGTGCCCACCCTCTCCTACCAAACGCTGACCGAGCCGGCCAGCGGCGCCTCTTCTTGCGAAATCCAAGAGAGAGTCGTCCTCTGCCGCGGGCGGCAGTACCAGCGAGCTAAGATGGCCAATGGCGACTTGCCAAATGGCAAGCTTCAATCCACGCTCTCCCTCGACAGCGCTTGCCACTCTCTCATAGAAAATGCCGTGAAGACATTTTCCTTGTCAGCGAGGGCCTATAGCCGCTTGCTCAAAGTCGCTCGCACTATCGCTGATCTCGAAGCTTCGGCAGCTGTCAAAGAAGAGCATGTCATGGAAGCATTGAGCTACCGCCAACCCTGGTAATTTAAAATAATTAAGTTGCAGATAAAACTTAGGTTTTTAATTAGTATCTAAAAATAAGTAAATAAACTTGTTTATTCAATTAATGATGTTTTTAGGAATTCCCTCCCCTTTACTCCCCTTATTACTCTGGAACTGCGAATAAGAGAGAGCAGGTAGAAACTGTTGCTGAACACACGTCTGGCTGAGCCTCTGCAAAAAAACGTTTCCTTATAATTAAAATATTGATACAATACAATTTTTAAATAATTAATTTAAACTTAAAGAATAACAGGAACTATATGAATTTGATTGCTCCAATAGATGCAGATATCAATATTTTGAAACATTATCAGTTCAGAAGCGAAGCTAAAAAGGGGGAATCGGGTAAGATTCTCGGCGTTTATAAAGACTCAAAAGGGGAAATGCTGGTTGAGATTAAAGAAGACCAACTCACACTCATCAATCGCATCAAAAGTTGGTTTGGAAGGGGTCCTCTCGCTCATATGAAGTACTCTTTAAAAGAAGTCTCCCTCTACTTGCAAAAGTTTGACTGGCAAGCACTCTATCACAACGCTGATTTTACAAAATACAGGGCTTATCCTAAAGTATGCCGTATTGCCAATCGGGCGTTAATGCAGCTGAAGTCGGATATGGATCACGCCGCATTCCCGCGCACAAACGCTTGGGCTTTAAGAGACCCGCGGCAACAACTCTATCAATCAGTTTCTAAGGATAGAGAGATTTTAGTTGCTGTTAGAGGTAATTTTCAAGAAGACCGTATCCTCTATCATCCAATAGCGACAATGGAGCATATCAATTTTAGGCGAAAATTGGATGGAAGACCCCCTCTTGAGCTCTATGAAAACGAGAACGGCAAAAATATTTTGGTCAAGTCCAATTTGTGCTGTAAATTGGACACAGACCCTTATTTTAAGTATAAAAAACTTTAGATAGAGAGCTCTTTTGCTAGTACCCCATCCGCTTTAGCGGATGGCCCTTTTATTATACTACACATCGCTCTGTAAAAAGCCCATTTGGTGGCGCACCCTAAGTAAAAAATTGAGGAGAGCCCAGGCAAGCAACGAACAGCTGCAGATAAAAGAGAACAGGTGGAAATTGGCGCCGAACAACGGATCTGATGAGCGCTCTTTTAAAAAAACTATTCCATTATAATTAAAAGATTGGTATAAATTTATACCAAATCAGTTAATTTACACTAAAACAACGAGAAAAATTGTATGAATTTGATGGCGCCAAACCCATTGGATATCAATATTTTGCATGATTATCGGTTCAGAAGCAAAGCTAAAGAGGGAGAAGTAAGGAAGATTTTTGGGGTTTATAAAGACTCAAAAGTGGAAATGCTGGAGACGATTAGAGAAGACCAACTCACACTCATCAATCGCATCAAAAGTTGGTTTGGAAGGGGTCCTCTCGCTCATATCAAGTACTCTTTAAAAGATGTATCCCTCTACTTGCAAAAGTTTGACTGGGAAGCAATCTCTCCGGATGCTGATCTTAAAGAAAAAAGGGCTTATGACGTAGTATGCGGAATTTTCGGTCGGGAGTCAATGCAGGTAGCCAGAGCCGATACATATCGGTTTTTTACATAATTATGGGTTCAGAAGCGAAGCTAAAGAGGGAGAAGTAAAGAGGATTTTTGGGGTTTATAAAGACTCAAAAGTGGAAATGCTGGAGACGATCAGAGAAGACCAACTCACACTCATCAATTGCATCAAAAGTTGGTTTGGAAAGGGCCCTCTCGCTCATATGAAGCACTCTTTAAAAGATGTATCCCTCTACCTGCGAAAGTTTGATTGGAAAGCAATCTCTCCGGATGCTGATCCTATAGAAAAAAGGCTTATGTCGTAGTATGCGGAATTCTCAGTCGGGCGACACTACAGCTAATAGAATATTGATCACGCCGCAACCCCGAACGCAAACGATTATAGAGAGCCAAGGGCCATTCGCTTTAGCGGATGGCCCTTTTTTTATGATAGCTTGCTACACATCGCCCTGTAAAAAGCCAGATTTGGTGGTGGGCTTGCCATGCTTAAACCAAGAGACTTTGACTTGGTCTTCGACAAAGATCTTTGAAGGGCCATGCTTTTGATCATTTTGCCAGTTGATCTCCTCGGCCAAGATCAGGCCGTCGCGGAAGATCTTTTCAATCCCCTGCTTCTTCCCTTTGACATAGGCCGTTTCGGCATACTTGAGGCCATTTTTAAAGGAGATGGTGATCCCTTGCTGCACTCCATGCTGCCATGTTTCAAGCGTCTTAGGCTCGCCGGTGGGGTAAAACGTCTTGCGCTGCCCTTGGACGATGCCGTCGAGGTAGGGAGTGACCGCTGAAGGCATCCCTTGTGGGTAGTAAGTGGTCTCTAAAATCTTATACCCTTCTTTAAATGTCTCTTGAGCGACTAAGTGCCCAAACTGATCGCGCACAGTCTTTGTGCCATTGCCATGGTCAACCGAGGAATCGACATCGTTGTTGAGGGTAAAATATTCCCCTTGCAGCAGTTCGCGGTCTTGATAGAGCTCCACCGATTTAGGCACGCCCATCTCATACCACGTGAAGACTTCTAAGCCCTCATCGGTATATTTCTTCTGCTCTTTTGGCATGCCAGAAGAGTAGTAGACGGTCTCTTGCAAGAGCGATCCTGCCTCATAGATCTCCTCTTTCTCGACACTTTGGGAGTGAGGGAAGGAGTAAGTCGTGGGCCCATGCAACACGCCATTTCGGTAAGTCCTCTTCAAAGAGACACCATTGGTCAATGAAGAGATCACCTGCCCACTTTGGCCCCGCTCGGCCCACTCATCTCCAGAGATGCGCACGCCAAATTTATGGATGTAGGCCGTCTTGACCACATCCTTTTCAACTTCCCTTTGGCACGATCCTAAAGCAGCGCTGAGACCGGCGATCACAATTAAAAATTTTCCGCGCATGGATTCACCACAAGTTGCGCCCGCTTCAGCCTTTAGGCTCAAGCGGCCTGTTTTAAGATAAACGTAAAATCTTGCTCACCCGCTCGACAATCGCGAGGTGTTCTTTGTCTACAGTCTGCTGTTCTAAAGTTTTTTCTGGATGGCGGTAAAGAAAACGCAAGGTGACATTTTTTTTGCCTGCGCCCAATTTATCGCTCCGATAAATATCGATCAAGGAGACTTTCTCAAGGAGCGAGCTCGCTTGCTGGTCGATAGCGCGCAGCAGCTGATCAAACGAGACCGACTCATTTAAAGCCAGCGTCCAATCGCGCTCAGATCCGGGGATCGTCGGCCACTTGTTGAAGGAAAGATCGCTTTGGCACACTTTGCGCAAGTCATTGATGCTGATCTCGGCAAAGAGCACCCTTTCTTCAATATCGAAAGAGCGCAGCAGGCGGGGGTGAACCTCTCCGGCAATCCCCAGCTTCAAATCGCCCTTATATAAGCTTGCCTGTCGGCCTGGATGGAAATCGAGCAGGTTTTGGTTGGCGTAGTGCACGCCCTTGATGCCAAAGGCAAGCAGTAGGCTTTCTATCACCCCTTTCAAGTCGTAGAAATCGACAGCAGAGGGCTTATCTAAAAGGTGATAGGGCCTTTTTAAGCCTGTCAGCACAACGCCCAATACCGGGTCTTCTTCATAGCGGTCGTGCCGATCGAAATAGACGCGGCCAATTTCAAAGGAGGAGACATCTTTGATCTGCTGCGCCAAGTTATGGCGGATTACCTCTAGCATCCCAGGCAGTAGGGAAGGCCTGAGCACCGATTGCTCTAAAGAGGTGGGATTGAGCACTTTGATCATCGATGATTTGGGGATGGGGCGATTTTCTAAGAGGGCGCTCATCTTGGGGCTAATCAAAGAGCAGGTGTAAATTTCCTGCAGCCCTTCCGCCATCAGGCGCTCGCGCACCTTTTTCTCAAAGGTGTAGAGGGGGCTGTCGCCGATAGTCGACCCATGGTAGGCGCCGGCAATGCGCGGCACTCGGTCGTAGCCATAAAGGCGAGCGATCTCCTCGATCAGGTCGATCTCCTGATCGATATCATGGCGCCAAGAGGGCACTGTGCACTCTAAGCAATCGAAACTTTTGCTCTCAACGGCAAAGCCCAAGCGTAGCAATAGGCTTTCCATTTGCACGAGGGGGATGGGCACACCGATCACCTGCTCCACCCGGCTCTCGCGGCAGATCACTTTTTTAGGGGTCTCGAGGACGCTTTTGGCCTCAAGCAGAGAAGAGACTTTCCCCTGCGCCAGCTCTTGGATCAAGAAAGCTGCGGCATCTAAGCTCTGCTGCACGCTCTCTTGATCGACGCCGCGCTCGAAACGGCGGGAGGCTTCTGTCGAAATGCCCAATTTTTTGCTGCTGCGGCGAATGGCGCTGGGCTGAAAGTAGGCCGATTCGACGAGCACCCGCTTGGTGCCCTCTGTGACTTGCGCATGCTTAGAGCCGATCACGCCTGCGACAGCGTGCACCTTGCCTGCGCCGGCGATGACCAACAAATTGCCCTCTAAAGAGCAAAGAGTGCCGTCTAAAGTCTCCATTTGCTCGCCGCTTTTTGACGGGCGCACCTCTAAAGAGGAGCCAATTTGGTCGAGGTCATAGGTGTGCAGCGGCTGCCCAAGCGCTAGCTGGCAATAGTTGGCGGCATCGACGACATTATTGATGCTCTTGATGCCGGAAAGTTCGAGCTTGCGCTGCAGCCAAAGGGGCGAGGGGCCGACTTGTACATCGACTACAGCGCGCAGGCAAAAGTAAGGGCAAAGGGAAGCTTTCTCCACCTTCAAGCCCACAGGCACCTCTCCCTCTTCTAAAAAGCTCATCTTCTTGAGGGGGCGAGGTAAAGGTTCAATGCAAGTGCCGTAGGCGGCAGCGAGCTCTCTTGCCACGCCCTTGACGCTGTAGGCATGCCCTAGATTGGGCGTCAAAGAGATTTCCAAGACTTCATCAGAAAGCAGCTCCGCCAAATCTTGGCCGAGAGGCCAGTCTTTGGCAAAGGAGCAGATGCCATTTGACTCTAAAGATAAACCAGATAAGCCCAGCTCGCTTTCAGAGCAAAGCATGCCAAAGGACTCGACGCCGCGCAAAGAGGCGGCTTTGATGGTGAAGGGCTTGGCATTTTGGTCTAGAATAGCCCCTTCCTTAGCAAAGGCCGTCTTTAGCCCGACGCGGCAGTTGGCTGCACCGCAGACCACTTGAAAGTGTTCTTTGCCATCGCTCACTTTGGCCACGACGAGGCGGTCGGCATTTGGATGGGAAGTGACTTCCAAGACAGAGGCGATCACCACGCCCGAAAAATTAGGGCGGATTTTTTCTACCGCATCCACTTCAAGTCCAAGCATCGTCAGCCGCTCGGCCGCTTGCTCAACGCGTTCTTTGACAGGTAAAAATTCTTTAAGCCAGGAAAAGGGAATTTTCATGAGAGTTTGGGCCACCTTGCTTGTTAATCGAGAGGTTCCTTTTTAATTTTCGACTAAGTTTAACAAATCCCCTTGTTTGAAAGGAAGAGGGAATGCTTGTTGACAATCTTAAAACTTGGTAGGCTTATGGCTTTCTTTTGATATAAGTAGAAAAACGATAGACAAAACACTTTTTAAGGAGATTTTGATGGAACAGACTTTATCGATCATCAAGCCAGATGCCGTCGCTAACAACGTGATTGGGCAAATCATTGCTCGGTTTGAAAAAGCAGGTTTGAGGGTTGTAGCTGCAAAGATGATGCAACTGAGCGAAGAAAAAGCAGGCCAATTTTATGAAGTGCACCGCCAGCGTCCCTTCTTCCAAGAGCTTGTCGACTTCATGATCTCTGGCCCTGTTTTGGTTATGGCGCTAGAAGGCGAAGACGCCGTCCAAAAAAATCGCTCCATCATGGGCCACACCGATCCAAAACAAGCTGAACCTGGCACCATCCGCCGTGATTTTGCTCAATCGATCGATGCCAATGCTGTACACGGCTCTGATTCTTTAGAAAATGCGCAAAAAGAGATTGCCTTCTTCTTCTCGAAAGAAGATGTGTGCCCAAGAATTCGCGCTTAAATTGCCAAAAGCAGGCCCTGATTTAAAAAGGCTTGAAGCTCTAGTGCCCGACCACAGGTGTTGTTGCGCATGTTAAACGGCGTCAAAGCCTCTAGAATCGATCGATTCTAAAGAGCTTTCACCCTCGTTTGACACGTAAAAACAAATGTGGTCGGGCACTAGTACTCGTTGTATCGTGCTTCAAGCCTTTTTTGTATTGTTTATCCCTCCTTTATTAGGGAGAAAAGCTTGATCCCTCCTACCTTCCTTGCCTCTACCCCATCCAAGGGGTTAAAATCCTTTATGGAACATTAAAACCATTTCCCCTATGCTAAAAAGATTCAACAACTCCTGCATTTTCTAAAGAGAGGCCCTATGAATCTACAACACCTAATTTGCAAGACCTTTAGCTCCATTGCCCTTCTCACACTCACTGCGACAAGCGCCTTTGCTGTCGATTCCAAGCCCTTAGCTGAACAAGCGGCTGTCCCCATTGAAAAAACCCTGACCATCTTAAAGCCCGATTCCTTGGAAAAGCACCATATCGGCGCCATCTTGGCCAAGATTGAAGAAGCGGGGCTGTCGATCAGCGCTCTAAAGATGATTCAGCTGAATGAAGAAATAGCAAAAAGTTTTTACCAAGAGCATCAAGGCAAGCCATTCTTTAACACGCTAGTGGCCTACATGACGCGCGGGCCGATCGTCGTCGCTGTCTTAGAAGGAGAGCGCGCCATCACCAAAACGCGCCAGCTGATGGGAGCAACCGACCCCAGGCAAGCGCAGGTGGGAACCATTCGCAAGGCTTTTGCTACGTCCATGACCGAAAATGCCATGCATAGCTCTGACTCTTTAGAGAGCGCTGCTCGCGAAATTGACTTTTTCTTCCGCAAAGCGGAGATTTTTAATTTGAAGCCTTAACAAAAAAAATCAAAACCCCTACTCTCTGACGCCAAAAGCGTCTGAATTTGCCCTTGCCCTCAAGAGCGAGAAGGGTTTTAAAGAATCCGCCCCAGGTCTTTCCTGTGGCGGATTTTTAAAGCGGGCGCTTAAAACTGAAAACCTGAGAATTTCTCCATGCGCCCCATCTTGCTGACCTTCTTTTTTTTCTTTTCCTCCCTTTCAAAGCCCGCCCATGCCTGGTGGGATAATGGTCATCTCTTGGTTGCCCTGGTGGCAGAGCCCCTTCTCCTGCCAGAGGTCAAGAAAAAAGTCGATCTCATCTCGTTGCAATTTGCTGACGCCTACCCGCAACATTCCTCCTTTTGCTGCTCGGCCACGTGGGCCGACGACCTGAAAGGCCAGGGGCGCTTGCACCTCTTTGACCGCTGGCACTACACCGACAATCCCTTCGACCCTGAGCAAGTGCTATCTAAAGAGCAGAAAGACTGCATTAAAGCCGCCAACAAACAAAATGACATCGTTTGGCTGCTTGGGCAGGCCAGTAAAACCCTGGCCGATCGCAAATCTGGCCCTTTTGAAAAGGGATTTTGCTTAAAATTCCTCATTCACTGCGTCGGCGACATCCATCAGCCGCTGCACTGCTCGAGCCGCTATAGCAAAAAACACCCGCATGGCGACCTGGGGGGCAATCTCTCTATCGTGCAAGGGATGGGCGTGCAAAACTTGCATCAACTATGGGACTCAGGCGCTGGCGCCTTTCCTAAAATAGACAATCCTTTAAAAGAAGAGCAGTTGCACGCATTAAAAACTTACGCCGCACAGCTCTCGAAAACTTACCCGATCGCTTTTTTTAAAGAGGTCAAAGAGAGCAACTTCAAGACCTGGAGCCTGGAGAGCTCTAAATTGGCAGAAGAGGTGGCCTATGCGATCGGCAATCATGAAAAGCCAAGTGACGCCTACTTGCAGCAAGCCGCTGAAGTTTGCAACCGACAAGTCACCTTAGCCGGCTACAGATTAGCCAACTTATTAAATCGATTATTAAAAGAAAAACAAAAGGACTGATATTGATTTAAATTTCTCTATAAAATATAATAAATGCTTATTTATTAAGCAAGGAGATGACAGTTGAGTTCTTTAACCCCTAATTCCGCTGCAAGCGCCATAAAAGAGCCTTTGCTCACCATAGAATCTAAGACATTTAATATCAAAGAAATGCCGCGGCTGTCTGCCGTAACAGAGTCCATTTTTCAAAAGATTAAAGAGCAGCCCTTGGACGACCGCCTCGATTTTGACGCCAGAGCTGAAAAGCTCTCTTTCACTCTCGACCGCTTAGAAAAAGCCAAAAAAGACAGCGTTCAGCAAAAAGTGAGCGCGTGCTTGGCCTTAGCAGCTTTGACCAGTGTAGTTGCGCTCGGCGTGCTCTCTGCCATCTTTTTAACGCCCCTCTTCCCCCCAGCGCTGGTCATCGGTCCTATAGCGAGCGCCCTATTGGGAATTGCCATTTGCAGCGCTTTCGAAGATGCGACTGCTGAAATCGAAAGCCAAGATCACGGCGTACCTAAAAATGCCCTGCCTCTTCCTCTCCTCTTTTTTGCCCCCCTCGCCGCAACGGCGCGCGTCTTCATGAGACAACAATCGCTAAATCAATCGATTGCCGAACAAGAACACGATTTAAAAGATGCTCTAAGCGCCATTAAATCTTATTATGAAAACCATGGCCCGGACCTTGAGGAACGGATCTGTCAAGAGATCGAAGAGCTGGATCACTTTTTAAAGGAAAACCCAGATGCAGGGAACGCCGTGCAGCACCGCCTGCAACTTCGCATCCAGCACTTAAGAGAAGCCTTAGAAGAGCTGCAACGTAACTTAGTCTATTTTGCCGTACAAAGGCCCGATTGAAACTCCCAACCTAAAAGCCAGCGTTTTTTGCCTACCTAGTTGAGATGATGGGGAGAGGCCAGCAGCTTTTTCCCTTATAGGCGGAAGGTGGTGCCAAAATAGCTGAGGCGCGCTTCTTCATTGCTGACGAGCTCTTCGACTGTGCCGGAGAGGAGGACGCGGCCATCGCGGACAAGGTAGCTGCGGTGGACGACGGAGAAGATTTCCCGCGCGTTGTGGTCGGTGATCAAGATGCAGATCTTTTTTAAAGAGAGCATCTTGATCATCTGCTTGACGTCATGGACGGCGATGGGGTCGATGTTGGCAAAGGGCTCATCGAGCATGAGGCAGGAGGGATTGGTCACGAGCGCTCGGGTGATCTCGAGACGCCGCCGTTCGCCGCCAGAGAGAGTGCCCGCCTTTTTCTTAGCCAGAGGCTCCAGATGCAATTCGTGGAGCAGCTCTTCGAGGCGCCCCTTCCATTTTCTTTTATCGGGCTCGACACTTTCTAAGATACAGAGGATATTCTCTTCTACAGTGAGGCTGCGAAATACAGAGGGCTCTTGAGCCAAATAGCCCATGCCCATGCGCGCCCGCTGATCGATCGATAGGTGAGTGACATCGGCGCCTTTGAACATCACTTTGCCGCCATCTGGACGGATGAGCCCAACCATCATATAAAAAGCTGTGGTCTTGCCAGCTCCATTAGGTCCAAGCAGGCCGACGATTTCCCCTTCTTTGACCTCTAAAGAAAGGCCATTGACAACGCGGCGCCCTTGGTAGGTTTTGACAATATCGGCAACTTTTAAAATTTCTTTTTGGTGGTGCATCGTCTCAGGGCCGGTTGATTTTCAAGCTTTGTTCTTGTTGGTAGCGCTGCCTAATCTGTTTCCAAGCTTCAACTTCTAGAGGGTTGAATGTAAAGCGCACATTCCCCTCACCTTGCACAGCGGCTTTTCCGGATAAGGGGCTGCGCCAGATGTGGACAGCAGGGGCGCTCATTTCAATATGGTTGGCTTCATCGTAGAAGAGCACTCTTTTTTGCGAGTCGGCAATCAGCAACAGCTCCTCGTCTCCCAGGCGATACTCCAAACGATCGGCGATGGCGCACTGGGGCATTGCATCGCCCTCTTGATGATTCATCAGATAGATATTGCCTTGCAAGACGATTTTTTGAGGGCGGTGGATCTTGAGGTCATAAGAGAGCGTTCCGCTGTCGGCAAAGATCATGCCCTGCCGATCTTGCAGCGAGATTTGATGGGCAGAGAGCGGCTTTCCTTCCGCCTTAAAAAAATCCACCCTCTGCAATGACTGATCGATGACGATCTTGCCCTTACTCGAGAGGTAATGGGGCTCTTGGGATAGAGGATCAATATAGGTAAAAGAAGAGGGCCCATAAGCTGTCAACAGCAATGGATTTTGGTAATCCCCTTTAGGGAATTGAATTTCGACGAGTTTTTCCACATCTAAAAAGCCAAAGGCATCTTGCTTGATGGCAACTTGGCCCTTCAAAAGGAGAAGGTCCTTTGTTCCATCCCATTCCATACTATCGGCTTGATATTCAATCTGATGCGGCTTTTCACGATCAAATAAGAGATGCCCCTTGGGGCTTTCGAAAGAAAGGAGCGCACTTGGGTAGCGAAAAGCAATCCGTTTGGCCTCCACCGTCAAATCAGCCGTCTTGACTTGGCAAAGCGCTTTTTGCAAAGGGATTTGTTCATCTGGCAGCAATTCCAGCAAGCCCCCATGGCCTTCCGGATCCGGGTGGTAGCAAATGAAATCTGATTCTGCAGTCCATAGGTCTTTGTAGCAAAGAGTCACTTGCTCTTGGGCTAAGATCTCTTTTAAAGTAACCAAGCCTTCTCGCTTTTCAAAAGAGGCATGCATCTTTTGCGCTTGCAAGGAGAGGCGATCGGGCAGGGATCTTTCGAAGGTGACGCATTGGCCGCTCTCTTTTGAAAAAAACTCGGCCTGCAAGGTTTGGCAGTTGAGCGTCGCAAAAGGGCTTAGCAGTACCTCTTTTGTCTTTAGTTCAAATTTGACATCGCCCATTAGATGGATCAACGGTTCTAGCTGATTGGCGGCTTTGCTAAATTCGACGCGCTGGCAGTGAATATCGCCCATGGCATGGATGATATGCACGTGGTCGCTTAAGATGACATCTTGGCCGTCAAAATGCACCTGTTCGGAGTTGATTTCCACCTGCCCAATCTGCCAGGGGGGGGCAAGCTCAGCCGCAAAGAGGCCTGGCGCTAAGAGAGCTGCCGTCAGAAGCGACCTAATAGAGTTTTGCATTAAAGAAAACCTCGTTTGGAGAAGAAAATCATCTTGAGTCGCTTGGCTTTAAAGTCTGTGCGATCTTGAGTGAGGCTCATCTGGATGGAGTCGGCGACCCCTTGCATGCTCGGCTCGAGCCCATGCAAATTTTCGGGCAGGAGATGCCCTGGGGCGATGAAGCGAAAAAGAGTCACCTGATCTGTGATGAGCTGCATCGTCTTATAATCGTAAAGGCCGCGCTTAGCTTCAAAGGAGCGCAAAGATTGCTGCCGGCTGACTTCGACCGCATCGGCATCGACAATCTGCTCGCTTAAGCCCTTGAAGGAGGGGAAGAGCAGGCGCCCGGGTCGAATGGAGCGCCCCTCCCGCCCATCGGGCAAGAAATAGTGCAAACTCTCTTGCATGATGCAGGAGATATCTTCGAGATCTTCGATGAAATCGGTCTTGCCGCAGTTTGTCTTTAAAGAGAGCTCCGATGAGCGCGCCCGAATGCGCATCAAGAGGCGCTCATCCCCTTGTGAAAGCCAAAGGCTCTTTTCCACATGAAAGCGTTTTTGCTTGGTTTCCCCTTGCACTTCTTCCGGCCTGACTGGCCGGCTCTTTTCTGCCAGCGCTAAATACTCTTCTAAATCGCAGGGGCGCACTTGCAAGATCGAGTAGGCCAAAGCCGACCCTAAAAGGGCCAGCAACAAGGAATAACGAATTGAGTATTTAGCAAAGCGCATATCATAAGCCCAAAACGGCGTGGATTTGGGCCAACTGTTCGACCAATGCCCTTAAGCCCTTGATATCGAACACGGTCGCCGCATCGCTCTTGGCAGATGGCGGGTTTGGGTGCGATTCGATGTAGAGGAAATCAGCGCCGGCGGCGACAGCGGCGCGGCTGAGCAAGGGGATGAACTCCCGCTCCCCGCCAGAGGTATTTCCCGCACCCGAGCCGGGCAGCTGCACGGAATGGGAGGCGTCGTAGCCGACGGGAAAGCCAAAGCGCTGCATGATGGCGATCGAGCGGAAATCGCTGACTAAGTTATTGTAGCCAAAAGAAGCTCCCCGATCGATCAATAAGACCTTGTCGTTGCCGCACTCCAAGCATTTCTTGGCGATGCTTTCCATATTAGAGGGCGCCATGAACTGCCCCTTTTTCAGGCTGACAACTTTGCCGGTCTTGGCCGCTGCGACGACAAGGTCGGTTTGGCGGCAGAGGAGGGCTGGTATTTGAATGATGTCGAGCACATCTTTCACTGGGTCGGCTTGCCAAGCCTCATGAATGTCGCTGAGGACAGGCACTTGAAATTCCTCTTTCACCCGCCTTAAAATGCGCATGCCCTCTTCTAGCCCTGGGCCGCGGAAGGAGTGAAAAGAAAGGCGATTGGCTTTATCAAAGCTTGCCTTGAAGACAAACTGCACAGGCAATCCCTTCAAGCTATTGATAATCGCCTCAGCGGTATAAAGGCAGTGATCTTCGCTTTCGATGACACAGGGGCCTGAGATGATGGTCAAAGGCTGCCCTTTGCCCATTGATAAGTTGCCGATAGGCACGAGTACTGGTTTCATAGGCCCTCTCCAAAGTTTCTCTGCTAATTTACTCCAATGGCGAGAAAAAGGAAAGTCTCTCCGCGCTCTTTTTAGAGAAGAGCGACTTAACTTTTTTTAGAGGGGCCTCTTTGGCAAAGAGGTGCTTGTCTCCGTTGACATTTTCCTTGCTTGATAAGGAAAAGGTATGCTAAACTATACATTCATTTCCGGACTGATAGCTCAGCGGATAGAGCACCCGCCTTCTAAGCGGGTGGTCGTAGGTTCGAATCCTACTCGGTCCATCTTTTTTTTTCAGCAAGAGCGGTTGGCTTTTCTGACGCTTTTCTTCTCATACGCTGCCCCACCGTTATGGGCGCGTACAAGCCGTCTTCTTATCTTCAAATTAAGCTTCCCCCTATTTTCTTGCTGTGACATATTTTAACTCTCTCAAATGAAGGGCTGCACCGTGACTGAGGAATTTTTCAAAGACAAGAAAAACCCCTCAAGAGAGGATGTGGCCATCACCAAACACCATCTGACTCTCTCCGGGCGCCCCCTCGCTTATATTGCCGCTGCTGGATACTTGACCTGGGATTTAGAGGGCAACCACAATGAGAGCCAAAGCCTTCCCTTTTTTACCGCCTACAGCAAAGATCAAGAGTCCGATCCAGCGACGCGCCCCATTGCCTTCATCATCGGCTCCGGGGATCAGGCGCCCCTCTACAGCCACCTCGGAGGGATCGGCCCCAAGAGAATCAGCCTCAGCGATGAAGGGACAGCTCTCAAGCCGCCTAGCTGGCTGGCCCACAATCCCCACACACTCCTGGAAGTGAGCGATTTAGTCTTTATCGATAGCTCCAGCTCTCAAATAGGGGTCATCAGCGCCTTCATCGAAACTTATCTAAGCCGCTATGAGCGGTGGTCCTCCCCAAAGTTTCTCTTGGGAGAGGGGTTATCCGGTCAAGCTGCCATCTCGACCTTAGACGACCTACAAAGACGAGGCATCTTTTGCAACGGCATCGCTCTCCTCTCCACCCCTTTAGCCGACACCCAAGGACTTTTAGAGCCCATCTTCTACTTGCCAAGCTACGCAGCAAGCGCCTTTTACCATAAAAAGCTGCCCAAAAAATTGTTAAAGAATGTGCACCAGACGCTAGAAGAGGCAGAGCGCTTTTCCTCCCTCTATGCCGCCGCATTGCTGCAAAAAAAATGTGGCCCCTTAGAAGAGCCCTTCCTTCAGCAGATTAAAGACTTCACAGGAATCGACAGCGAGCGGCTGGCCCAAATGAACGGGCAGCTTTCCCCCGCCTTCTTTCAACACCATCTCATCGGGCAAGAGACCCTCCACTTAAAAGACTCCAGGTTGACCTACTCTCGCCTAGACCACCACCAAAGCTCTCTAGATGGAGCTTTTAAGACGGCATATGCCGACTACTTAAAAAGAGAGCTGGAGTGCGAGCGCCCCTTTTCCAGCTCCAAGACAGGAAGTAAGATGCCTTGTAAAGAGCAAACACCTCCTTTGAAGGACCTCCTGGAGAACGCCTTTTTGAGCAATCCCCACCTCAAAGGATTCTTAGGATGTGGCCTCTTTGACCTAAAAGCCCCCTACTTTGCCAGCGACCTCCTCTTCCATTCCCTTTCGGATGTGCTCAAAGGGCGGATCCATAGCAAAAGATACCTGGCCGGCCACCACCTCTATTTGAGCCAGCCCACTATCAAGCAACTGGCCCTTCATTTAAAAGACTTCATCCGCACGGCCATCCTTTAAGCAGGACCTTCCGCACGGAACGATTTTTCTGAGAAAACGGCTCGACTAAAAATCAACTTCGTTTTAATCCTAATTGTACAAAGCAAGCTATACCTATCGCGGCCGCAAGCAAAGATCCGGCCGCACCCTTTGCGATTAAAAATTTCACCCCCCGGACCTTATGCTCTCACAGTCCCATTTGCAGCCTATCGGTGCCTTTCCCCTAAAATTAAGCCGTTTTAGCCACCTTGAAAGCCAGATGCGCCTATTTAAAGAAGAGGCTTTTCAAGCCTTGAGCGTTAAAGAGCGCTGGCTCAAAGTCAATGAAGTCCTTTTGCAGATGATCTTGCAAGAAAACGCCGAGTCTTTTCTCCTAGCTGCAGTCCTCGAATACCTGGCGAAAATCCAAGAAGAGCACATCCTTTCCCATTACCACTTCTCCCACTTTGAATACTGGCTAAACCACCTATCAGGGCTCTCCGAAGAGGAAAATCGACAGGTGCGCGCGCAAATTGCCGGCAAATACATCCCAAGAGAAGACTACCAGCTCTTCTTCCCCACAGGCATGGGCAAAATTCAGCCAGGCCCCCACTTTATCGCCGCCCACATCTCCCCCGACACCGACACAACCATC
>JARBTN010000030.1 GCA_029240195.1 Chlamydiales bacterium
TGAGAAGATCATCGCCCTCGGCCGAGAGACGCCTAAATTAGCGCTAGACTATCAGACTGAAGAGAACTTAGTGCGCGGATGCCAAAGTGTGATGCACCTTTACTCCACTTTGTCAGAAGGGAAGATGCATTTTGAGGCGAGCTCTGATGCCCTGATCTCTTTTGGACTGGCCGTGTTGCTTATAAAAGTATACAGCGGGGAGACTCCTGAGACTGTGCTCAAATGCCCTCCCACCTATCTAACAGAACTTGGCATTGCAAATAGCTTGACGCCCAATCGGGCCAATGGCCTCTACAGCATCCACTTGAAGATGAAACAAGATGCTTTGAAAAAGCTGATGGGCTCTTGATAAGAAGAGGCCTCTTTCCGCTTTCCCCATTAGATTTGCCATCGCCTAAAATTCATTTTAAAGGGCCTTCTAAAAAGATGTAAAAGGCCTTTTAAATACCATCCGCCCTTTTTATACTAACTCAATCACACTTTCTCCATTTGGCAGAAGAGGCGGCCTCTCTTGTCCGTCAGTCCAACTAAATGTACCGACTGGCTTGCCTTTCAACCTGGGTCATGCCTTTAACAAAAAATTGACGGCCAAGTACATAGTCCGAACTCATCTCATCCCCTTCAATCAAAGCGGCAACTGTTTGAGGGGAACCGCCTGGAGTTTCAGGCCGAATTAAATATCTCACAGCAATAACTTCCCTATCTTGCAAAGAACCAAAATGAGCGCGCATCACAGGAGCGCTCATCTCTTCAGGATCTACCTTAAGCGGAAATTTTGCTTTTATAGCGAGCACTGGCAAGCGAGCGATTGCAAAAAGGCCTCCTAAAGCTTGGATGAATCTTCGATTATAAAGGTAGTATTTCATATATAGAGAGAGGAATAAATCGAAATTGTGTAAGTTGACAGCTTCTCCAGCAAATTGATATAACTCTTCTCGATAAGCTTTTATAAAACTTATTCTTTGCCTTATATTTACAAATCTATCTACAATTGATTTTATCTCATTCACCGGTACTGAGAAGACAGGGAAGAACCGATCCAGGTCGCGCCGCATCTCAGCAAAAGCTTCAGCAAAAAGTTGTTTAGAGCATTTGAAAGTGGTCGGCCGTCTAGAACAAATATGAAAGAACAAGCTTATATTGCTCATATCTACCGGTTCTCCGGCAATTCGAGATAGCTCCTCTTTTTTTCTGCCCTCTTCTAAGCAAGAGCGCATCGCGACACGCATCGCGATAGAATGCCACTCTTGATTGACGAGATTCATTGCTTTAAGCTCATTCTTTGATAATAAATTGGCAATCGAAAGCTTTAGCTCAGGCGGGAGGTCATTGATGGCTTTTGTTCCACCAGGTTCAGGCAGTTCTGCCTGAGGTTCATTTTTAGAGGCCAGCGGATCGGCCTCTTCCACCTCAGCTTGATTCTGAGAGCCCCTTGCCTCAACAGCCGGCTTTTTTGGGCAGGATAAAAAAGAGCTAAACGGCAGGCAATTTCTAACCACCCAATGGACGATTTTGGCGCTATTTGCAAGCAACTGGCAGCACAGAGAAAGGGGGCGAGCTAAGATGCGCCGAAAGACCCATTCTGAACTGTTGACAACAGGCTTGATTAAACAATGTTGGAAAAAAATGTGCAAATATCGGCTCGAATGCTTCAAATTAAAGCCTGATCGACAGCTTGAATCGCCAATGGAATGCATTCCACTTTCTTTATACCAATGCAAGCCGCTTTGCGATTCTTTTTTTAAGACATTTGCTATATTTAATAAACCTTCGCCAATAAGCGATCGATCATTACTTAATGACTGCACCATCAAAATTTTTTCCAATTAGGTTGGTTAGCTACTGCTTTTTGTGAAAAGAGTGAGATTGCTTTCTTTAAAAAAATAACTTGAATATTTTATAGCCTCTTACGCTTCCAAAATCTGAGATCAATGAGAGGGTTAACTGCACATCAATTATACGATTATTTCCTGTTTTACACCAATTATTTTCTTACGAGCAAAAAAACTAAAGCTCCTCTCTTTTTATTCTATCCTATACAGGAACAGTTTAACTAAATTAGAGTATAAAAACTTCTATAAATGGTAGATTTTACTAATTTCTTAAAGCCCGAATCGACTGGGTTGGCGCTAAAGGAAATGCCAATGTCCCGGTTGGCATCCAAAATAGGCTCAAATAGCATTGAGACCAATATCAGCAATCATAAATGGATTGCAGCGTGGGTATCCAACCCTCTCAACCTTTAAAGAGCCGGTAAGAAAGAGAGCCGCAGAGGCAAAACCTTTGCGCTAACAATGGTTTTGCCTCTGCGGCTTTAAAGAAAAAGGGTTTGCAAAGGGGCCTTGGCTCCTTTGGCCTCGGTTCAAAACAAGAAAACAATCTCTTAAGTCGTGTATCTAGCCTTTTTAAGGATGCAAATAACTAATCCCCCCATAAATACAACTAAAATAATCATTTCACATAAGTCTCTTAACCTATTCAAAAAATAAAAATACCTTGCATTCAATAGAAAATATAGAAAATTGTGTTGACTGATATACCTTCAATTTTTTATGAGGTAAATATCAAACTTAATAAATAACATTCAATTTATTTCTCATAAAAATTGGCAATACAAATGGCTCTTGTAAATTCAAACTATAGCACAACAATTCCTTGGTCTTTTCATGGATCTTCAGTTCCCTATAAAACAACTTCTACTTCTTCTATCACTATCGATTCGATGCTGGAGAGAAGCTATGATGATACGGTGGATTTAGTAAAGACAACCCCAACGGTCGTCTCTTTTTCAGCGATAGGCCCTGAGGGAGTTCTCGGCTCTGCTAACTTATCCGGAACAATTTCAACTGCAGGGACAGCCGTCACCGGAACGGGGACGAGCTTTTTGACCGATTTTATCGTCGGCGATGTGATCACCGCTGATGATGGAACAGCGGCAAGCCGCGTCATCACGGCAATTGCCTCCAATACGGGCCTAACTATCAGATCCAGCTTTCCGACCATCTATACCAACGCAAATTACCGGCGAGGAGGGCAAGCTCCTAATGGGATGTATTATCTCTATGCCATTGCTTATCCGGACGGTTCAAACGCCACTTTTGCCTTCAGCAATCGCTCCTTTGTGAGTGGGGATGATTTTTTAGCTGATTTGCCCACAGGCTATACAAAATACCGGCAACTACCTATAGCCTTTCCATTGAATCAAAATAGCGTTATCCTGTCTTTTACAGTTCACGACTGGCCAAACAAGCCCATTTACTCCCATTTTTCAGCCTTTGGATCGGTCACAAATTTTAGCGACACCCGGCTTTTCAATGGAACGCCGCCGTTAGCTTTGGCCAATCTGAGCTGCAGCCATCTGGTGCCTAAAATATCTTCTGTCGCTTTGGTGAATTGCACCTCCAAAAGCGCCTCAAATAGTTCTTACTACCTGGCAGACAAGACATTTGGAGCTGCAGCTCAAGGAGTGGTTGTGAGCCAAAAATACGCCACGTCTAATTCCGTCTACGTGTTCTACGACCCCATTCAGCGCATCATTCAACATAAAATATCGGCTGCAAATGCGATCTCTCTCTACATTACAGGATTTATTGTCACGGAGGACGTCTAATGGTTATCGCTAATGAAACAAATAGAGACTTGCCTTTAAAGTACCATGGGTCTGCAATGCCCAAGTATGTCAATGCCACTCAAATTTCTCTCGCGCGCATCGTAGAGCGGTGTCAACAAGACACCATTAATTTGATTAAAGACACACCCTCGACCCTTTCCATCGCGGCAAGCGGTGCTAACGCCCTTTTAATTTCGAGTAATTTAGGGGGCACAATCCAAGTCAATGGAACAGCCGTGACCGGGACATCGACCTCCTTTAATACAGATTTTCAAGTTGGAGACATCATCAGCTGCAGCCAGGGCAACCGCATGATCACCCAAATTACTGACAATACGCACCTGACGTGTCAATCGGCATTTTCTGCAAATGCAGCTGGCCTATCTTATAAGAGAGGAGGGAGAGCTCCAAGCGCATTTTATTATCTCTATGCCATTTCCAATGGCACAGGCTCAAATGTAGCTTTAGCTCTCAGCAATCGGTCGGTTGCTAGCGGAGAGGCCATGGTCGATCTTCCAAGCGGCTATTCCAAGTATCGCCAACTCCCCTTTGCCCTGCTTTTAGATGCCAGCTCCAATATCATCCCCTTTAAAATTGGTTCCGGTTGGCCCTATCGACCGGCCATATTTTATAATTACACCGCAGACAGCCTGTTTTTAGGGCTCAATATTCATAATGGCGCTATGCCCAGTTCTTTCACCACCCTTTCTTGCGCTGCGGCGGTTCCAAGCAAAGTTTCTCGAGTGGCTTTTATCAGCTGTTATAATAGCTATTCGAATACCAACCGCGCCTTCTTCCGAAAAAAGGGCGCAACCCATTCCGGTTTAGTCATCGGCGATGCTGTCGCCTCTAGCGGCATACAAATGCGCATCTCAGTCAATGCAAATGCTCAACTAGAACATCGGGTCGACTGGGACACGAGCAACACCAGAAAAACATATGTCGTTGGATATATTGTCACGGAGGTTTTCTAATGGCGATCAATAACTCTTTAAACCGCATCTCAGAAAAATTGTATCGCAACTCCTCCCCTCCAAGGTGGGTCAGCGCATCGCAAATCGCTGTCGACTCCCTATTTGAAAGGGCTTCCTCAGACGATCTTAACATCGTATCAGACAGCACTTTGACCGTAGCGACAAGTTCGACAGGCGCAAATGGGCTCTTAGTCTCTTCTGCCCTCATCGGAAGCGTCTCCATCACAAACGGATCGGCGACAGTGACCGGAAGCGGCACTCAATTTACAAACGCCGCTCAAGGTTTTGTCGTTGGGGACTCGATGAATACACCGTTCGGCGCCCGAAGGGTCGTTGCGATTGCCAATGACACCTCCTTAACTGTCGATCAGGTGTTCAGCTCCACTCAGTCAGGGCTTGCCTATACCCGAGGTAACAAGAGGGCTAACTGCGCTTACTATCTTTATGCCATCGCCAAGAGCGACGGTTCTAATCCAGCTCTCATCCTAAGCACGAGGTCGACAGCATGGGGGCATACCTTTCCCGCCGCTGATTTGCCGGCAGGCTATACTAAATACCGGGAAATGCCGCTAGCGATTTGCCTCGATTCCAGCGGAAATATTTGTAATTTCTATATTGGAGAAGGATGGCCTAACGGGCCTGTCATCCTCTATGAAATGGGACAAGACACCTCCGGCTCTGATCTTCTCCTCTACTCGGGGGCTCCCTCAACAAATGCGGCGGCTCCAACAACGGTCTCTAGCTTTCCTCTTCTGCCCCTGACGGCGGATATCGCTTTGATCAACCTTTGGAGCCAAGGGGCGACAGGCGGCCGTGTGTATGTCCGAGCGCCCAGTTACGCCTATGACCAGGTGGATACTTTAAGCTCTGAGAGCTATGGGACCAATGCCCAGTCTAGGGTCATCCTTAAAAAAAGCGACTCCGGACAGTTTTCAATCCGCGCTGAAAACTCGGGGATGAATATCTATCTTTGGATCAATGGGTATATCGTGACGCAGACGGCATGAAAAAGGGCTCTTTGGGGAGGGGCAAAGCTCCATATGCCACCTAGGCCACGAAAAATCTGAGAGAGGCCTTTCCCCTACAAGCCATTCCCCATTTAAATAATTAATAACCTCTTAATACTTTATTAATAGTTAAAGTTTAAAATAATAACCGAAAACAAACATAGAAGAGGGCCTTTTGTGATTAAAAAAACTTTACTTTCCCTTTCAATCTTTACTTGCAGCTTGTTTCATTTGCTTGGCGGCGATTTCACCATCAGCTCCTATAACGGAGGCGGCCTCCCCTCCAACTACGATTACCTGCGAGCGGCCTCCATGCAGAAGCTCATTCAAGAGCGCTCATCTTTGGAGCCAGAATTGATGGCAAAAGCGGAAAAAATTCAAGCGCTAGCCCTGAGCATTCTTTTCTCGACCGATCCAGAAGAACAGCTGATTGCCCAGATGTCTTGGGCTGCCGGTCATTATGACGAGTTTTTGGAGGAGGTATTCAGCGCAGATAATACTATCAACGGGCCATGGAAAGGGAAATTGGATCAGATGCTCTCCTCCCACCTAGACCCACAAGTGACACTCAGCGATCCAGATCTCAAAGAGAGGCTCAAAGAGCATGCCAAAGGGATTATAAGGAGTGAAGGAAAGAGTAGCGACATCGAAGATTTCGATGCCCTTTTGACCGCCAGCCGGAAGATCATGGCCAAGCGCATTTTAAAAAACTATCTCAAATTTGATATCATTTGCCTGCAAGAGGCCGACTACATCGACGAGGCGCTGTTGCCCGACCATTACAAAGCAGCCTTCTCCAGCGGCAACCATTCCATCAATGGCATCGTTTGGAATGAGCAACGTTTTGAATGCCTGCAAGTCATTGGAGACATTTTAGGGCGCGCCTTTGCCGTCTCCTTGCGCGATCGAGAGACAGCAGAGGTTATCTTAGTCGCATCTGGCCATCTCACAGGTTGCAATCCCTTCTTTCAAGTGGAAGTGGGCGGCAAGGTGGATTCTTTGAAAGGGGACCGGCAGCTAGAGGCCATCTGTCAGCTATTCGACACGATAAAGTCTGACATCAAACTGATCGCCGTCGATTCCAATGTGGCTGCAACCCACCCCCGCTTAAACCTATTTAAGCAATATGGCTATCAGCTCGATTACAACAACTACTTAGAAGCGACTTGCAGCAACCCCAACTACATTCTCAACACTCGAATCGACTGGATTGGCGCCAAAGGAAATGCCAATGTCTCGGTTGGCATCCAAAACATCCCTGTCTTGAGCCTGGGCTTAAATAGCATTGAGACCAATATCAGCGACCATAAACCGATTGCAGCGCGCATCTCTAGCAGGCCTCTCAACCCTTAAAGAGCCAGCCGGACAGAGCCGATAAAAAAAAGAGCCGAAGAGGCAAAACCTTTGCGCTAGCAAGGGTTTTGCCTCTTCGGCCTTAAGAAAAAGGGACTCCAAAGGGGCCTTGGCTCCTTTGGCCTTTGCTCAAAACAAACTTTAAAAAGTCCGTTTTGTTTTGACGGCCTGCATCAGCAGAGCATGTTGCAGCTGCCCTATCTGCAGCTTGCGCTTTCGATTTTCCAGGTCGTGGGCCATCAAGTCCTTGCGAAAGCGGGCAAATAGCCTCAAAGTCAGCTGAGTGACTTTTTGGCTGAAAGCGCTCTTCAGCTCATGGACCGCGTCCTCTTTAAACTGGGCATAAGAGAGCAATTTTTGGGAGGTCAGTCTGGCTAATAACATCTTTCACTCCTCATTCTTTGCGGATATCAAATTCTAATTTCCAAAGCCGCCCATCCGGCGACTCGCAGTAGAGCTCTAAGACCCCGAGCTCAGTGACGCGCGCCTTTAAAGTGACGCTGACAAAGCGCTCCTCTTCAGAGCTAGCCTCAAGCAAGGTCTCAATGGGATGCAGCTCGGTGAGCTCCCGCTTCCACTGCTTGAGGGTGAAGCCCACTGTCGGCTCTTTGCCATCCGAGAGGGTTCCCGTGGCATGGCTAAAGAAGCGGAAGGTGGCCATTTGCCCAAGGCGCAGTTGGAATTGCTGATCGCTTAGAGACACCTCTGAGCCCTCTTCCATGCCAAAGGGAGCAATGCAGACAGCACGCACCGGTGTAGCGATGCCGGGAACGGCCGGCACAGCCTCTTCGACGCCGATGAAGTAGCTGCGGCTGGTGCCGCTGCGGATGCGGATTCCCTTGTCTTCTCTAGCGAGAGCGTAGTAGACAGCGCCTCGGCTGACAGCAAAGTCATAGTCAGCTCCTTCCAACTCAACCACGGCCGGCTTGTTGAAATCTTCCGCCCATTGGTTGAGCAAGTCGAGCAAGCGCTTTCTAAGGGTCGGCGCCTTTAAGGTGCCGCCATTGAACAGCACTTTAGTGGGCATCAAAAAGCGGTCGACACCGCCGCTCGTTCCCTCGCCTGTCATCGACAAAAATTTGGCGATTTGGCACGAGATCCTTGCATCCATCGCATAGGGCAAGCCAATTTGCTTGAAGCCGGCCTTGCCTTCAAAAGTCGATTGCTCTTCAGCTTTTGTCAACGGGATGAAGCCGTCTAAGACCACTTGCCAAATCTCTTCTAAAGAGAGGGGCGCCTTGAGGGCATTGCCGATCAGTTTAGAGCCGCGCCCTTTAATTGTGACATCGACGCTCTTTTTCGGCGAGCTGAGATTTGGGTCGAGCAGAGTTTCTTTGGCTTTGCGGCATGCTTGCTGCAAGGTCTTAAACTGCCAATCTTCTAGGGAATGCCCCATCTCTTCAAATTTATTTTGCATCAAATAGGCAAGCGCCAAGTCGATATTATCGCCGCCAAGGAGCAGGTGCTGGCCGACAGCCAGCCGCTCGAGAGCCAGCTGTCCGTTTTCGTCCTTCACCTCGATCAAGCTAAAGTCGCTCGTGCCGCCGCCGATATCGACGACGAGGACCAAATCGCCCACTTGCAGAGCTTTACGCCACTCATCGCCCATCCGCTGCAGCCAAGCGTAGAAAGCGGCCTGCGGCTCTTCAAGCAAGATGGCCGATTCCAGTCCCGCCATCTGGCAAGCTTCCTGCACGAGCTGACGCGCGCTGGGGTCAAAGGAGGCGGGGACGGTGACGAGGAGCGTCTGCTCTTCTAAGGGGGCAGGAAATTGCCGGTTCCACGCTCCTTTTAAATGGGCAAGGAGCTGAGAAATGGCCTCTAAAGGGCTTAGAGGCGTAAAGTCAGAGGGGTTTTCCCCTTCGACGAGGGGCAAGAGAGCCCGCCGCCGATCGATCTGCTGATGGCAAAGCCAGGATTTAGCAGAGGAAATGGAACGGTCGATCACCTCGGAAGAGCGCTCCTTGGCAAAAGCCCCCAGGACAGGGTCGATGCCGATGCCCTCTTTTTGAGCGCTCGATAGCCCCTTTTTTTCCTCATCGATGGGAAAGTAGAGAAATGAGGGCAGGGATGGAATGGATCCCAGTGACTTTAAGGCAGTGAACTGTTCGATCTCCAGCTGTTCGATCACGTCCAGTCGGGATCGCTCCAAATAAGCGACTGTGCAGTTTGTCGTGCCGAGATCGATGCCGACAATATAAGGGCTCTCTTGATGCATGAAACCTCTTAAGATTAGCGCACTTCTACTTCAGCGCTTTGAATGACTTGGTTTTCTTCTTTTAACGCTTTGGGCAAAGACCGCTTGAGCGCTTTCCAGCCGCGGTGCACCACCACCCCTTTGAGAGGGAAAGTATTTTGTACACGGCCGGTCAACTTAATCGTATCTGCCGAGTACCCCTCTTCAATGGTGATTTCCTTTCCCTCTCCTTGATCTAAGATGGGGCGGATGGTGACCAGGTCCTCTAAGCTCTTGCTGCACTCTTGATGGATCTCGCGGACAGCAGCGCCCACTTCATTATCTTCAAAGGAGGAGATGTCCTCTTTCAAAAAATCGATCAGGCGCCCTGTCGTCTGGAGCGCCTTTAGAAGGGACAAGTGAGAATAATCGCCTAAAGGATCTCGTAGAGGCTCGTCAGCCAACCATGACTTGAAGGAGTCGGGGTTTTTGAGGGCTTTAAAAAAAGCTTGAATCGCGACAAAAAGGCGCATTGCTATTCTCCTATGTGTGTTTCATCCGCATTGAAAGACTCCAGAGCGATCGCACGTCTTTTATCGTAGATCGATAACACCTGGCCGGAGTGGACCAAGATCTCTGTTCCCAGCGAAAGCAAGTAAAAGGAAAGGACGGCCAGTAAAAAAGGCTTTTGAAAATAGAAGACTCGTTTTCCTACAATCCAAAGCATCAATACAGGGAAAATGCCATTTAAAATGGAGTCGCCAAAGCCCGCCGAGGTGTCGAGCGCCACTAAGAAGGCCTCTTCATTGAATAGGGCAAAGTAAAGAGTAGGGACGAGCATTAAAACAGCCAGGCTCAATTTACCAAATCCCTCTTTTTTTATCTGCAATCCATCAGCTAAAAAGTCAAAAAGGCCTAGAGCGATGCCAAAGAAGGACGTGACGAGGGCAAAGAAGGCAAAGACTTCTGCCAGATGGCCGATCAGGCGATGGCCAACCCAGGCCTTTAAAGGCTCTGTCGCCGGCAAACCCTCTTTCATGGCAAACAGCAAGCTGCCCTCACCCTGTAAGGGAACCGTGCCCAAGACAATCACTTGCCAGAGGATATAGCAGATAAAAGCAATTGATGTGCCAAGCAAGATGCTGCAGTGCAGCGCCGTCCGATCGCGCGAGAGGTAAGGGGTCAGGCTGGGCACCATGGTCTGGAAGCTAAAGGGGGCCAGCAAAACGGGAATGGCCAAAGGGGCCTCTCGCCAAGAGCTTCTCTCTAAGAGAGACAGGTCGATTCCACCCAAGCTAAAGGTAACCAGGACAAAGTAAGTGACCACGGCAGCGATGAATAAGAAAGCATTGGCGCGTCCGACCAGGCGGCTACCTGAAACAGCGATAATGCCAAAGGTGGCGCAAAACAACACGCAGCCCCATTCTTTGCTGATCTGCCAATCGAAGGCGAGGAAAAACTCTTTGCAGAGGGCGCCTCCGCCAGCTGTATAGGCTACGAGTGAGGCATAGCTGATGAAAAGATACATTGCCCAGCTGACATAGACGCCATAGCGGCCGAGAAGCGCGCGGCTCATGCTCGTCAAATGGACCTCTTGTTCAAAGGAGAGGGATACTTCGACGAGCATCAGGCCGGTCGCCGACATGGCCACCCAGCAGAGAAAGAGAATAAAAATACTTGGCCAAAAGCCAGCGATGGCCGTAAAGACAGGCAATGCCAGCATTCCGCCGCCGACGCAAGTGCCCGCCACTAAAAGGGCGGCGCTGAGCACTCTGGTTAAAGGAACGGTAAAAAAAGGACAGGTCATCCTTTAAAAATCCCCACTTTAAGATTTAAGAAAAACACCTCTTTCAATGAGAAGAAGCCTAAAAAACAATCAGTTAATAATAGTTTAAATAATAAATAAATTCTATTCATTTTTCTTCTATTTGCTGATTTTGAGCGCTATAGTTCAGGCCAATTTAGCTTTTGGGAGGGTAGCGCTGCCCCTCCCAAACCCTCCCCCGCCAAAGGACTAACGCCCTTTGGAAACCCTTTTAGGGTATAGCCAAGGGCATGAAGCCATGGGCTAACGCCCAAGGTTTCATGCCCTTGGCGCATCCTACAAAAGACTCATACCCCTTTGATCTTATGCCAATTAGGCAGCGCCTTTCCCCTTGCCTGCCCCCTTAAAGCATATAAATTTCTTGGTAATTTTGAGGGGAAAGCCCTATTCTCAAAAGGAGTGATTATAGGGGATACCATGAGAAATTTAAGAGAGCTGATTAGAGCGCTGAGACAGCAAAATGAAATTGTCGAAATCGACTATCCCGTGGATCCCCATTTAGAATTGGCAGAAATCCACCGGCGAGTGGCTGCTGCCAACGGCCCGGCTTTGCTCTTTAAGAATGTCAAAGGGAGCTCCTTTCCAGTGGCGACCAATTTATTTGGCACGCTCAAGCGGATGGAAATTGCCTTTGGCAAAGAGCCGGAGGCGATGATCCAAAAGCTAGTGCACCTCATCAAAGGAGAGCTCTCCCCTTCATTAAAGACGCTTTGGCAAGAGCGCTCTTTAGTAAAGCGCCTTTTGTCTTTGGGTATGAAAAAAGAGCGGCATAGCCCCGTTCGGGAAGTGATCGAGACCGAGCCCGATTTGGAGAAATTGCCCCTCCTCAAGCTGTGGCCCATGGATGGCGGCTCTTTTGTCACGCTCCCCTTAGTCTACACTGAAAATCCTGTCAAGGGGGCGGGAGCGCCCAATTTGGGGATGTACCGGCTGCAGCGCTTTGATAAGAAGACGACTGGCTTGCACTGCCAAATCGGCAAAGGGGGCGGCTATCACTACATCAGCGCAGAAGCGGCCGGCCAGCCGCTGCCTGTCCATGTCTTCTTAGGAGGGCCGCCAGCTCTGATGTTGAGCGCTATCTTGCCGCTGCCGGAAAATGTGCCCGAACTTTTATTTGCCTCTTTGGTGATGGGAGGGAAGATTGGCTATAGCACCGATGAGAGCACAGGCTACCCTGTCATCGGCGAGTGCGAATTTGTGCTGACAGGCAGAAGCCAGCCCCATGTGCGCCGTTTAGAAGGACCCTTTGGCGACCACTACGGCTATTATAGCTTAGAGCATGAGTTTCCGGTCTTTGAATGTGAAAAGATCTACCACCGCAAAGACGCCATCTACCCGGCCACTGTCGTCGGCAAGCCACGGCAAGAGGACTATTATATCGGCGAGTACTTGCAAAATCTGCTCTCTCCCCTATTTCCAATTGTCATGCCGGGACTAAAAGCACTTTGGAGCTATGGGGAGACCGGGTTTCATTCTTTAGCTGCCGCCGTGGTCGAAGAGCGCTTCTACCGAGAGTCGATGAAGCACGCCTTTCGCATTTTAGGAGAAGGGCAGCTCTCGCTGACAAAGTTTCTTCTCTTGACCGATCAGCCGGTCGAGCTCAAAGACTTTAAAAAGACGCTGACCACTATCTTAGAGCGCTTTCAGCCGGAGACCGATCTTTTCATCTTCTCCGAGCTATCCTATGACACTCTCGATTACACAGGGCCGGCTCTCAATCAGGGATCGCGCGGCGTCATGCTTGGCGTGGGCCAGAAAAAGCGCGATCTGCCCAAGAGTTATAGAGGCCCATCTTTAAACTTAAGGGGCATCGAAGTCTTTTGTCCTGGCTGCCTGGTGGTCGATGGCACTGATTGTCATCTGGCCGACCTTTTAAAAAGAGAGGAGCTGTCAGATTGGCCGCTCATCATCTTAGTCGACGATGCGAAAGAGGCCGCATCTTCGATCACTAATTTCCTCTGGACAGTATTCACCCGCTTTGAGCCGGCTGCCGATATCTATGCCCAATCCACCGAGATCCATCGGCACCACCTGATGTATCGCGGCCCCATCGGCATCGACGCCCGCTTTAAAAAGAGCTATCCCCCCATCGTTGCGGCCGATGAGGCCACGGCCGATACGGTCAGCAAAAACTGGCAGCGCTACTTCTCAAAAGGAATGGAGATGGGCGACAGTGAAAAAGCGCATTTATCCTCTGACATCTAAAGGCTTCTATGGGCGCTATTGCCGGCATCATTTACCCTGACCGTTTTCAAGTCACCCACCGCATCGAGGAGCTCTTAGAATCTCTAAAATACCGGGATTCAGGAAAGAGCGCCTCTCACTCTTACCTCAACAGCGAAGTGGGAGCTCGAGGGGACACTGCCTTTGCCATGCATAGCAAGCTGCGGCTGACGGTGGGCTTTGATGGCTTTATCGTCAACTTTGAAAAGGCTGTGCTCTCTTTACATAAAAAGGGGCTGCGCGTTCAGGCCAAAAATGGGGCCGAGCTGATTTTGCAAGCTTATAAGGCCTTTGGCTCATTATCTTTTTTAGATGACATCGACGGCGATTTTGCCCTGTTTATCCTGGATCAGGAAAAGGGGGAGCTGCTCTTAGCCCGCGATCGTCTGGGGAAAAAGCCCCTGTATTGGTATCAAGATAGCCTTCACTTTATCTTTGCTAGCGAGCTCAAGGCCATATTAGCCACGGGCTACGTCCCCCAATCGCCGGCAGAGGACGGATTATCCCATTACCTCTTTTTTGGTTATCTTCCTCAAGATATGACCCTGGTCAAGGGGGTGAGCAAGCTCTTGCCTGGCTATATGCTAAAGATCGACTTAAGCCAAGCCAAGTCGATCAAGCCCTATTGGTCGCTGAGCGCCCTGTTTGAAAGCAAGCAAGAAGACAAAATCGAAGTGGTGGAAGAAACGCTCAAAAGCCTATTAAAGGAGTCGATTCAGCTGCGCCTCACGGCCAATCAGCCGGTGGGCTGTTCATTCTTCGGCGGCCTCGGTTCGGCAGCGGCCGCTCTTTATGCTAAAGAGCTGACCTCAGATGTCACGGCCTATAATGCCCTCTTTCCGAGCGAAGAAAGCATCCAAAAGGAGAGTGAAGAGACGGCTGCGGCTCTCGGCTGCGCCCATGCCACCTGCTGGCTCAGCAGCGGATTTGCCGATTTACCGAAGATCCTCTGGCACCTAGATGAGCCCCTTGCAGACCTTTCGATGTTAGCTAACTGGCAAATTGTCAAGGCAGCTCACCTCAAGAGTGCGCTGATCCTCTCAGGAATTGGCAGCGGGGAGCTGCTCTTGACCAAAGAGCGCTACTTTTTTGAAAGCAACCCGGTCAGTTCCCTTTCCCTATGGCTTGAGTCCAAGCTAAAGCCGCTCAAGCGCTCAGTGGCTGTGCCTCTTCTCAATCTCATCTGGCCAAGTTTAGCCTTTCGCATCTTGCGCTCCTATCCTAGCAACCCTTGGCAGACGGCTTACCTCCAACAAAACGCCCTCTTTCCCGAGGAAGAGCACAGCGCCCTCTCCCCCACTCTCTCTGGGGTATTCGATACAGCGCTCTTTTTAAATCGCTTCCATAAAATCCACCACATCGAAAGCACCACGGCCTCTTTTCTCTATTTAGACTTGAAGACACGGGTTGTCGACAGCCAGATGCACCAATACGACCGGCTCAGCGCAGCCCACGGCTTAAATTGGCACGCCCCTTTTCTCGACCACAAGCTCTTTTCCTATCTGATCCGTGTCTTCTCGACCCTTGCAAAGAATCGCGAGACACATCCTTCCCCCCTCGCCGCTCTATTAGAGGGCAAGCTATCACAGACAATGATTGAAAATAGCTCAGAGCGCAAAAGTGCTTTTGCCAGGCACTGTTTGAGAGAGCTTTCTTTAAAGCCTTTCAAGGGGCTCTATAAAAAAAGTGTGTTAGTCGATATGGGATTGGTTTCCAGCTCTTGGCTGAAAGAGGCTTTTGTGGAAGAGCGGGAGATGACATTTCCCCATTTTCAACAGCTCTTTTCCATTCTCAGTTTAGAGGCGTGGTTTCGCCTCTTCATGGATCAATCGGTGGCAACATCTCCTCCCGATTGCTCTTTAGAGGAGCTGCTGCTTGATTAAGAAGAAGGAAAAGAGCTTGGGCAATCAGCGGTAGAGAGCTCTAAAGAGGGCAGCTAAGACGCCTAAGCTAAGCAACGACATGACGCCTGGAGGAAAGACCGCATAGGATAGGGAAAAGCGGTAGCCAAAGAAGCAAACGAGCGTGAAGACAATAAAAGAGGCGCTCTTTAAAGCGAGGCGGCTCCCTTTTTTAACGAGGGGCAGCAGGGCAAACAGAGCCCCAGAGTAGAGAAGGCCCATGATCAGGGAGGGCAGGCTATTGGCTTTATAATGGCCGATGATGCCTCCGAGGGCGACAATCGAGGCGTAGGCGAGCAAAGTGTAAAAAATCATGGGGGCCTTTTAAGTTAAGTCGTCTGTTCTTTTTGGCGCACATCTCTTTCTAGACGGGCCAAGTAGGCATTGAGGGCCTGTTCGGCATCGACGCCGAGAGAGGCGGCTTTCAAGGAGAGGGAAGCTAGAGCGTGCGCAATTGATTCCTCGCTCTCTAAAGAAGAGCTCTCTTCAACCATAAAGGAAGGGTCGTTTTTCGTCACCTTTTTGAGCATCTTTTGCGCGCGGGAGAGGGCTGGGAGCTCTTTGGGGATGCCATCGAATAGGGAGCAGCGCTCTTTTTTTTCTTCGGCTTTGATCTTTTCCCAGTTCTTGAGGACTTCAGCGGCATCTTCAACTGTCGCTGAGCCAAAGACATGGGGGTGGCGGCGCACTAGTTTTTCGGTGATGGCCGACACCATCTCTTCTGGAGAAAAGCGGTTTTCTTTTTCGCCAAGCTTGGCAAAGAACAGGACATTGAAGAGCAGATCGCCGAGTTCCTCGGCAATATGAGCATTGTCATTTAAATGGACCGCTTCTAAAAATTCGCAAGTCTCTTCCAAGATGGAATGGCGAATCGATTGGAAAGTTTGGGCGATATCCCAAGGGCAGCCGCCTGGGGCAAATAGCCTGTCGACAACTTGGCATAAATCTTTTAACGCTTGATAGAAATGGGGGGAAAAAGAGGACATGAGATGCTCCTCAAAAAAGGAAGATAAAAAAAAGCCGGAGATTGTCTCTTGGCATCAAGCGGCATCCTTAAGGCTGCTACCTTCCGGTCCTGACCTAGTTCGGACTGCTTCATTCCAAGAGTTCCCCGGCAAAAGAGAATAAGCTTAGCAAATTATCCATCGAAATTCAATCACTTTTCTTAAAAAAAAGCATCTGCTATCCTTTTTGGCAATGTATTACAGGGGTAAAAAGAGATGCAGAGGCAGTTTACGGCGACAAGCTACATCCTCAAAGACAAAAAAGTGCTGCTAGTTCACCATGCTAAATTTGACAAATGGATGCCTCCCGGCGGACATCTTGAAGCCAATGAGACCTTTGTCGAAGCGGCAAAGCGAGAGGCTTTTGAAGAGACGGGGCTGGAGATTGAACTCATCGATGATGCGCCCCCTTTAAAGAGCCAAGAGGTCGAAAGCATGCCCCGGCCCTTTCTCTCCCTTCTAGAAAATATCCCGGCGACCCCTAAAGAGCCAGCCCATCAGCATGTGGATATGATCTTTTTAGCCAGGCCAATTGGCGGCAGCCTCGATGAGCGGGCCGAAAAAAGCGCTGTCCGCTGGTTTACCTGGGAAGAGATCACCTCTTTGCCGGATGAGGCCATCTTTGCGGATGTACGCAGCACCTTAAGAAAGCTCCTCAATTCCCCCTTGCCTGAAAAATTCACTTCAAGATAGAGAGAATAAAAGTTGGCAGGATGAAGCTCGAAGGTCTACTTTTAAACGCGGGCTATCTAGTGCCCGACAGATGTTGTTGCGCATGTTAAACGGCGTCAAAGCCTCTGTGGTCAGGCACTAGTACCCCATCCACTCATCCCTATAGGGAGTCTATGGAACCCGCTCCAAATGTCGCAGGATCTAGTTCAGAGAGCTTTTTGCTCTCTTCAAATCTAAGCTCCCCTTTTGACTTGCTGCCGGCAGAGGTGGCCATCGCCATCTTTGCTAAAATCCCTCTCTTTGATCTTTTAAATACCATCCAGTTGGTGTCTAGAAAGTGGCAGCTGCTCTCACAAGACCCCCATCTATGGCAGCTCAGGCAAAAGGGGGCCTCTTTTTTCTTGTCGCTAGGGCCCGCTTTCAAAGAGATCGAGGCGCCAATTTCCAGCTCGCCGCCTGCCCCTTTTCTAGATGAAAAGAAGACGGGCATTTGGAAAGTTTGCTTACATGATGCGCAAGTAGCGCCATTTAACGGGCGGCATGTGGTTACCTATAGCTCCAAATATGCCTATTTGCGGAAATTGCAAAAAGACCCTTTAGAAGAGCCTGCTTTAAAAACCCCCGTGCATTATGGCAATTCCATCGATCAGCTCATCACCTTAGGGTCGCGCCTGATCACAGTGCATAGAAATAAACTCCTTCTCTTACACGACCTCGACCCGTTAGCAAAGACGCACTCCTTGGGCTACCTTTTTAAAAACCGCATCTGGCACTTGGCTCCCCTTCCTCCCAATCGGCTGCTTTCAGCAGGGAACTCCCCCATTGTCACCATTTGGAGCGCCGCTCAAAATATCCTGAAGCCGGTCAAGGAGTTGCGGCAGAGCTCAACCACTCCCTGCTCGGCAGTCATCGCCTTAAAAGATCGGGGCGCATGCGCCTATGCAGATTCGCTCGTCATCTGGGATTTAGAAAAGGGCCAACCCTTATGGACTTACGATGGCCATCAGCAAAAAATTTGCCAGCTCATCGCCGAAAGCTCCTCATTGGCCTCCTACTCTTCTAAAGAGGCGCAGCTCAATTTTTGGGACTTGAGGAGCCCTCGCCCCATCGCTCTTTTCTCCTTACCTCAAACCCAGCATCGGCGCTTGTTGGCGCTATCAGACGGCAAGCTATTCTCAGCAGATGGGAGGATGCTCTCAGTTTGGGATATGAGGCAATCAAAGCTTCTTCATACGAGAGAGCACTCTTCCCATGCCAGCTTTGTCTCTTTAGTGGTCACCAAAAATTACTTAAGCCTTGGCACAAGCGATGGCTATCTCATCACGCATCCTCTATCGTCAGATGAGATTCCAGATCGATCTGGGCATGAAAAAGGCGCTCTTTGACCAATTTTAACCCTTCGATTTGATCGCCTAAGAGAATTTGCCGCGCTTTTTCCACCAACTCATCGGTCGGTTTGCTGGCCATTTCGTAGGTGCAGGTGAAGTTTGCGCGGTAGAAGGCATCGGCTATCTTTAATTCGATAAAAGGGATGTCATTGCCCTGCTTAATCCAGACAGGAAACTCAGCTCCTCGAGAAACCCATTTAGACCCCAATCGGTGGTATTTGCGTGCGAGCTTTGCCGCAAGGTGCCGGTTGGGATCATCTTTTAACACATCGAAAGAGGCGGGCATTTCAAAAACCTGCCCTCCCCCTTTATCATAAGGATAGACCAAGCCCTCTTTAGCGGCCTGTTGCCAAAATTCCTCGGGCTCTAGGTCAGATAAGTCTCTCTCCACCCGAATGCGCAGCTTATTTAACCCAACCTGGCGAGCTGCCAACACCTCATGGTGGCCATCAATCAAGACATAGCCAAAGCGCGATTTTATGACCGGCAAAGCTGCAGCTTCGGGCAAGATTCGGCTGACAACATTGAGAATAAAAAAGGGCACAAAATTGAGGATTGTTTTAACCCGTTGGACAAAAACTTTTTCAGAGACCGTGAGGCGAGAGTAGCGCAGCTGGCCTGGAAGCAGCTGGTCGATTGGCAGGTAATGGCAGCGACGGCTTTGCGCCATGCGCGAGGGGAGATATTTATAGGCGACGGCGCCAAAATATTGGCTCATTTGATTCACGCAATTCACTTTAGGCTCCCATTTTTAAGAAAAAAACTAAATAATAGTTAATTCATTTATTTTTTTTCAACAAAATTAATGTCTAATTGCCTTTGACTTTCCAATCTTAAATATAAACTAAAGCTATTCGCAGGAAGATTCCTCAATATTAGTGATCTTTCTTTCCACCTAATCAAAATTATAAAATCGAAGTTTTAAGCCGCTGTTTAGCCATTTAAAGACAAGCCGCCGACAGCTGGTTCCATGGGGGGGGTAAGCCCATCAAAGCTCCCAGGTTTTGCAAACAAATAAATACCCTTTAGCTTTTATAAAATAAAATATCTTATGTAAATTATTTTCTTTGATTATAAACCAGCAGATAAATCTTTAATTATTGATAACTAAAAAGGGTTCAGCTATATTATTATCCCCTATTTTCAACTTATAAAAGAGGAAAAACCATGAACCCCATCGGCAGTCAAAGATCAACTCAAGCCTTTTGGTTAGAAGGCACCTCCCCTCAGGTTGCCACACCTTCAGCACCTCTTGCCAATTTAGAAGGACTTCTGCCGCCCGATGTTGCATTGCCGCCTCTGCCTCTGGAAGCAAAAAAGCGCTTTGCAGACCTCCTTGGCTCGCATGCTGAAATTGCTTTTCAAGGATCCAAAGAGCGACCGCTACATCTGGCCTTTTTAGATGGTCTCTTCTCTTTTTTCTGGGAAATTGAAGAACATTTGCAAGAAGCTTTGCAGCTCAAAAGCGGCTCGTTTAGCTGGTCTTGCATCGGCAGCATGGTGCCCTATATTTTGGAAAGTTCCTTTTACGAGCGCTTTTTAGCCAAAGTCAATGATGAAAAAAAAGTGCAAATCCCTTTTCCAAAAAGCATCGACATTCATCTCAGGACGCCCTTTCCTTTGACCATCGAGCATCAGTCTCTCGTTTCAGCGGAGATCCAGCGCGTCTTTGCAAACCTTTGCCAAGGCTTTAGCGAGGAGCCAAAACCTGCCTTCGCCGGCATAGGCGCCCACTCTTTTTGCAGATTCTCTTGGCCATTGCTGATCAAGCAGCCGCAAAAGGAAATGGCGCTACAGCTCAACCTCATCGTATCCGAGCATCTTTCGCAAGAGCTGCTCTTCTCTTTGCAAGGTTTATCGATCCCTTTTTCTGTAGGTGGCAACGCCAGCCTGGCAGCGACTATTGAAGCAGACTATCCGGTGAGCCCTGCTCAAGCACTAGTCGATTATGCACAAAAAAGGATCAGCCGCTTTAGCTCAAGCTACTTTCCCTCCGCTTTTCCCAACTTTTTAAAATGGGTGGCGCAAGGGTATACATCCAGCGACCCGCAGCTGGGCATGCATTTGGTCGCACAGTTCTCGACGCATGTGCTAAACGGCAACCAAACACGCGTGTTGGATGTATTTTCCCATCTGACAGGTTCTCTCTATTGCGGCTTTCAAAATCCAGATCAGGAAGTGGCTTACGCATTGAATGCTCTTTTTCATTTAATGTGGCAAAGCCCCAATTTTTCATCCCTTTCTCAAGAAGAGCTCGATTTATTAAAGGAGCTGCTGGTCGAATATCTTAAAGACGTGCGAGAAACAAGCTCTCCTTTGGCGCGCCTCCTCTTAAAGCAGGTAACCAAAGAGATGAACCTGACAACCTTCTTTTACTCCCTGCAGATTTTAGCCCTTGTCGCTCTCTTAAATCCAAGCTCTGCTCTACCAATAGACATCTGCTCTCATCAAGGTGAAAGAGCTTTGCAGATTTTTTTGAATGAAGAGCGCTCGGCAGCCCTGCTGTTCCCTTGTCTCATTGATCATGCGCTGTCTCATGTTGTTGATCTACTAAAGACAGGCAAAGTCGACACCTTCCACTCTCTCTTAGAAGCGCTCTATGAGCAATCCTTGCCGCGCCAAGAGAGGCAAGAGCCCTGCGCCTACCTTGAGCTATTCTCTAGCACCGCCCTGGAAGAGGCGGGGCATGTCCTGCTCGAGCAAGAACTGCCTATCTTTGCGCACTTGGGGCTTGTTCTATTATGCGGGCTTGCCGATGCAAAACAAGGCATCGCTTTGCCGACAAAAATAGGGGACAGCCTCTCCAGGGCGCTGCAATATCCCACGCAAGCAATGCCACGCGCGCAATCCTTAAGGAGGATCGAACAGTGGCAAAATAGGCACGCTTTGCCGATACAGCCTGATTTTAAGCCTCATCACCAGCCTGAAAAAAGAAAGTTGCAACAGCTGGCGCCAATAGTACAACTCTCTTTGCCTCAGCTGCAAAATGCCTTTGAAAAGAAATTTTTTGAATCATTTACCTCTATCTTACGCCCCTATTCAAAGAACGTCTTTGAACAGGGCTCTTTAGCCATTTTGCAAGCCCAGGACCCGGCCTTAAGAATAAGCTTTAGCGCATGGTTGGATGCGCATGCGCCCAAATTTTTGACAGATCAGCTGCAGAGCTTCTTTACCCCTATTTTGGCTACATGGCTGGCAAGAGAGGAATTTGCCCTCAGTTCCTCTCTTTTGAAAAAATTGCCCCCTCAGAGCGCAAATGCGCTCTTAGAAAAGAGCTTTAGAGTGCTCAAGGGACAAAAGGCAGAGGACCGCGCCATTTCCTTTTGCTTACAGCAAAGGTCGCTAGTCGAGTCTTTTAGCCCTGAGCTTTGGACGCTCCTTCTCTCCTCTCTTGAAAAAGATGACAAGCGCTGGCCGGACCTTGCCGAGAGATTAGTGGTGGCGCCGCAAAAACAGGGGCATGTGAGCGAAAAAGAGCTCTATCCAATCTGGGAAATTGTGTTTAAAAAGGCACCTCTCCCCCTATCTCTTTTGCAGAAGGCGTTAAAACAAGAGGCCTTTTTATTCTACTTGCTTCAAAGCCCATCCCTTTCCGCCAGTCAAAAAAAGAGCTTTTTAAAGAAGTTCTTTCTCTCTCCTCCTGCAGCAGAATGCCCTTTTGAAGAGGAGATGCAGCTAGCTAAAAGGCGCTGGCAGAGATTTATCGCCATCTTGCCCAAAGCGCAATGCGTATTAAGCCAGCAGTCTCTGCTCGCGATGAAGCAAGCCTTATCTTTAGAAGGCCGCTGGCAGGAGGGAGCTCCCTATCTGCCAGCCCTCTTTCAGTGGGTGGAGGAAAAAATTACCCTTGACGCAGCGCTAAAAATCAGCTCTTTAAAGATGTTAGAGAACGCCCTTCACTTGTTTAAAGAGAGCAGTTCTCCTGCAGCCCTTCGCCCGATAATCGGCCGCATCATCCCTTTAGCGTTAGAGAAGCGCTCCTCTTTAAAAGACCTCCTGCCCCTCTCTTTACAGCTGGCAGCTACAAAAGAGTTGAGGAAGCAAGCTAAAGAGTTGGCGCTTTACCTGGTCGAGCATATGGAGGAATTCGAAGAAAACTGGGCCGGCGATAAAGAGCAGATCCTCTCTTTATTTAAGCGCATCGGCCATTGGATGGCCTCGGATGCCCTATTTTCTAAACAAGCCCGAGAGTCATTGGCAAAAAAGCTCGCTTCTAGGAAAAAAGCCTTCTATCAAGCCGCGCACGTCCTCTTCAAGCAAAACCTTACTCTCTGGTTAGAGAGGGCGAAAACTGCGCCTGAGGGGCCTCTTCCAAGGGTTGAGCACTTTTTTGATGAAATGCAGGATATGGTGCAGTGGTTGCCGGCAAAATCGATAGCCTGGGAGGCGCTGATAGAAGTGAGCTGGAGCTTATGTCAGTCTCTTAACGCTCCTTTGAGCCTTGAGAGCATCTCGGCTCTAGCAGGCCGCTTCCATCTCATAATTAGCGCTAAGGGCGCTTTAAAGAAAAACCTGCCGCTCATCAAGGAATTGATCGCTAAAGAGTGCTCTTTGGAGCAAGAGCCTAAAGAGCGTAGCCTGCACCTGATTTTGGAGCTTTTGCATGCCTTTGCCTCAGAGCTCAATGAAGAGACACAAGGAGATGTGACTGAGCTCACAGCGCGCCTCTTCGCCTATCTCAAGATTAACTCCCTATCAGGTTCCTTGTTAGAGAGGGGGGAGAGTTTGCTTTCTAAGCTCGCTGAAAAAGGGCAGATGGGGATTATTGACTCTATCACCTTGGCTAAGCTCAGAATTTTGCTATTACAAACTATCGATGCAGGCGTGAGCTTGGAAGACGCATTGAAAGCGCTGCAAGCGGCCAACTTGGAACTGTTAGCCTATGGCGAAAACACCTTGCCGTCGACTGGGAATAAGTTGCTGGCAGCCACAGTCAACCTCAACCGCTTTTATGAATACATTGAGCCAAATGCCTCTATTTTAAGTCAAAAAGCGCTTTTAGATCCATTAGAGGCGCTCATCAATTTTGCCTTTAAAAATACTTTCCGCGCCTTGCAAGAGGGGGCGCCCCCTTTCTGCACCTTTGCTGCAGAGACTGTTGTCGAAGATGAAAAAGTCGGCGGCAAGCATCCTTTCTTGAAGGTCCCCTTATTTTTGATCGGCTATACCTATGCTTACACCGCTCACGCTCATCCTGAGCTTTTGCTGGGCGCGCTAGAAAAGTCATTCAATGCCTTTAAGCTATTATTGCACCCCAAAAGAGGAGCCCTTTCCATTGAAGAGCAAGAAGGGCTCATCAAAAGCTTTTGGCAAGTTTTGATGCAAGGCATTGACATCGGCATTTTTAATGGCGCCGAGCACGTTGCATTCGCCTGGAGCGAAATTCTTTTGAGAGAGCTCACCTCATTGCATCAAAGAGGGCATGCCCTTGAAAATTTAAAGGAGACGGCTCTTGAACCTTTGCAAATGCTCTTGGAACTCTCTTCAAAGGAAGGAGAAAAAATCGAGTCTCTTTTGCGGGCAGCTCTATTAACAGGGATTCAGCACCCCTCTTTTTTAAAAGATTCTCAATTTTTTCAAAGGATTTGCCGGGGGTTATTGGACTTAGACGCGCTGAAAAGTGGCTTTTTGCAAGAGAAAAAAGATCTGCCGCTGCTCTTTTTCAAGCAAGTCGCTTCCTTAAGCCAAAAAGAGCAAGCCGCTTTTTCGCCTCAGCTCAAGCAAGAGTTGGTCGAGCTGATCGACTCTCTTCTCTTAATAGAGGCGGAAAGCTCGGTGCGCGAGCTCTTCTTGTCTTTAAAGAAGGCGTGGCTTCAAGAGGAATTGCTCTTTGAAAAGATGGCTCAATTGTCTCTTTAACCCCTTCCCGTGGAATTCTCCATCCAGAATAGGCCTAGGCTATTTGGATGGAGATGGATAGCGGAAAAACTATTTTTTTCTTTATAAAGTAATGATTATCAAGTCTATGCTTATATTGTCATTGGGCCTACCGCAGGAACTGCGGGATGTAAAGCTTGTGGAGATGATGTA
>JARBTN010000100.1 GCA_029240195.1 Chlamydiales bacterium
CGCTCTAGATTTGCTTTAAAGATAGACGCATTTTCAAACATAAGGCGGCTTTAGTCCTTGGTGGCAAATGATGAAGAGGGTGTTAAAGAGGGAGCCATCCTTTCTGGGCATCCAATCGGTCAAACTTGCGCTGGCGCTTTTTGGCCGCTTTTCTTTGCAGCTGCTCTTGCGAGAGATTTTCGTCCCCCGTGGCTTGTCCAACGGCTCTCTGCGCCAGCTGGACGCCGATTTTTTGCTGCATGAGCTGCGCTTCTTTTGAAAGAAGCTCGATGCGATTGAGCGTCTTTTGCACGCCCGTGCGAAAGTCCCCCTTTTTATTTAAGAAATCGGCAAAGTTCTTATAGCCGAGCGATTCTATGGTTTTTTGGTTCACTTCCTTGAGCTTTCCCATAAACTGCTGAATCTCTTTTAGCTCTTTTTCGATCCCATCTAAGTTGACATCGGGGTTGACTTTCGTGCTCTCTTGGCACTTGGCAGCCAAAGTGATGAGGCTTTCTACTTGATCGATCAAATGATCAAAGGAATGTCTTTGGTTCATAACAACATACTACCTCTTTATCGAGTGGGGCTCTATCGGTTAAGCTAGCAGATCACTTATTTTTTACAAAAGAGCTATCATAGAACTTCCATAGAACTTAGAGAGCTTAAGAACTTCCAGAGCAAAGAGCGCTCCACAAAAGTTTTTTTAAGAGAGAAGAGCAATCCAATTTGAGAACAAAGGCGCTTTATATTAATCTGTCGCTTGAGCTTTTTGATCCCCTTCAGCCCTTAAATATTGGATAACCTTGCCGCTTTCAAATCTGCCGAGTCTACTATGAGATCCTACCACGGGCATTTAGAAACCCTGCGCTTTCCCTCGCGCAAAAAACCGATCTATCGGGCGTCTGCGATCTTTCCAGTGTTTGAAACGGCGACTGTTTCCTCACGCATCCTTTATATGGGGTACTGGATGATTAAGCGGGGCATTCCCAATATTGCGGTTTTAGTCAGCTTGCGCTCAGAGGAAGGGGAGCTTCTCTACCGCTCGGAGCTCGCGGCAGATGCGCCAAAGAGCTATCGGCTGGAGGTCAAGGACTTGTTAAAGAGCGCCTCGATTGCCACCGACTACTTCCAAGGATCTCTAGAGCTCGAGTTTTTTGCCAGCCAGCCTCTATTATTTCCCTATCCGGCGGCGCTCGTCAATTACTATGGAGAGGGAGGATCGAGCTTTGTCCACACGGCGCAGCGCGTCTTCAACGACTTTGATGATGCGAAAAGCAACTTAGAGACCGAAGTGCCCGAATCGGGCTTCAACATCTACTGCGATGAAGAAAAAGAGCCCTTCTTCACCCTCATCAATGGCCCAAAGAGGGTAGAAAGCGCCTTTATCGAGATGGTGTTCTTCAATGCCCAGCAAAAGACCCTTAGCCAATCGCTGCACTTTGAGTCCTTTGAGCCCTATGAAACAAAGGTGATCTTTCCCGCCCTCTTTGCCAATTTAAAAGAATTCCTCGGCGGAAAAGCCGGCACGGCCAAGATCTCCTTTAACGCCTCTTGGGTCTTCCCGCGCCTGATTGTCGGCAATTGGCTGAAAAACCCCTCTTTTTTAAATGTCACCCACTCCTACTACGACTGCAGCAGCGCCAAAGATTTGTCTGACTACTGGCAGATGGAAAATGACGAATGGTACCCAGCCGCGCTGTTAGTTCCCGTCGAAGGGCGAGAAGAGCATTTTACCAACCTTACTTTCTATCCTATCTACTCAAAAAGCCGCCTTTCCATCGATATCGAGTTCTACAACTCCGAGGGGATCTGCTTTGCGACCAAAAAAAATGCCTTAGAAATTGAGGAGAGCCCCCTCTTTCAAAGCATCGAATTAAAAAAACTGCTCGCTGAATTGCAGGTGACTCCCCCTCCCTTTTTCACAGCTCGCGTCATTGCTCATCTAAAGCCCGGTTATCAGCTCCCCTCCCGCATCAAAGTCTCGCTAGATTCGGGGCGCGTGGGGCGCGGCATCCCTTGCAATATCTGCACCAATTTACATCTGGCCAATCCTGACTTGGAAAATAAGCCGTCTGCCTTCCGCTGGCTGCCCCTGCTATCGGACCAAGAGATCAACCGCGTCTGGCTCATCAACAGCGCCCCAAAAAAAGACTACCGGCGAAAAGCCAATCTGACGCTGACATTTTACCGAGAAGACCTCTCCACATTCCAGCGCACCTGCACCATCTTGCCCCATTCTTTTTTACTGCTCGATTTAAAACAAGATGCTGAGATTCAATCATTTTTAGATGGGCAAATCGGTTGGCTCACCGCCCAATCGGACAACCCCTACCTCACCACCTACTACTTTCAAGAAAATCGTTCGGGAATTATCGGAGGAGAACACGGATTTTGATGAAGATCAAATTATGTCCTGTAGAAGATCAACCTAAAGAGGGAAAAGCCAAGTCTTTCTCCTTGGAAGATGGCCGCCAGGTCATCCTCTTTCGATCCAATAACGAACTCTTTTGTCTGGAAGACCGCTGCCCCCATATGGGCGGGCGGCTGCAAGGGGGAACTGTCGAAGGCCGCTGCATCGTCTGCCCTTGGCACGGCTACGCTTTTGATCTAAAGACGGGCGCCTCTAAAGAGTTCCATAAAAAAGCCGTCTCCTTCCAAGTCACCGAGGAGGAAGGGTTCCTCTTTCTCTCTTGAAAAAGAGCTCACAGCTGATCCAGGTGCAAGAGTTGCTGGACTTTGGCAAAGATCAAAGCATCGGGGTCCTCTCCATCAGTAGGTTCTTGACCATTTGGCTGCCGATGCCTTTGATAGAGCAGGGATAACTCCTGCAAAGCGTCTTTAGATAACGGCCATCCCAAAGCCGGCCGGCCCTCTAAAAGGGCATCTAAAGCATGCACTAAAGATTCTTTCAGCGCCTCTTTTTCTCCCTCCTGTACAGAGTCGAAAAAAGGGTCGCTGCTCTCATAATAGATTCTCTCAGCAAGCTGTTCTTCCCGATTCAATGGCTGCCTTTGCAAAGAGCTCTTATAAAAAGCGAATCTGTACTGCTCGATGGCCTCCTCCGTTTCTGCCGGCGAGGGGTGCGCGATCAGATGGATCAAAATGCGCTGCCGCATGGCGGGATAAGTGGCAGGGCCCTCTGCCGCCTGCTTGAGAGCGGTGCGATTCTCTTCGGAGTTCTTTGATTGCGCATACAGCTTGTACTGCGCGAGCAATTTTAAAGGGACGCTTGCCGAATGCTCGATAACGCTCAACAGATAACCCATAGACTCCTCTTTAAGCTTGCCGGCCGCAGCGAGGCGCAAGGCAGCTTCGGCTTTGATGAGATCAAATGCCCCCTTGGCCTCATAGACGTCCTTTAAAATTTTGACCCCCTTTTGTCGCTGTTCTTGGCTTCCCATCAGATAGGTCGCGCCCAAGAGGAGCTTGATCTGCCCCCGCTCTTCAGGCAACTCTCTAGCCAGCTGAAAGGCGGTATTCAACCGATTGATCCTTTGCCCGAGCAAGGGCAAGTTTGGCGTCTCTTGCCAAAGGGCCATATTTTCAAAGCAGCTTAAGTGGATGAGAGCGCGCACTTTGAGCTTTCTTTGCAGCCGTCCAGAGGCGATGAGCTCTTCAAAGATAGCCCGGCGGGGGGTGGCCTCTTCAGGAATCTGAATGGCGTATCCAGCCAAATGCTCGAGGGCCTCTTCGCTGCCGTATTCAATGGCTTTTTTAAGCCAGAAGAGACAGCTCCCCCGGTCGATCCCTATTTGATCTAGCTCCAGCGCCTTTTGATAGTAAGCTGATGCCACCAGCAACCGGGCAGGGGCCTTAGCCAGCTGCTGTTCTACTTCTAAAATCTGCTTGAAAAGAGGCTCTAGATGGTGCAGGTGATTGATTTTTTCTGCCGTCTCTAAGGCTTTTTCTAAAGTATTCTCCTTTAGAGAGCTCTTCTCTGGCAAAGCAAGGGAGCCCAACGCTTCCACCTGTCGATTTTGCCAATACTGAGCCGGCAGCGCCGTCCATTCCGCTTGGGTGAAGGGCTGGGCCAATTGCGCAGGGAGATAGAGCAAAGCTGCTTTGCAAAGGTCGACAGCGCGCCAGAGCCCCTCATTTCTCGGGCTGACTTTGCGCACCTCGATCTTTTTAAAGCCCTCTCGTTCATCCACCAAGACCTCTGTCTCAAAGGGGAAGCTGGCATCTTTGATTGTATAAGATCTTAAATTTGGATTAAAAAAAGGCATTTCCACCATCGACAGCAATTAAGTAAATATTAAACATACAATACTTATTTTAACACTTATCAATTAAAAATAAAGAAGTATTGTAAAAATATATTTAAAAATAATACTCCTTGGACAGGGCATTTTAACTAGTGCCCGACCACAGATGTTGTTGCATGGGATAAAATTATTATCTAGCACTAATAAGGAGCTAAAAGTAGTGCACACTGATGGCTTGGTCGATAGCAGGAAGAGGGAACCTTGGATATGATGCTCGAGACTTTAGTTGAAACTGCAGGATTTGTAGGGTTGTGAAGCCGATAAGGGATATGATGCAGAGCAGCTAAGAGGAAAGCTTTTGAAGCGAAAAACTGTTCCCTGGATTTGCCCCCGCAAGAAATCGGGATAAGTAGCTCGAAAAATCATCTCAACCATAAAACGACTTAAATGGAAAGTTGAACGAGCCATTTCCTGGCTTCAAAGAAAATTTAAGCAAATTGTCTCAAGATGGGAAAGGAGGCTTAAGGATTGGAAAGGTTTTTTAAACTTTGGATTGATTAGATTCTGGATAAAGAAATTACTGGGGTAGGTTCATAGAACATATTCAAATTTACAAATTTTTATTTAATAAAATCACATTTTAATTTAAAATACAAAAAAAGCAGGTGTTTTATGGATCGTGTTGATAGAATTTTAATAAAGAAAGATGATGATTATCTAGGAGACAGAAGTAAAAGCAGAAATGGAAAAACTCGATTTTTGGTGAGTGCCATCAATCATACTAAACAATATTCCATTGCTTTTAAGGTGTCTAAAAATGGGAATGATTTTTTCTCTAAACCGCCTAAGCTTGGATTCCTTCAATCTTTTCGATGGATGCCAATTCAGGTTGAAAATGATCAAGGAAATATAGGATATGTCATTGCCAATAAAAATAGTATAAAAAAAGCAATTGGACTTTCAAGATTAAATATCTTCAAGACAAATAAATCTATTCAACATGATTTTTTAAATAAATTAAAAAATTTTTCAATGCCGCTTCCTCCTGAGATTGGGGGAATGCCGCTTCCTCCCGAAATTGGGGAAATGCCGCTTCCTCCCGAGATTTGGGGAATCGTCTTCTCTCATTTAGGGAGGAGCGATCTATCAGCAACTGCGGCAACCTCTAAGCAATTTAAAGGCTTAACCCATCACGCCCTTAAAAAAGAAATGCTGCTGCTTAAAAATTTTGCAAAAAAAATACTCGCAGAAATACCTCAAGAACAGGGCCATCTTCAAAGAGAATTATTGCTAAAAGCCATGAATCATCTGGATCATTTAGATTTAGAAAAATATGGGTTTACAGAATCTGCCAAACAAATTGATGAAGTTTGCAAATCCTTACAAAATGAGATCGTGAATTTTTTGGCCTCTCTAGATGTTGAAAAATTACAAGATTTAAAAAACTCATTCAAAATCCATGAACATTTAATTGATACTGCAATTATTCAGGCTAGACTTTCAAGATTTAATCAGTTTTC
>JARBTN010000031.1 GCA_029240195.1 Chlamydiales bacterium
TCCTATCGAATCTCATCGGTCGCGTTCAAGTTGTAATCGACCCGGTTCAAAAGCAAATTATCTATCAAATACATTTTTTTAAAAAGAAAGGCCATGAAGCTCATCTTCGGTCACAAGTGGGCAAAGAAATTGATCGCCTTCTCAAAAACAGGAACGAAAATGACAGATACAAGACAATATCTGATCTTTTGGCCGTTCGGCAAAGGGGATCGCAACAGACAAAACAAGGTGTGTATCGGTTAGAAAATCAAATCATCGCCACTATCGGCATCGAGAAGGTGGATGTGCCTTTTTTGGAAGAGGAGGTTTACCATCAACTTCAAGCTAGGTACGTAAAGCTGCGAGGATTCAATATAGTTAAGGAGGCAGAAAACTATCAATATGAGCGGATTTGCGAACAAATTGCCTCTATGATTGAAGAGCTTTCTGATGACTCTAGCCTCTTCTCGATCCAGGTTCCGCAATTGATAGATGAAGGGCTCCCATTTGCCCCTTTAAGCCTCATCGATTGCCGAAAGCTTTCAGATGATGACCTAGAGCGATTAGTCTCTTATAAGAAGAGCTTAATCACGCGCGCTCACCAAGAAAAAGGAACTAGCCAAATCAGCTTAATCGAGACCATTAGATCTTTAGACCAGGCTATTTTCAAGCTGGAAAATAAAGAAAACCTTAAAAGTCTCTATCGAGGCCTGATTGCAGAAAAAATAGCTCAGATTGATGGATTTAAAATAGAGAGCTCCATTTTAAAATTCTACTCTCCTCGCTTTTTAAAAAGCCCTGAATTTTTAAAGGCTATCTGGGAAAAATCGCTGCAAGAGGCCTTTGCTCTATGTATTCTTAAACAAAAAGAAGCCTCTCTTTCAGACCAACAAAAAAAACACCTAAACGATCAGCGGTCCATTTATCGGCATAAAGTCGGGCAACTTGAAAATTTTTTGCAAGCTCATGCAGATCAGCTAGACCCAAAGTGGCCCATTAAATATGAAGAAGCATTGCCGCCTGTCGAGCGCTCTAAAATGGAAGAAAAGACCCCCTTTTCAAAAGAGGAGGAGAGGGGCCTGCATCTCATTGCCAAAGCTTTAAAAATTGCAAAGAATAAGAAAGATGAGAACCCACTTTCAACTGAGGAAAAAAAATCTCTCGATCAATTTTTACTTTTTCTAGCCAATAACCACTCTTTCAATGCCAAACTGCGTAAAATTTCCGTTAAGAATCAGGCTCAGCAATTTGCCTACAAATTCAGTTATCTCACAAAGTGGTCTCCTCAAGCAGAGGCTTTAGACTACAAGCTAGAAAGAATTATCAACCATCTAGGCGAGGACAGCTTATCCGCCCTGCGCCCAGAGGAAAAGCTTTCGATGGCTGATTCCCAGGCCTTAGGTGACCTGGCAAGACTTGCTCAGCTGTGTAAAGAAGCCCTAATACAGATTTTGCGCAAAGAGTCCAAAAAGGTTCCCACTACCGAAGCGGCGATATCATCTCAGAAAGGATAGATCCGTTAGCTCCTTGGAAGAAGCGGATTCAATATTGGTTCGTAGGCAACCGGGCGCACACATCTTTTCTCTATAATCAAAGACGTGAAGATGGCAAGACACAGATTGCCCAATCCCACATCTTCTTGTCTCATATTACAGATCCTTACAACTTAAATATGGCGATCAACTCCCAAGTTTATCGGCTTAAAGTGGCAGCGCTTTTAAATCCAGATACCCTTCCACTACTTAAAGCATGTTACGGCAAAGAAGAGGCCTTGTTCAATGCCGCTCAAGAGATTTTTGAACAGGCCAATGACGCTCTTCAAGGAGAGAAGAAGAAATTCACCCACCTGAGGTTTTCCTGGACGCGGGCTGCAGAAGCGGCAAAGGCTAGCTTTGGATTGGCTGGCGGCCATAGAAAGCGCAAACTGCAGACGGACCGCTTTCAAAAAGTGCATGCTCAATGGACTGGAGAAAGGGAGATCAAAGACTCTAAGATGTTCTGCTCGGAGTTTGTTGCCAAGTCGCTGCTTGCCGCTTTGATTGAGACAGACATGCGGCTAAAAGAAGTCGCTCGCAACCTTATAGAGCAAAGAAAAGACCTTTCAGAGGAGCAAAAAGCCCAACACCAGCAATTTTTAAATGAGCCGGATACTCACCTGCTCAAGCTTCCTTTCGACTCTAAGGAGCGGCTGAAAAGAATTCATCCCGGGCGAATCATCCCCTTGCTCAATAAAACTCCAGGCGCCCTTACAAAAGTCGACCCTCTGCCCTTCATACAGCATATCTTTAGCGATCTCCCTTCATAGGCCCCTTTCCCTCCCCAGGGCCAGGACTTTAGCCCCTCTCCCACAGCAATGCCAGCTGGCTAGCAAGCGCGAAACCTTGGCAAAATCTTAAATTGACACCATTGACCATTGCCTGAGCGCTTACTAAAAAAACCCCATCAAATTAAAATAATTGTTTAATAGATAAATTAAATAATTTATAATAAAATAAAAGAGGAGTTTAATATGTTCTTTTTAAGAGACCGTGTTGATTATAATTTAGAAGCGGGAATATTTGTTAGAGAAGCAAAGGCCGCTTTAGAAAATCCCGGATCTAAATGGATTAAGATTGAAAAAGATGGCAAAACGCTATCGACCACGACAAATAAAGAAGAGCGCGCTTCGATGCGAGCCATTGCCCACTTAATCGATGAATTTTGCCAGTCGGGATCGATCACAAAAGAGAAGAAAACAGAGATTGGAGATTGTTTTGCTCAGCTCAGTAATCGATGCCTGAGACATATTAAACAAGAGCCTCCAAAAAGCTGGTTTAAAAAGCTCATCCATTTTTTTGCTTTCTCTAGCATTAAAAGCACGCTGAATAATTTAGGCTACCGAGAACTGAGTGAACAGCAAATAGAACATTACCAAAAGGCGCTTAAAGATTGTCAAAGAGGTTTAGAGGAACTAGAACCGCTTTTCGACGAGCAATTACAGCTTAAAAACAAAGCGCAAATGGATTCTTTCAAGGATCTGCAAAATAAAGTTTTAGAGATGCTAAAAAACCTCGATAAAGGCAATGCCCTCATTCACACCGCTCATTTAGCTGATGACTTGGAATTCATTGAAGAGACAATGAAATTTTTAAAGCTTGACTTGCCACCTACATAACGCTTGACTTAAGCCGAACTTTAAGCCGAACTTTAAGCCGAACTTTAAGCCGAACTTGGCAATCACTTGGCCAAGTTCGGCTCAAGTGATTGCCAAGTCGCAGGTCGCCTTTGGCAAAAGCTTAGCGCTTTTTAAGATAGAGGGCGATGCCCGATCCTAAAAGGCAGGCTGCCAAGAGATAGATGAAAAGAAAGGAGCGCTCTTTGACCTCGACAGTGGAGAGGAGAGGCGTCTTTGCGATGAGGCGCCCTTTTTCGGTGAGAAGTTCCAACGTGCCGACCTCCTCTCCGATGAAGATGGGCAAGTTTTTGCTATGCCAGGACACTTGGTAGGTCAAGGGCTCTTTTGCAGAGGGGTAATAGTCATAGTAGAGAGGGTCTTTCGGCTCGGCCTGAATCTTCAGCTCTTTGGTGGAGCGCTCAAAGAGGCGTCCTTTGGCGATGACTTGCTGGCGGAGGAGGGGCTCTAAGAAAGCCTCTTGAAAAAGGCGCTTGGCATCTAAAAAGGTATCGCTGCGCTGGCTGCATTTTAAAAGGACAGCTATCAGGGTGCGGTCCCCTTTCTTCGCGGCAGCAACGAGGTTGTAGCCAGCGGCCGAGGTGTAGCCGGTTTTGATGCCAATGGCTTCAGGGTAGTGAAAAGGCCCTTTTAGAAGGAGGCGGTTGGTCTGTAAGAGGGGGGCTTCCGGCTGCTTATTGGTCTGAGGCCTTTGGTAGCGGGGCGTCTTGACCACTTCGGCAAGAAAAGGCTCTTTTAAAAGGCGCCTGGCAATGATGCTTAAGTCCTCGGCCGTCGTGCGGTGGTCGGGATGGTGAAGCCCGTGGGGATTTTTAAAGTGGGTAGCTCGACAGCCGATGCTCTTTAAATAGACATTCATCCCCTCCATGAAGCGAGGAATTGACCCCGCGCCGCCATATTGAGCGATCACATTCGAGGCATCGTTGCCAGAGGGAAGCAGCATGGCATAGAACAAATCTTTTAAAGAAAGCTCCTCCCCCTCTTTGATGCCCACATGAGACGACCCCACCTCAATCCAATAGGCGGGGCATTGGTAGTGGTGGCGCACCTTTCTCTCCGAGGAGATAGAGGCGACCGATTCGCGGTCTGCTCGCACCAGATCTGGCAAAGAATCGCCTTTTAAGGAAAAGGCATAAAGAGCTGTTGCCATCTTCGTCACGCTTGCCGGATACATCTCTTTTTCGCTATTTTTTTCATAGAGCACAGCGCCCGTCTCCGCATCCACCAAGAGAGCTGACTCTGCTTTGACATCAAAAGAGAGAGAAAAACATTGAGCATGGCTAAAGATTAGATAGATGATGCTTAGGCACTTGAGAGAATAAGCCCTTCTTTTCATCTGCGACCTCCACAAAATCCCACTATTATAGCCGGAAAAAGATAGGACGCAATCAAAAGAAAATAGGAAATTTGACACATGTTAACTTTTTTATTGACTCCACACCAAAAAGCAGATAGACTACATCCAAGGGGGAGGGTTAGACGCTAGGAGGTCGCTCATGGAAGATACGACACTGCTAGAAGATGCCTTTCAGCAGTATTCCAAAAATTTAGCACAATGGGTTCCCGATGGTGTGATTCCCGTCGATGTCGAACTTTTACAACGCTTTGGTTTTCTCCCCTCTAACGAGGGTGAAGCCGTGACAGCCGATTTGACGAGATACTTTCATGTAATCGAATCGCCAGCTAAAATTACTCTATATAATGAGCAATTTGTTGTCTGGATCGTTCCTGAAAATATCAACCACATCCCGACAACTTACGTTTTGGTCGCCAAGAATCAGAATACCAAGCCCACGCTGGAATTAGCATTTTCGACGACAGGAATTTATAATAATTCGCGGATTGTTCTCCGCGTCTTAGAAAAATTCTTAACAGAAATTCAGGAAAATGAAGACATCATCGACGGTCTTCAACTCTCCGGTTAAAAATTTACTTTGAGAATCGCTCTAGATGGTAGAGAGCGATTCTCCAAGTTTTTCATAGCGCTCGAAGAGCTCAATGAAACGCTGCCAGCTCAGTTCTTCTGGCCGCGCTTTTTCATCAAAACCCATCTCAGCTAAAGCTTTTCTCAAACGCTCTTTATCATAAGATTTAGATAAAGAAGAGAGGAGCATCTTGCGCCTTTGCTGGAAGCTTAGGCGGATTAAAGAGAGAAGCCCTTCTGGATAATCCATCACCTCTTTTTTAAATAGCAGCTCGACAATCGCCGAATCCACTTTTGGCGCGGGGTAAAAGCATTGGCGCCGCACTAAAAAGCAATAGCGCACTTGGGTATAGAGATTGAGAAAAATCGTCCAAGAGCTATAGTCTTTATTTCCATGGCTTGCGGCAAAGCGACGGGCCACTTCCTCTTGCACCATCACCCAAAGACCTAGAAAACATTCCCGCTGCAGCACGAGCTGCTCGACAATGGGCGTCGTGATGTGGTAGGGCAAGTTAGCGATGACCTTGACTGGCCTCTTTTTCGGGTGCCGCTCAATCAATTCCTTAAAATCCACTTTGAGCGCATCGGCCTCATAAATGGTCAGGCGCGATTCATCGGGCTCTAAACGCCTAAGCTCTTTGGCATAGACTCGATCTTTTTCCACAGCAATCACAGAAGCGCCAGCCGCCAACAGCTGCTCGGTCAAAGCGCCGGGCCCGGGCCCGATCTCTAAGATCAGGTCGTCTTGCGAGACGGCCGCCTCTTTCAGCACATTCTTTAAGACATTGCCGTCGACTAAGAAATTCTGAGACAATCCCTTTTTAGGGCGAACACCCAAAGACGTTAAAAAGGCGAGCAATTCTTTTGGTTGATAGAGGGGCATGCGGGCGTCCTAGATTGAATTTAGCTGAAAGGGCTCAAATTGCTGGGGAAGATCTTTTGCCTGGCTTAAATCTTCAAAGTCGAATTGCTGCTTCAAGCGCTCGAGATACTCGGCCGTCTTTTCGGCTATCTTTTGGCTGGTCAGCTCCTGCCTGAGGCTGGGCTCCATATCTTCAAAGGAGAGCTCCTGCTCTTTAAAATAGGCATCTAAATAAAAGATGCGGTAGACCGGCTGTGTATCCGACCGCCCTTTGATTAGGAGAGGGGCGCTGTAGCTCTTCTCTGAAAGGGGCTGAAGCGCTTGTTTGTAGGCCGAAGAGAGCATGCCCTCATCTTGCCGGAGCGTCTGGCTAATGCTCACCCGAGCATTGGCCTTTTCACGGGCCAGCGTCTCTTTTAAACGGTCCAAAGGAATGTGCTCTTCAGTGAGCAGGCGATGAGCGAGTTGCGCCACCTTTTCAGACTGCTGCATATTGGGCGAGCGAATTGTCACCACTTGGTAGACCCACTGTTTTTTGCGCCCCAAATTCTCGAGATAGCTTTGATAATAGTCGCGCACATCTTTAGGGGTGACGCTCTGCATCACCTGCGAGTTGACGCGCCCGCCCATGACCTGTCTCAACGTGATATCTGTCTTGACATATTCGAACACGTCTTCATAAGTCAGCTGCATCTTCTCAATATTGGCCATGACATTTGGACCAAAGCGCGCTTGCAAATCTTGCCGCACATCCCCGCTTGTCACCTGAACTTTCAACGACTCAGCATCGGCTAAAACCAATTCCCGGCTGATGATTTCGTTTAAACACTGCCGCCAATGCTGCCGAAAAAACTCATAGCGCGCCTCTTGCGAGTGCTGGTGCTGCGGGTACTGCTCAAAGAAGACAATTTCTAAGTTTTTCATCACATCCAAGACGGAGATGACTTTGCCGTTGATCCGCGCCAGCACGCGGTTATGAATCTCAATCGACGCCGTCTCCGAAGCCTGGGCTGAAGCGGCAAGGGGAAGAAATAGACTTAAGAGTAAGGCCAGTGTTTTTAACATCGTGAAAGTCCTCGAAAAGATGGTACGGACAAAAAAATTAACGGGTCAGCTGAGCGGCAAAAAAGCCATCCATGCCGCCTCTTTCAGGCAAGCTTTTAAAAGGGTCTTGGCGCAGTTTAAGGCCATATGTCTTTAAAAAGTGCTCCAGCTGCCGCTCATTTTCTTCAGATAAAATGCTGCAAGTGGCATAGACGATGACGCCATCGTCTTTTAAAAAGCTGAGCGCTTTTTCAAAGATGATGCGCTGTTGGCCGATCAAGCGCTCGATGGCATCTTTGTCGATGCGCCATTTCATATCGGGATTGCGGCGCAAAGTTCCTGTGCCGCTGCAAGGCGCATCGACCAACACCCAATCCATCCGCTTTTTTAAGCGCTTGAGCTTGTCACAATCTGGATTTGAAATCTGGGCATTCTCAATACCAGCCCTCTTAAGCCGCTTTTTAGCTTCTAAGAGCACATGGGGGCGGATGTCGTGCAGGTAAATTTGCCCTTTTCCCTGCATGGCAGGAGCATAGGCGAGGGTTTTGCCGCCCGATCCGGCGCAGTAATCGATCACCTGTTGCCCGGGCTTGGCCTCCACGAGAGAGGCGACGAGCTGGCTGGCCTCATCTTGCACTTCAAAAAATCCCTGCCTAAAATCCTCGCGGCAGAAAAAATTTTCCCGGTTGATGAACCGCACCCCATAGGGGCTCTTGTCACACAGCTTGAAGCTGCCCGGCTCCGCCCATTTTTCCACCCATTCATCGCGCGTGGCCTTTAAAGCGTTGATGCGGATGGTGATCGGCGCAGGCTGGTTGCTATCTAAGCAAAGTTGAAAAGCCTTTTCTTGGCCGTAGGTGTCGACAAAAAGATTGTAGAGCGGCTCTGGAAAGCTCACCTGCGTGTGCAAGGGCAATAGGCTGACTTTAGCTTGGTCATCCATCAACTTGCGGGTCCAAACGCCATAGCGCTTTTCCCAAGTTACAGGGCCTTCCACAAAGGCGTCCAATAAATCTTTCCAACGCATCAAAGCATATGTGGTCTCGGCAATTTCTTTGCGGTCTTTTGAACCGACCGCTTTTTCCTTGCGGAAATATTGCGAGAGAAACTGGTCGAGAGGCATCTTAGCTCGATCATACGCTTCTAGTAACTGAATTAAATGATATAGACGGAAAGGCTGTTTCATCGACAAAATCTCTTGGAAGGGCTAAAAGTAATAAATTGTGGGTGAGTATAGGGGTAAAACAATTAAACATCAAGAAATTAGAGAGCAGCGCCCTGTGGCGCGATTGCGCTCTCTGTTAATTAAAAAATAATTAACAATAAATTAAGTTATAAATTATAATATAAATTACACACACATCAACATTATTAAAAAGGTGGAAGTATGAAAGTAAACATCAAACTAGATTTATTCCACAGTAAATACTCCAAACATTTCTTTAAAGAGCACCAATTAGGCGTCGACCCTAGCGGGCGGCTCATCGCCTACCCAGCAAAACAAAGCGCTGATGGCATCCAACTCAATACCAATCAAAAGCGCATCATTCAAGCCTTTCAAAGCCAAATTCAAGAAAAGGCCTCTCATAAACATGGAAAAAAAGAGCTGCAGCTGGCACTCGATAACTTCGAGCGCTTTAGGGACTCGCTTCATAACCCCTCTCCTCCCAAGATAAAATCTGCGGCTCCCAAAATCCCCACTCTCCAATCTAACCTGTAAATGAAGCTTTGAAGTTAAAATAAAGGGCGGCTTTTTAGCCGCCCGTCCCTTTTATTTTGATCAGAATCGATAAAATTGACGACTTGCAATAAGAAAAGGCAAATCAAATTCTTTGCGCCTCAGCGGGTGGAATTTGCTTTGCCTTATAAGGATGAACTTTTCAAAGGGCTTTCCCTTTAGCTACCAGAGTATCTGGGCAAGGGCGTTGAGAGCCCCCTTTCTCAAAAAAGTTTAGAGATGGCCTGCTAAAGAGTCGGGAATTTGCCCGCCGGTCTGCATCTGCCAAAGGCGGTTGTAATGCCCCTGCTTGTCAAGAAGCGCCTGATGCGATCCCTCTTCGATGATCGTCCCATCTTTAAAGACCAGGATGCGGTCGACCTCTGCCAGTGTGGATAGGCGATGGGCGATGATGATGGTCGTCTTATCGGCCATCAGCTCGCGAATCGTATCCTGAATCTTCTTTTCTGTGACCGAATCGAGAGCCGACGTGGCCTCATCCAAGATGAGGATAGGGGCATTTTTCAGCACGGCGCGGGCAATGGCGATGCGCTGCCGCTGGCCGCCAGAGAGCTTAATTCCCCGCTCGCCGACGAGGGTGTCATAGCCAAATTCCATCTTTTCAATGAACTCGTGGCACTGCGCTCTTTTAGCGGCGGCGATGACCTCTTCTAAAGTGGCATCTGGTTTGCCATAGCGAATATTTTCTATGACGGTGCGGTGAAAGAGCATCGGCTCTTGCGGGATGACGGAGATGGCTTGTCTCAAAGAACTCTGCGTGACGGTGGCAATATTCTGCCCATCGATTGAGATGCTGCCGCCATTGAGCTCAAAGTAGCGCAAGATCAAATGGACAAAGGTCGATTTGCCAGCTCCTGTAAAACCGACTAAGCCGATCTTCTCCCCCCCTTTGATCAACAGCGACTTATCTTGGAAGAGGGTGCTGCCCGGCCGATGGGAGAAGGTGACCTTTTCAAAGGCGATTTCCCCTGTCTTGACCACCAAATCTGAGCTGAGAGGGGCATCTTGAATCTCGTGATCATCGCGGACGATGGCAAAGGCCTGCTCGCAGACGCCGAGCTGCTTAAAGAGCTGGGGCAGCTCTAAGCCGGCAATCCACGCCATCATAGTGATATTCCATGTGGTGGTGATGATGAAGATCACCTCACCAGTCGTCAGAGCATTATGCTGCCATTGGTGAATCACCCAATACATCATGGAGACACCGGCGCCTAAAAAACAGGCAACGCCTAAAGCAAGCTTCACTTTTTCCACCAGCCAGAGCTGCTGCCAATTTTTAGTTTGCTCTTCATTTTGCGCGAGGGTCAGATAGGCTAGCTCTTGGGCATGGCTAGCAAAGAGGCGCACGTTCTGGCTATTGGATAAGCTGTCGACAACTTTGCCAGATAGGGCGCTCAAGCTCTCTCCGTGAATATCCGAGGCGCGGATGCATTTTTTTGCGTTGAAGATACAAATGGCCATGTGCACAAAGACCCATGACAAGAGGATGAGGGCAAACTGAAAATGAACTTTGGCAAATAAAAGGGCGGCAAATAGAAAAGCAGCGGTGAAAGGCAAAAAGAGGGCCATGATCTTCAACAATACATCGGTAAATGCCTTTGGCATATCAGAAATTTTATTCGATAAACTCCCAGCCATGTGGCTGCCAAAATAGGAATAGGAATGGTATTGCACATAATCGAACATCTTCATGCGGATGGAAGCTTCTAGCCGGGGCAAAAGCCAGGCCATGGTAATTCCAGAGAGGCGAAAGCAAGTCTCGACAAGCAGCCAGAGGCTGGCGCCGTAGGTCAGCGGCGTTGCCAAGAGAGAAAAAGCATGAGAGCGGTCGCCGCTGAAGTTGCTGATGGCATCGATGAGGGTCATCTGAACGACAGGCCATAGAGTTTGGTCGATCGTCCAACCAAAGTAGAGCACTTGCGCTAATAATAGCGCCTTCCACTCTTGTTTAATGAAGTACCAAAAGAAACCTGGCAAAGTTTTAGGAAATTGATTCATCATGAAAAACTCAAATATTTAGCTTTTAGCTTGGGTTCAATTCATCTGTAACGCCCTCAATCCCACCCTAAGTCAAGCGGGAGATGCATCAATACATGGCCAGATGCGCTGGGGATTTCCAGCCCAAAATTTGCCGCTCTTTTGAACGGGCCCTTTTTTGAGATCTACCTTTAAAAAGCATTTTGGGCAAGGAATACTCTGAATGACCTTATTTTTAGGCCTCAAAGAGAGGGCATCTGAAAAAGTTTATTTTTAGCGTATTACATCAAAGACATAGATAACAAAGAATAAGTTTACAATATAAATCTAACAAATATCTCTCTGGAGGAAAAGATGTGATTGATAGGCGATTATTTCAAGAACCAAAATTCCTTAAAAAAAGTCCTTGTATAATACAGCCCATTAATTTCTAATTTATCCTCCCACTTCTGTTACGGCAGAGCATGGGAGTCGCTGGATAGACAAATTTCGGGTCCTATTTAACAGCTTTTTCCTTTTTACTGCTCGTTTTTTTGCGAACTGAATTTGCTGCATTTAACTAAAATTAATGATGGAGTGCCCCTTGCTTCCCCATTTTCTCTTTTTTACCTCCCTGATCTTGATGGCCATTGGCCAGCCGGCGACATCAGCTCTGGCCTCCCCCCTCGCTGCGGCCATTGGCCCAGCTCTATTTTTCTGCTTTTTATCCTACCTGAAACGGCCCAAGGAAGCATTTTGGATGGGGACTGTTTGGTTCACAACCATCCAACTTTTGCAGCTCAGATGGATGGCCTCTCATCCGTACCTTTATATCTATCTGGTGATGATCGCCCTGGCCTTTTTAATGGGCGTTCAATGGGGCTTGCTCTCCGTAGCCTTTTTTAAAAGGCAAGGAAAGAAAGCCATCGGCTTGAGCGCCCTATCATTGGCTAGCTTTTGGACGCTGCAAGAGTGGCTGCGCTTATTCTTCCTCTCAGGCTTTCCCTTCAATCCGGTCGGCATCGCTTTGGCCGAGTTTTGCTATAGCGCCCAGCTAGCTTCCTTGGGCGGCATCTACTTCCTCTCTTTTGTGGTGATTGCAATAAATAGTGCCCTGGCCTTGATTTGGCAGTCTAAAGACGGGTTAAAAGGACGCCGTTTGGCCCGCATGGCGCTCCTCATCATCGCCCCATATCTGGCAGGAGCGTTGATCTATCATGTGCAGCAGGCAAACTGGCAGCAAAAGAGGAGCGCGCAATCAAAGGTCTTATTGATTCAGACCGCTTTTCCTATCGAGGAGGAAAAGACCTGGAACTCCATGGCCGAGGTGATCTCCTTTGCCCTCTACGAGTGGGAAGAGATCTTTAAGATTGCCAAAAGTAAACCCAAAGAAAAAGTCGATTTAACTGTCATCCCAGAAAATGCCGTCCTCTTTCAAGCATATAAACCCCTTTTTCCCCTAAAAGCGGCCGAAGAAAAGATTTTCAAAGGGCATGCCATCGACCCCTCCCTCTACCCCCCTTTAGAAGAGCCTTTTGCCGTTCAATACCTGCTCGATGGCGAGCTCGTGCACTTTGTCAGCCATGCTTTTCTCGCTCAAACTCTAGCCAACAGCTTAAACTCTTTTTTAATCGTCGGGCTCGAAGAGTGCGTCGATCCAGTGGGCGCGCACGGCAAAAAATCGTATTACAGCGCAGCCCTGCTCTTCAAGCCATTTGATAACTCTTTAGAAAGGCGCGAGAGCTACCACAAACAAGTGCTCGTCCCCATGGGAGAATACATCCCCTTTTCCTTTTTAAAAGGCCTTGCAGCTAGCTATGGCATCAGCGACTCATTCACCTCGGGCAGCAAAGACGGAGCCTTTGAAGCGGGCTTAATCCGAGCCAGCACCTCCATCTGCTATGAGGAGGGATTTAGCTTTTTGGTTTGGAAAAAGGCCAAAAAAGGCTGCAACTTGCTAGTCAATTTGACCAACGACGGTTGGTATCCCAACTCCTCCCTCCCCCTTCAGCATTTCCATCTCGGGCGCATGCGTGCCATTGAAAATGGCATTTCTTTAGTGCGGGCAACCAATACCGGCATCACCGCTGCTGTAGATCCTTTTGGACAAACCGTCAAAGCCTTGGATGATCAGCCTTTGCAAGCCGATCGCCTATTTGTAACGCTTCCTCTAGAGACAGTAAACACCCCCTACCGCCACTTTGGCGATGCTCCCTTAATTCTCTTTTCTTTATGCGCGCTGCTATTTAGCTTTTTAAAAAGGGAGCTTTGATGAGAAGAGCTTGCAACCATTTCAAAGAATCTTTATTTTTATTCTTTCCATTTTAGCACGCCTAATTTTTAGCGCAGGAAGATGATGACAACTTCTAGGGAGACGCAATGAAGAGACTATTCTCAGGTATTTTGGCCGCTCAGATTGCTTTAATGAGCCTTTCGACAGGGTGCCGGCCAAACCGCTTGCCTCAGTCAATCGAACAAAAAAAATTATCCCAGCAAGAAAGACAGGCCACTTCTGAGTGGCTATGCCTCACCGAAAGGGCGCCAAAGACGGTCCTTTTAGGAGGAGCCTATCAAATCGAGGTCGAAGTCGAGGCTTTAGAAGACTTGCAAGACATCATCTTGACAGGGGTGCTTCCAACAGGCTTAAAGCTTAAAGAGGCAGCGCCAAAACCGCTGTCGGAAATGGGACAGTTGCAATGGCTATTCACTTCCTTGAAAAAAGGGGAGCGCGTCAAGGTCATTTTGAAGCTCATGCCCTTGAAAGAGGCGCATATGAGCACCTCTTTTAAAGCTTCGGCCAAGCGGGCGAAAAAACCTCTCGTGCAGATGGTCGTCGAGCCAGCGGCCGCTTGTTTCTTAGGAGAAGAGAGCGTCTCCAAGATTGAGCTGACCAACTGCCGAAGCGCGGACTTGACTGATCTGACCCTCTCTATCGATTTAGGGCAAAAGCTCTTGCACCGCAGCGGGCAGCAGAAGCTAGAGCTATCCTTGCCAACTTTAAGCGGAAACGAAACACAAGAGATTTTAGTTCCTGTCAAAGGCCTAGCGCGGGGGAAAACAGACAGCCTCATCTCTTTAAGGCAAGGAGATGCCCTTCTAGCCACGAAAGTGCTCCCTTTGAACGTGCAAGAGCGCACGCTGAAATTGGAGATGAGCGGCATAGAGCGGCAGTTTATCGGCAAAAAGGGCACGTATGCCATCCTCTTAAAAAATACAGGCGATACAGATCTAAAAGGGCTATTGGCCCTCCTCCCCCTTTCTGAGGATGCACAAGTGATTGAATTGCCTGAAGGGCGCCTGGAAGGCCGCTCTATCAAGTGGGAGCTCGACTTAGAGGCGGGTCAAGAGCGCACCATTGCCTTTGCCCTCACTCAAATTAAGGACGGGCCTCAAAGCTACCAGCTCAGCGTCTCCCCAATCGATGGCGAGCCGTTGCAAGCATCGATAGAGACACTTTGGCTAAAAGATGCCGTGCTATTGATCGAACGGATCGATGGGCAAGGCCCCCTTTCTATTGGCCAACATGTCATTTATCAAGTGCAGCTAAAAAATGAGCGGCAAAAGGCGCTGGAACATATTGCCATCCAGCTCTCTTGCTCGGATGAGCTCAAGCCGCTGCGCATTTTAAATGAAGTCAAGGGACGGATTGAAGAGCAAAAAGTCTTTTTAGACCCCCAAGACGAGCTTCCGCCCAATGAAAACATCACCTTTGAAATTGAATGTGAGGTGCAAAAGACGGGCACAGCTGCCATTAAAGCTGAAGTCAAAGGCGGCCGCCCCTCTTAAATAAAAAGGGAAAAGCACCTTAACCCTCCCCGCCGAGACCGGCATCTCCCCCAAACTAAGGATTGATCCTCTCTAAATTTTTAAGAGAGGACAATTCTTTTAGATATTTTTTTGCGCTTTAAGCTCATAGACTATAAAGCGCAATTAAAACAAAACAAAGAACCGTTCGCTTTAAATTACTAATAAATAAAACAATAAAAATTAAACATTCTGTTGTAAATAATATTTTTAAGTTATTATACTAAAGAATATAGACAAACAGGAGGTTATATATGAGCAGCCCAATAAATAATAATATTAATAGTGGTTCAAATCCACCTACTGTGCCAAGCCAAGCGGCGCCAAAAGCAGGGCCAACACAGCCAGCTATAGGAAATATCGTTGCTTCAACGCTCCAAAACCCATCTGCTGCAGCCTCTCCATCTTTTTTACAGCCGGCATCCCAAGGACTTGCTTCCACTTCCTATCAGTCAAAAATAAATCGTTACGCAAGTTTAGAAGAAGTAGACCCTTCAAATCCCCATACCGTCTATAAAGACGGAGACGGCTATATCCAAGCACAGTACAATCCAACCTACCAAACGCTTGAATCGCAGCTAGAGGCATCAGAACGGGAAACAGAAGCAGAGATGCCGACATCAAATATCTCTTTAATAGCTGAGACCCCTCAGACACAGAGAGCAAATCAGAAAATTAAACACATCATCGATGACATTACACATGCTAAAGCTAATAATCGTCAAGCTTCAGCAGATTGGCTGCATAAACATGGAAAAAATACGATCATTGCCGGTTTTGTTTTCGTAGGCGTCAGCATTGTCTTCCCCTTCTTCACTCCAATAGCCCTAGTCCTTGGACTTATAGGCCTCGGCCTTGAAGCTGGGCGTGGAGTTCAGACTTATCGAGCCAAGCACGTCTTCCCCAGAGATTGGGACGTGAAGATGAGCGACATCAACGCTGCCTTAACTGGAGATGACAGTGAGGAGTTTGCAGTGACGTTGCTGAAAAAGCTCGAGACATTCCATCTTAACGTAGACCCCAGTCCAGAAGACCTGTTAAAAACCTGCCAAGCAGCTCTCCAAGAATTTAAGGATTTTGAAGAGCTTGGGGGTAAATAAAGAAACGTCATTCTTTCTATTGGGGCAGGCAACTAGCCGCGCCCCTTTCAAAAAGATTCTTTTATGCCAAGAGCCTCGAACGCCCTGTCAGCGGCTGCTACAAACTCAGAGAATTTCCCAAGCCCGCTTGCGGCATATCTGTAAGAGCGACTTGCTTGGGCGAACGCCGACCGCGCGTCCCGCTGCCAAAAGGAAGGGCAAGTCTAAGACGCTATCGGAATAAGCTGTCGTGTCCTCTTTAGAGAGGTGGAGCTTTAAGGCCATCTGGCGCAAAAACAAAGCCTTTTCCTCGCCATCGACGAGGCGGCCGATTTTGGCAAAACGCCCTTTTTCATCGGTCAAGTATTCTGTTGCAAGCCACCCATCAAAGCCATAGTGGGCGGCAATGGGGGCAATTAAAAAATCAGGGGAGCTGGACATCAGGCAGACAAAGTCTTGCCGCTCTTGAGCTTGAAGCAGCCGTTGGTATAGCGGGCGGTAGCATTTTTTGGGAAGGAAGGAGTCAAGAAAATGGGGCACTTGCTCTTCGATCTCTTTTAAGGGCAGCCCTCTAAAGAAGGCATCGAAGATAGAGCGGTGCAGCTCTTCTAAAGACCCTTTAAGAAAGCGATGGTGCGAATAGCAGTAGACTAAGTAAAGCATCCGTTTGAGAGGGATGAGCCCCCTCTGAAAGAGAAATAAGCCAAAACGGGCGCTGCTGTTGGCTCCGACTAGGGTGTGATCGAGATCAAACCCGCTAAAATGGGCATAGCGTTTTTCCGGCACTGAAGGCCTTGATAAGAGGGCTTAAAAAAAAGTCCCGTTAAAAAAGGTTTTTTTTAACGGGACCTGAGAGGTCGATTACACTTCAGCAATCGTGCTCTTCAACTCTTGAATGCGCTGTTCTACTTCTCGAATATCGGCGTTGACCAATTCTAGCTGCTCTTTTTCGCTGGCGATAGCTTGCGTATAACGCATCGCCTGCTCAAAATCGAGACCAGAAGAGCCGGCGCTCTTGCGATACACTTCCAGCTGCTGGCGGATCTCTAAGCGGCGCTTTTTCCGCTCTTCTAACAGCGCTAAAAGGTCGCTCAGTTGATCGAACGATTTGCGCTCGTCGGCGGAAAGCTCCAAAATGGCCTTTTTCTTTTTCTCGGCAATCAAGTCTAGGATAAAGCGCAGCTGACGCTCGAACTCTTGCTGCTGCAGGCGGTTGACTGGCAAAGAAGAGATCTCTTTGAGCAATGTCTCGCGCTCTTGCACGAGCTCTTCGATCGGCATCGTCCCGGCAGCGCCTTTCAAAAATTCAATCCGTTCTTTCACGTGATTGACTTTTTCTTTGGCACGCAGTTCAGCGGCATTTTCTCTTTGCTGCTTTTCTAGGTCTTGTAGCTTTTGCTTATCGGTGATTTTCTGCTTTGCCTCTGCCATCTGCTGCTTGAAAGAGCGCACTTCATCGCGGCCGAGATCCCTCTCCCGCGCTTCTTTAGAGATCGAGCTGAGGTGCTCGCTGGCAGCTTCTAGAGAGTACTCTCCCTGCTCAAAGGCTGTGACAAAGTCAGATACTTTCTGCTGCAGGTCTTCTAAATTCTCTTTATAGGCCACACGCAATTTCTGGCGTTGCTTTTTCCTCTCCCGATCCATGGTCTTGATTTGATCCCAGCATTGGCTAAGCTTGGAGCGGGTTTCAGTGAAGCTAAAGGTATTTAAAGTGAGCACTTTGGCAATGCCCTGCAACGCTTTGATCTCTTCGCGCATAGAAAAGAGCTCTTCTGTCGAGGAATCGATTTGGAAATGCTTTTCAATGAATTGGTCGACATCTTTTAAAAATTGCTCGCTCACTTGGCGGATGAGGTCTTTGCGGCGGGGAAAGATTTGATCGCCGGCAGAAGAGAGGCGCTGAAAGAACTTATTCTTAAAGCGAATGCGCATATCCGTTTTAATCAACTCTTTTCTCAGGGCATTGATCCTGGAAGCGAATGTGTTGAGTAAGTTCAACTCTTTTTGCAGCGCATTATAGATGGAAAAGTGGCTTCTTAGGACTTGCGTCTCGGCTGGGAAGACAATATCTGCCATCTTGGCGATTTGCTCTTCAAAGAGGGAAAGCTCCTCTTCTAAGCCTTGAATGGCTTTATCGATCTGTTCGACAGCAAAAGCGCTTTGTTCATCTAAAATTTCTTTTAAGCGTTTTGCTTCTTTGGAAAGTTCGGTGTAGCGGGACCAATAAGTGACGCGCAGAGCCGGGCTGATCCCTTTTTTAAACAGGTCTAAGCACACCTTGCGCGCTTCCCAGAATAATTTAAAATAAGGGGTGCCGCTTTGAGCTAAAGCTGTCTCCATCAGGTGGATCGTCTTTTCCAGCTTGCTTTCTGTATCGGGAAGCTGCTCAAGTTCCTCTAAAAATCCGGCCATGGAAGAGGAGAACGAATGGGCTTGATTTGCCTCATTTGCCTCATTTGCCTCATTTGCCTCTTCTACCTCTTCTAGCTGATGATGAAGGTCTTTGTCTTCTTGATCTGATGCTACCCCTTCTTGGGTCTCCTCGATAGCAGGCAAGAGGGATTCTTCACCTTGATCTTCCCTATCGACGGCCTCTAAATGGGCAGCGGATGGCTCTTTATGTTCCATAGAATCCTTCATGTCGTCTGGCATATGATACTCCGCCAATTGCTCGATGTTCTCAATAACACCTGTTGATCTATTTTTTATGATGTAGCTGTTGGCCCCGCAAGGCGAGAGGTTCTTTAAGTGGGCTGCATGTCGTTGAAGCAGCGGCAAAAGATCTCCCTATTTGCGTGCAGTGAAAAAGCCTGATTTTGGCTGGGCAAGTGATGATTTGCAAATCATTATATGGACTCATCTTAAAAGATTCAAGTCGAGCCTTAAATCAGGGGATGAAATTAAGAGAAAAAAAAGAAACTAGCCTTCAAATAAAAGGCTTAAAACAGCTTGAGGATTGCTTTAAGGGAACTTTCTTCTCTGTGAACAAAAAGAACCATTTCGCGCAGGCAGCTCCAAGTAAAAAGTGCAGTTAAACGAGCCAGCTTTCTTCAGCCTTTTCAAGCTCAATTTTTTAGACAGCGCGCCATAAAAGGCCTCTTAGATAAGGATAAAGCATTTAGGATCAATGCACCTTGCTTCCTCTCAGCTGGATTTTATCTCAAATAGGGGCAAAGATCAGGGCAGAAAAACCCTCTTGTTTTATTACGGATAGAAAAAAGAGAATCGGGGCCCTTCGACAGTTGAAAAAACCCCTGCATTTATACTAGCCCTAAAGGCGTGCTTCTAAGGCCAAAATAGGCGTTTGGTCTTCTTCTTTGGACCTTTGCAAATGGGGAACGGCCACCGATTCCACCCCTTCGAAGCGCTCGACAATTTGGTAGTACTCGTTGCGCAAAGCAGGTTCAAATCCAGCCTGCCGAATCATCTGCATGACGGCATTTTGGTCGGTCTTATTGATGAAGTTGGCCGCGCGAAAGACATTTTCTTCCACTAAGATGCCGCCAAAATCGTCGGCGCCATAGTGCAGAGATTGCACGCCAATTTCTTTGCCCTCGCCAAACCAAGAGGCGCCAATATGGGCGAAGTTATCTAAATAAATTCTGGAAAAGGCCAAGATGCGAAAATAGGCCTGGCGCCCAGCCCAATTTTTGACGGTGCGGCGCAAGGCTGTCCGATCGCGCTTATAGCTCCAGGGGATGAAGGCGTAAAACCCTTGCGTCTCATCTTGCGTCGCTCTCAAAGCCTCTAAGTGATTTAAGATATCGATGGGCTCTTCCACATGCCCGTACATCATCGTCGCTGTCGACTTAAAGCCGATGCGGTGGGCCTCAGTGTGCAGATCGATCCAGGCATTGGGCTCCATCTTCTTTGGAGAGATCTTGGCGCGAATCTCTTCCGACAAGATCTCGGCGCCCCCGCCTGGCAATGTTCTTTGCCCAGCATTCCAAAGGCGCTCTAACGCCTCTTTCACCGGAATTTGCGACACTTTAGCGGCATTCCAGATTTCAACAGCGCTAAAGAAGTGAGGGTGAATTCTCGGAAAGCGCGCTTTGGTCTCTTTGACCAGGCTCTCTAGATAATCGATGGTGATTGCGCTGTGCACTCCCCCTTGCAATAAGACAGTGTGCACTCCCGCCTGATCGGCAGAGCTCATCATCTCCATCACCTCTTCGAGGCTCTTTTGATAGGCATCTTTAGCGCTCTTGTGGCGATAAAAGGCGCAGAAAGAACAGTCGGCATCGCAGATATTGGTGTAATTTGGATTGGTATTGAGCGTAAAGGTCACCTGATTTGGGGGATGGCGCTCATTGCGCGCCTGCCGTGCCATGGCCTGCAGCTCTACCAAGGGAGCGTCCCTAAATAACTGCAGTCCCTCTTCAAAAGAAATTCTCTTGCCCATCGCCTAAGCCTTGGTTTAAATCTTAAGATTTATAGTACTAGTAAAACCTTATTTTTTAAAAGGGAAGCGATAATTTTGAAAAAGGGAAGAAGATCGCTTCCCTTAAGAGGGCTGAATGCGGCCTAAGATGGCTGCGGATGTTGCCTCTAAATCGCTGGCATCAAGCCAGGTGAAGAGAGGTTGCTGGCGAAACCAAGTCATCTGCCTTTTGGCATAGCGGCGAGAAGCGGTTTGAAAATCAGAGATAAAGCGCGCTTCGTCCGACTCGCCGCGCTCTAAAAACTCCAACGTTTGCCGGTAGCCGATGGCTTGCTTGGCCGATGGGTTGAGGGCGAGAGGCTCTTTAAATTGCCTCACCTCCTCGACAAGCCCCATATCGCGCATGGTCAGGCAGCGCTGGTCGATCCTTTGGTAGAGGACAGGGCGCTCTAAATGGAGGAAAAAGCAGTGGAATTGAAAGCTGGGGTCGGGCTTTCGCTCTTTCCATGAAAAGGCGCTGACTTGTTTTCCGGTGAGGGAGATGATTTCAAGGGCGCGCACCATCTTTTGTCGGTCATTTTCAGTGAGCGTCGCCGCATATGTGGGATCTTGGGCGCGCAACCGGGCATAGAGGGTGGCTGATCCCAAGGCGGCGAGCTCTGCTTCGAGAGCTTGCCGCACTTCAGGGGCAGAGGGGGGGCCATTTGGCGGGCCATAGATCAGGGTCTGAATATAAAAGCCTGAGCCGCCAGCCACGATGGGATAGGCGCCGCGGGCGTAGATGTCTTGGCAGCAGGCCTTGGCCTCCAAGGCAAATTCTGCGGCATTGTACCCCTCTTGAATGGAGCGGATGTCGATCAGATGGTGAGGAATCCCCTCTCTTTCAGCGAGAGGGATTTTGGCCGTTCCAATATCGAGCCCGCGGTAGACTTGCATGGCATCGGCAGAGACCACTTCGCCGCCGAGCTTTTTGGCAAGCTTTAAGCTGAGCGCTGTCTTGCCCACGCCTGTCGGCCCGGCCAAAACCAGCACGGGGATTGGGGGGGAATTTGGCCGATCGGCCTTTTGAGCTGTCATCATATTCCTTTAATCGATGAGCTCTAGGCGGATGTGCTTGCCGATGCGCGATCCGACCATGGCGGCAATGGTGCGCAGCGCTTTGATGGTGTTGCCATTTTTTCCGACCACTTTGCCGATATCTTTTTCCGACACTTTCACCTCGACGACATATCCTTTCTGCCCTTCTAGGCAACGGACATCGACAAACTCGGGCTGATCCACTAAATTTTTAATTAAATATTCAATAAACTCTCTCATAGATGCTCACTTGATAGATCCGCTTGGCTTTTTCATCGGGGTCGCCTCATCTATCGCCCTTTAAAACCGTTCCGATTTGAAAGAGAGAAAGGAGGTAAATTAAATTGAATATTTTTAACCATTTACAAAAAAAAAACGAGCTAAACTTTTTTACTTTCAAAAAAAGGGGCAAGGAGAAATCATAAAATGCTCTGCAATAAACATATGCTCAAGCGGCAATTCTTAAAAAGCGATGGCAAAAGATCTCCTAGTGCCCGAACACAGATGTTTTTACGTGTCAAACGAGCGTAAAAACATCTGTTGGTCGGGCACTAGCAAAGCGCTTCAGGTCTTGTCGATCTTATAGGTCTTGTAGATCTTATCGATGTTATAGATTTTATAGACCTTGGGGCCAGGCCCATTTGCTTATTCAAGGCTGACGCTTAAAGGAAACGATGAACGCTCAAAAACACGCTCTCATTCAACTCATCCACTGCCATAAACACCATCTCAAAGGGTTCAATTTAGAGCTGCCCAAAGAACAGATCATTGCCATCACCGGCGTTTCAGGATCGGGGAAATCGACCCTGGCCTACGACACAATTTATGCTGAAGGGCAAAGGCGTTATTTAGAATCGCTCTCTTTGAAGACGCGCGCTTGGTTTAACCAAAGGCCGAACCCGGAAGTGGACCACATCATAGGGATTTCCCCAACGCTTTGTTTGAAACAGCAACAAGTCGCCCCCCGCAAAAATTGGACAGTGGCCGCGCACCTCGAAGTGCTCGACTTACTAGCTCTACTCTATGCCAAGGTTGGCGTTCAATACAGCCCCTCTTCTAAAAAGCCGCTCGAGCGCTATGCAAAAGAAGAGATTGCCGATAGGCTCTCTAAAGAGATGGGAAAGCGCCTCTTAGTGAGCGCTTTTGTCCCCTCCGTCAATAAAGAAGAGGACATCCCCGCCCTTTTGCAAAGCGGCTACACCCGCCTTAAAATAGATGGCCGAGACATCGACCCAGAAGCCATCACATCAACAGATGCAAAAAGTCAATCCCCCATCGAAGTGGTCGTCGACCGCTTAGCCATTCGAGAGGGGCTCTTTGACCGCATTTTGGCAAGCGTCGAGCATGCCCTATCCATTGGCCAGGGCATTTTAAAGGTGGAAGATGCTGATAGCAAAGAGATTGCTTTCTTTAGCGAAGTGTACTACTGCCCTGAGTCAAAGCTGAAATTCCCGCCCCTGCAAGCGGCCGATTTCCTCTTGCGCCAAAGGGGGGCCTGCCCCTCTTGCCAAGGCTCTGGGCTTGGAAATGGGGCCCAACAGGCTGTCTGCCCCGATTGCCAGGGGCAGCGCTTGAAAGCGACGGCCCTCCACGTGCGCCTTGGGGCGTGGTCGCTGCCAGCCTTTTTGGAACAGAGCGCCGAACAGGCCCTCTACACCCTGCAAGGGCTGCAGCTTGAGCTAGCCCCCACCAAGGAGCGCTACTGGAAAGAGCTGACCCCTTTCATTGAAAAAGAGCTTCTAAATTTAAAACGCTTTGGCCTCGGCGCCCTTTCCCTCTCGCAAGAGATGCACACGCTGAGCACGGGAGAGTGCCAGCGGGTCCATATCATCAAAAACCTCTCACAAGAGCTCTCCGGACTCATCTATATCCTCGATGAGCCCAGCCAGGGGCTGCACCCCAAAGATATGGCCTACATTGAAGAGCTCATTTTGCGGCTAAAGGAGCTAAAGAACACTGTCATCTTGGTCGAGCATGCCAAAGAAATCATTTCCTTAGCCGATCACGTCATTGAGATGGGGCCGGGCGCTGGCCATTTGGGCGGAGAGGTGATCTTTCAAGGCTCTTTTCAAGAGCTCAAAGAGGCTGATACGATCACAGGCCGTTGGCTAAAAGGCTTAGAAAAGATGCCCTCACCCCTCAACAAAAAGGGGCGCCATTTCCTGACCATCCCCCCCCTCCAAGAGCGCCATCTCAGGCTCGAAAAGCTAAAGATCCCCTTGCACTGCATCGCTGCCATCACAGGGGTTTCAGGATCGGGCAAGACGCAGCTGGCCTTTGACATCATCGAGTCCAATTTAACCAAGATGCTGCGCCAAGAGGAGCCGAAAATCCCCCTCTCCTTCGATGCCAAAGCGCTCTCTCGCGTCATTGCCATCGACCAGCGCTCTTTGCGCCTCAATGACCGCGCCATTCCGGCCAGCTACTTAGGAATCTTGACACCAATTCGAGAGCTCTACGCCTCGACGCGCCTGGCTAAACTGCGCGGCTATGGATCCGAGCGCTTTAGCCTCAATAAAAAGGGCGGGCGCTGCGACCACTGCTCCGGCCTCGGCGAGGTGAAGCTGCAGCTCGAGCTGTTGCCAGATGTCTCTGTCCCCTGCGAAGCTTGCCGCGGCCTGCGCTTTCATGCCGAGACGCTGCAAGTCACCTTTAAAGGCTTAAGCATCGGAGAAACGCTTGCCCTCACCTTCAGTAAAGCCAAGGACATCTTTAGCGCCATCCCCCCTTTAAAGCAGACCATGGAACTGATGGAGGAGGTAGGGCTCGGCTACTTAGCTCTCGGGCAAAAGGGATCGTCTCTAAGCGGCGGTGAGGCCCAGCGCTTAAAACTGGTCGCCGATCTAAGCAATGCCTCCTTACAAAGCACCCTCTACTTACTCGACGAGCCCACCCGGGGGCTGCATTTAGATGACCAAAGGAAGCTGGCCATTGCCTTGCAGAAGCTGGTACAAAAAGGGCACTCCGTTTTGATGATTGAACAGCGTGAAGAGATGCTTTCCATCAGCGACTGGATTTTAGAGCTTTACCCTAACCGGCCCTTCTTTGAAGGGCGCGTCCTGTGAACTGCCCCCACTAAATTGAAATTCTAATGGGAGCTTCTTGGTTCTCAGATGGTTGCCTAAGAAAGGTCTTACATCATCTCCACAAGCTTTACATC
>JARBTN010000032.1 GCA_029240195.1 Chlamydiales bacterium
TCAAATTAAATCTAGTACGGTAAGACTTTAAGCTCAAGGCGGATGCTTCATCCGTTTTTTTTGCCCTCTTCTAGACAATGCTACTTATGCAACAACGCCCAAAACAGCCATAAAGCGTTTGAAGCTAGGTAAATAAATAGCTGAGAGGAATGTCTAAGAAAACAGAATCAAAAGCTAAAAGAAACCATCGGAGAGCTTACGTTGGAGCTAAAAGAAACGACTAGGATCTTTGAAGGAGAAGAAGGACGCAATAAGGGCTTCCAAAGGGCCGGCCCCTTGGCGGGTGAGGGTTTGGGAGAGGGCGGGCCCTCTCCTAGAAAAAATTAAGCGCACTCTTCAGGGCTGATCAGGGCGTATTCGCTGAGCTTATTGCGCAGCGTGCGGATGCTGATGCCCAGCATTTCTGCCGTCTTGGTGCGGTTGTTATTTTGTTGGGAGAGCGTCTCGATGATGAGCTTTTTTTCCATCTCTTGCAAGGTGAGGCCGGCTAGGCTAAGCCTGTCTTCAGCGGGCTTTTCCTCTTCTAAGTAGAGGTGATCGGGCTCGATGATATCGGCATAATCCATGACGATGGCTCGCTCGATGATATTGGCTAGCTCTCGGATGTTGCCGGGCCAGTGGTAGTCGAGCATTTTTTTGGCGGCAAGAGGGGACAGCTTCTTTTTCTTCTTATGGTTTTCCAAGCCCATCTTTTCGATGAAGTATTCGGCGAGGGGGATGATATCTTCGCGGCGATCTCTCAAAGCGGGCAAATTGATGGGCACGACATTTAAGCGGTAGTAGAGGTCTTCGCGGAAAATTTTCTCTTGGATGGCCTGTTTCATATTGCGGTTGGAAGTCGCGATGAAGCGCACGTCCACCTCGACCAGTTTGGAGCCGCCGACTCGTTCAAATTCCTGCTCTTGAATAGCTCTTAGAAGCTTAGGCTGAAGGGAGATGGGGATTTCGGTCACCTCATCTAGGAGCAAAGACCCTTTGTCGGCGAGCTCAAAGCGGCCGAGCCGCTTTAAATTAGCGCCAGTGAAGGCTCCTTTTTCATGGCCAAAGAATTCCGATTCGACTAGGGCATCGGGCACAGCGGCGCAGTTGACGCGGATGAAGGGGTTGCTAGCTCGGTTGGAATGGTAGTGGATGGCGTGGGCAAATACTTCCTTGCCGGTTCCTGATTCACCGTTGATGAACACGCTAGCTGAGCTTTTGGCAATTCTTTTGATGTCTTGCATGATTTTTTGCATGGCGGGGCTTTCGGCGATCACTTTGCCGATGCTGCGGGAGCTTTGAGCGGCTCTTAAGTAGTTATTTTCAGCAACCAGGGCTGAGAGCTCATTTCCTTTTTCAATCACCGCTTCAATGGTGTCAGGTGAAAATGGCTTGATCAGGTAGTTGAAGGCGCCAATGCGCATGGCTTCGACGGCATTTTCAATGCTGCCAAAGGCGGTGATGACGATGACCAGGGTGCTCGGGTAGAGCTCTTTCACCTTACGCAAAATATCCAGCCCTGTCATATCGGGCATTTTCATGTCGGTGATGACCAGGTCGAAGGACTGCTCTTTGAGAATGGCCAATGCTTTGGTGCCATTTTCTGCTGTCATGACATCGTAAGCTTTTCTAGTCAGCGTCTCTTTTAAGAAATTGCGAATGAGAAGTTCATCGTCAACAATGAGTATTTTTTCGACAGCCATTGCCAAGCCCTGTTAGTATTTTAAAGGGAGTTTAATCGTAAAAGAGGTGCCCTTCCTTTCAAAAGAAGAGACTTCAATTGTTCCGCCGTGGGCCTGTATAATTTTATGCACCTGGGGGAGGCCAAATCCGTTGCCTTTCGTTTTGGTGGTGAAGAAGGGGGAAAAGATCTTCTCCAAATTTTCTTCTGAGATGCCGCAGCCTTCATCTTGAATGGAAATGGCCACTTCATCTTTTATCTGGTCGATGCGCACAAAGACTTGTCCTTTTTTATCCATCGACTGAACGGCATTGATGAGCAAATTTAAAAGAGCTGAGCGGAATAGATGGGCGTCCAGAGGTAGGATTAAAGCATCAGCAGAGGCTTCAAAATGAAAGGAGACCCCTTCTGATAACGGCGCATCTAATTGGATGATGTCGAGAGCCACTTTCATTTCCTCGGTCAGATTCTTGAGCTCGAGCTGCACTTGCAACGGCCTTGAGTAATTGAGGACATTGGTCACCAAACGATTGAGCGAATCGGCTCCATCGACGATATACTCAGCCATCTTCTTTAAGTGCGGCTGGTTGCAGAGGTCTCTTTTTAAAAGGGCGGCAAACCCTTTGATGCCGCCTAAGGGATTGCGAATCTCATGGGCGACAGAGGCGGCCATCTCTCCTAGCTCTTTCATGCGGTCGTTTAAGCTGGCCATTTTCTGCAGGCGATGCATCTCAGTCATATCTTTAATGAGCAGCAAGATATTTTGCAAAGAAGAAGTGCTCTCTTGGGGTCCGGCGACGAAGTTGACAGTGACCTCTAAAACCAGCCCTTGGTAGTGGATGAGGGAGGTGGCGACAGCTCTTGGCTCTTGCAAGGCCTCTTTGAGAGAGAATCCAAAGAGATGGTCATCGAACTCTTGCCAAAAGGATTGGAATAAAATTTTCGGCGCTGCAACTTGCAAAATCTTTTCAGCCGCGGGGTTATAGGTGGTGACGATGCCAGAGGGAGCGATGACGATAATGCCCTGCGTCATGTGGGTTAAGATGCTGTTCAAGTAGCGCGAGGTGAGGTCGAGCTCTTGCACTTTTTCGTTTAGGGTCGATACGGTATTTTGTAGCTGAGTATTGACCGATCGAAACTCATCCTTTAGATGGGAGTAGGCGTTTTCTAAGCGCGAGGTCTCTAAAGAAAAGGTTTCAAAGGCGCTCTTTAGAGCTAAGAGCTTTTCTTGAGAGTTGATGCTTTGACTGACTGCATGGGTTGCCTGGAGCAACTGACTGGTTGTTTCTTGCATAAAGAGGAACGTGACCTACAGTAGTGGATGGAAGGGTTTCCTAGTGCCCGACCACAGATGTTGTTGCGCATGTTAAACGGCGCCAAAGCCTCTAGAATCGATCGATTCTAAAGAGCTTTCACGCTCGTTTGACACGTAAAAACATCTGTGGTCGGGCACTAGCACACGGCGATCCAAGTTTTTTAGGTGTCAAACGAGCGCTAAAGCTTTTGATTGACAGAACTGGCCCCTCCACAAAAACTTTCATCGCCGTGTGCCATGAGGGACTCGCTAATTCGCACCTTAGCGAGAGCGCCTTTTTAATGTAAATCATTTTTTGTTAAGGCTGAGAAAGAAGCTTTTTAAGCTCTCATTTGCCTTGGCGAGCAGCTATTTTAGAGCGCTTTGGCGCTGTTTAACAGGCGCAACAGCTTGTGTCGGCATCGATGAGAGAAGGGGCAGCGCTTTTTTAAAATCCCTCTTAACGATGAGAATAAATAAAACTTGGAAGATAAAAATATTTATTCGTTATTTTATTGATTAAATACCTTCAATTGGATAATAGAGTGTTCAAAGGGTTAAGAGAGCCATTTTTTTATAGATACTATATATAAATGCTGTAAAATCCCATTTAAAACATAAAAAATCTAGAAATTACATGATAAAAAAAGGAACGTATAACCAATGTCTTATGATTCAAAATATCACATTCTTCCGACCACAATTGTCACCAATGGAACACCTCTACAGATGGAGGCCAATGCGATATATATTGCCGACCATACATCAGCTGTGATGCTCATACTCCCTTATGCCTCTATCACTCCCATTGGCACCATCATCCAAGTGTGTGGTGTGGGAAATGGTGGGTGGCGCATTGACCAGTCAGGCGCAGGGCAAACCATGAGGCTTGCCTCGCAAGTGACAACTTCATTTGGAGGGTATATCACGAGCACAAATCCAAGCGATTGTGTCACCTTAGTGAGCGCCGGGGATTCCGGCTATGGGTGGGTCATCTCTAACTACACAGGAACCATCAATATTTTTTGACAAGGGTCCTTGCTTTTTCATGAGGAGGGGAGAGGCAGCGCCCTCTCCTCTTTTATCTTAACTTGTAGGCAATGAGAAAGGTTTTAAGGGCTGCTCCTTAAAAAGCTTTTGAAAATAGAGGAGTCAGCCCTTCCACCATGGTAGGGTGGGTAAAGATGGCATCTCGCAACGCGGTATAGGGCAGCCCTGCTATCATGGCGACTTGCACAGCGGCGATGACCTCTCCCGCCTCGACTCCAAAGGTGGTGAAGCCGAGAATGCGGTCGCTTTCGGCATCGATGAGAGCTTTCATAAAGCCGCGCGTCTCAGAGAGTGTGCGAGTGCGCAGCACAGCTGCCATGGGAATTTTTGCCAATCGATAGGTGATGCCCTGTTCCTTTGCCTCTGTTTCGCTTAGGCCAACTCGGGCAAATTCGGGATCGGTAAACATGCAAAAGGGCACTTGCCGTCCGGTCGTCACCCGGTGCCCGCCTGCCAAATTGTCCTTGACAATGCGAAAATCGTCAAAGGCGATATGTGTAAAGTTTGGGCTGCCTGCACAGTCTCCTACAGCCCAAACACCGGGAGCCGAGGTCTCTAGCCGCTCATCGACTTGGATGAAGCCTTTGTCGGTGATCTCAATCCCGGCCAACTCTAAGCCGATGCCATCGGTATTGGGCACTCTGCCGCTGGCAACTAAGATATGGGAGCCTTCGAGAGTCACTTCCGCATTTTGACGGACGGCATGCACTTTGACCGCGATGCCGGATGTTCCTTCGACGCGGGTGATGAAGGTGCTCGTCAGCACTTCGATCCCTTCATCCTGGCATAAGCTGTGCAACGCCTCAGAAATGTCTTCGTCTTCTCGATGGAGGAGGCGCTCATTGCGCTCAATGATTGTCACGCGGCTGCCAAAGCGCCTTAGAGCTTGGGAAAGCTCGAGGCCGATATAGCCCCCTCCCAAGATGAGGACGTGCTCAGGAATGAGATCTAACTCTAAGGCTTCGATATGGGTCATGGGGCTTGCTTGAGCCAAACCTGGCGTCGAATGGATAGCTGCCCGAGCGCCTGTGTTGATGATGACCTGCTTCCCGCAAAAAAAGCGTGCAGGTCCCTCTTTTGGAGTCATCTCAATCGTCTTAGGCCCGACAAAGCGCCCGCGCCCCATGACTAACTCCGCTCCGCTTTCCTTGTAGCGGTCCAAGTGCACATTGACCAACCCGGCAACCATCTTCCGTTTGCGTTCGCGCACGGCGGGCATGTCGATCTTCCAGTTCTCTTTATGGATGCCAAACTCCTCGCTGCGGCGGAAATAGGAGGCGATTTTAGCGCTGTGTATCAAATTCTTGCTAGGAAGGCAGGCGATGTTGGGACAAGACCCTCCGATATATTCTTGTTCAATGACGACCGCCCTTTGGCCTTGCTTAGCAAAAGTCCAGGCAAGATATTTACCGGCTTCGCCGCTTCCTAGCACAACGAGATCGTATTCTTCTGGGTGTAAGAGTGTAGACACTGTTCTATCCTTTGCAAAGTGATCATCATTTTTTTCTGCTTGTCTTGGGTTTACAGCACTTGGGCTGCATAAAAACGGTCCAAAATCTTCAAGCTCTTTGAGAAATTGCGCTTTGAGCTTGGCTCCCCTGAAACATGGCTTAAAAGAAATGGAGGAGAGAAAGGTCAGTTTTTGGGGACAGAGAGATTTTTGAGGTGGAGCAAGTGAGATTTTAAGAGCTTTTGATTTTGTTGATCGATATGCAAGATCTCTTCGATGAGCACTTTTAATTGGACTAACAGCTCGGAGATCTGCCTCGATTCGGTGTCTGTCTTATCGGCTTTGGCCAGCCAGTGGAGCTTGAGGGGTTTAATGGCCTGTTCGATCTCTTCGATGAAGCTAAAGAGGATGGTCCTTTTTTTGGCAATTTTAGTGATGGAGCTGAGCTGCCGCTTATGGGTCAGCAGCTCTTTTTCTTCAAAGATCAACTCTCGGATAGACTGGTAGAACAGGTATTCTTTTTCCAGTGAAGCGATCAACACCTGTTCTTTAGACATGTGATAGATGGGATGGGAGCGATCGATCATCTTTCTCCTGAGCTTAAGAGCGTTTAAGCTGTCAGTTGATTCAGCAATTTTTTAGCAAGGATGCGGTTGATGATGTGGGTGGCATCATTTTTTTTGCTTTGAGTGACTTGCTCTAGCAATTTTCTAGCTTCCGCTCTTTTTAAAGAGACGGCTTGCTCGAGCGCCAAGGAATCTTCACCTTGGGCGATAAAAGCGCTATTTTGTATCTGTTGGTCAGCGCTCTGCATCAGACTGCGGGCGAGCCCCAGCAAGTAAGAGTCGGTTTCAGCGCCGGTGATATTTCCAATCGATCGCTCCGATGTATTGGCGATGAGATAGCGGTAGTATTTTTCACTCTTTTGCCATTGCTCGAGCGATTCGGCTGTCAGCGCTGCAATATAGGCCATATCGACGATATTCTCTTTTTTAGTCAAGCGGCTTGTGATTTTTTGACTCTCTAAAAGGTATCTATCGACGATTGGATAGATCTCATTGGCATCTTGGCTTTCCCCTTTTAAGGAGAGAAGGGCGACGAGATAAAGATCGACATCTTCGATGAGAGACGACTCCAGGCTGACAGGAATCATCACCACATCGAAGGGGGATTCGGCCATTTTTCCTTCGACCCAGGCTAAAAGGCTGGGAACGAAATCATTGAAACGGGTATCGGCTTGCTCCAAAGAGGCGATGTTGCCGATATTTGTCTTCAAAGGGTCGAATGCTCGGATGTCAGAGGCGTCAATGTTGCGCTTGGAGGCATATTCGAAGACAAAGGTGTTGAGCAAATGCCCTTCTAGGCTATCTCGATTGATCAGGGCCGCCAGCTTGGAGAGAGGCATTTTTTGCCCCTGCAAGTTTTCAGCCAGAAGGGTGTATATTTTGTAGAGGGCGTCATACTGCAAGACGTTTTGGCCGCCCATGCGCAGGTCCGAGCGCCTTCTCTCTTCGGCTCTCATCTTGGCTGCGGTTTCCGGCAGGGCCTGAATGATTTGATCTCTGAAAGCGCTCATCCGACCAATCATTTGCTGGGTCCTCTCTTGTTCATCGTCCATGGGCTCTAGAGAGCGGTCAATGGAGGAGAGGATGGCGCCCAGGTCATTTTTTAAAGAGGCGGCATTCATCATTTCCTTGCGGTATGTGCTGTAGGCATCATCAAATGTTTTGATGACGTCAGCTTTTAAGGGGCCAAAGGCGCTTTCAAGCAGGTGGAGCCTGCGGTAGCTAGCCCACTCTTCACGGCTTTTGGTGCGCAAGAATCGGTCTTGTGTCCAGGGCAATATTTTAAAGAGCTCGCCGGCTTGATTGTAGAATTTTTTGGCCTCTACAAACTGTCGCTCCATCAATAGGATGTCAGCCGATCCTTGCAGCGCTTCTGCTAGGGGGCGGATGAAGTCGCGGTAGTCGTAGCTGAGCAAGGAGAGGGCATCTAAGGTGATAGAGACACCGCTCTCTTGGCGCATCATCGGAGGCGCTTGCTGGCAGATGGCATTATAGGCTTTTAGGGCCGATTCAAAGGCGCCGAGCTCTTGGTAGGACTTAGCTAAGTTGAGGTTTAAATCGATCGAGTAGAGCCACTTTTTATCGGGCGGCGCTTGCAGGCTTTCGTCGATCAGCTGCTGATAAAAATAGGCGGCCATCAGCCAGTTTGCATCTTTAAATAAGCTATCGGCATAGGCAATGCGCGCTCGCAGCTCGTAGAGGCCTGAAGGATCATTTTCTTTGGCCCGCAAAAAGGCGGCGCCGGCTGCTTGATAGTCATTCATGGCCAAGTAGAGTTTCCCAAGCTCAAAAGAGATGTGGGCAAAGCTCGGTTTTAATTCGCCCGGCAAGTCTCCGCGCAACATCATGTCAGCTTGGTTCAGGGAGCCGCCGATGGAGTCGGCATTTAGCAGACGCACTAAATCTTGCCTGGCTAGAGGATAATTTTTTAAATCTTTGAGAAGTTGGCTGCGCTTTAAAAGAGAGGCCTCCCTGAAGGGGGAATCGGCATGGCAGCCGATGATCTCTGTGTAGTAGGCGATCGCTTTTTCAGCCAACTTGTCGATATCGCTTAAGGCTGGCAACTCTTCCATGGGGATATTGAGCGACTCGAGCTGTTTGATTCTCTTGACTTCTTCTTGATAGAGGCTGTCATAGGCCCGAGCAATGCGGTAGACCACTTCAGCGGCGAGAGGTTCTTTGGCAAAGATCGTGGCATAGGCTGTATGGGCAAATTCCAGTGGGTCGTGATCCTTGGCTATCTGTGGGTCGACGAGAGCTTTCAGGAGAAAGGAATTTTCTACGCCTTGCAGGGAAGTTTTGCCTGCTTCATTTAAAAGCTCGCTCAAGATGGCGCGGTAGTAGGCAATTGACTCTAGGTAGTTGCCCTTTAAATGGGCGATGACCCCTAAGTAGATGGAAGCGTCTTTGCCCCATCCGCTAGCTACGAGAGGAGCTTGAGGAAAATCATCCTTGTTTAAAGGCTCTTCTAAAAGGTTGGGCATTTGCTTAGATGGCTGCAAGAGGGCGGCTAGCTGTAAAAAGAGAGCAAACTCAGAACGGGCCCGGTCTAATTCTCTCACGGCCATCGGATTTTCAGCTGGCTTTAGCGCGCTTGTGCGGATATAGTTGAGCGCCCGCTTCATGTGAATTTCGCCGAGGGAGTATTTGGCTTTGGAGATAAATAAGAAGCGCTCTTGATCGAGAGGGGAGGTCAATTTGCCAATTTCGATCCCGCGAAAGGTTGCCTCTTCGATTAAAGGGCTTTTAAAGATCTGCAAGGCCTCTTCTTCAAGGGCGGCAATCCAGCTGTCATAGAAATGTTTGTTGTCTTTGGACTGTTGATCATCTTTTGGCTTTGGCGTCTCAACCTTATGAAAGACATAGCGACCTGAAAACTCTTCATAGGGAAGGCGGCCTATCTTTTTCTCCAGCTCGAGCCAGTCGGCAGAGATGGCGTTGCTTTTTTGCAGCGACTCAAAGGTTGGGCTTGCGCTTTGCAAGAGGAGAGTCTGGGCGATGAGAAAGAGCGCTTTAGTTTGATAAAGCTCCTCGAGAGCCAGGCTTTCTTTCATCAGGTTCATCTCTTTTAAATTTTCCTTTTGCCTTGAGATGACCTCGTCGAGTTTGGCATATTGGTCTAAAGAAAATTTGGCGATGGCCCTGCGGATGTCTTGAAATGAACCAAATGCTTTTTGCGCAATGTCTGAGAGGGCGGTATCTTGGGAAGCAATTTCTTGCTTGATCTCGTCGAGTTTTTGCTGCAGTTTATCAAAGCTTGCGCTTATCGTCTGGCGATATTGAGCGATGGCCTCTGCCTCGTTTTCAAATTGGAAGTAGAGCTTTTTAAGCTTGGACGTCTGTTCCATCTGCTTACTTAATAGCGTCTGCAAGGCGAGCTCTTTGTCCGCAATCTGGGGCAAGAGGCGGTCAATTTCAATTTGGTCGCGCTTTCTCAGCGCTTGCAGCTTTTGCTCGTCGAGCAGCTCTTTGCTCTTCAAGGTGGATTTGATGTCATCGATAAGCTGGCCATAGTCTTCAAACGCCTCTCGGTATTTCGTGACGCTGATTCCCATTTGATGTTCCATCTGGAACATCTCAAGAAGGTCGAGGTTATAGCCGCGGCCGAATGCGGTATTTAGCTCAAATGAGGCTGTCGATTCTTTGAGTGCTTTGAGTTTTTGAGAAATGTCGAGCTGTCTATTTTTAGCTTGGATTGCCGCTTGCATGTAGCGCGTCAATAGCTCATGCGTCGCTTCAGAAAAGACCGGGCGCTCGCCGATGACTTCATCGATGGCTTTAAGGTTTTTAAAGAGAGCGCTTTCTTCGATGAGAAGGGCTCGATGCAATCGGCTTTCTTCACAAAGGTGTTGATAGGTGTCTAAAAGCTGCCTTTGCCGATTGAGATGCTCTCTCAAAATGCTCAAATCTCCTTTGCGAAAGAGACCTTTATTTTGGGTTTCGGAGGCAAAGAATAAGTTTAGCGACTCTAAAGCAATCTGTTCTGTTGCCAATAAAATCTGCAATTTTTCTTGGTCTTTTTCAATCTCATCGTTTAATTTGGCGATCTCCGCCTCTTGGATTGGGGAGAGCAGAGCGTTCATCTCGCTTGTCGCCGTGAGGAGAAAAGCCCGCCGCTGGCTTTTTTCTTCCAAAGAGCCTAAAACTTGAGGGTCGCCGATCAATTTTTGAATTTCAGAGCGGGTCTCTTTGAGCAGCTTTTCCGAGTCCCAGATTGTCTCTTCTTGGTGGGCAATCTCTTCGATGATGGCGCTCAAAGGGCTTAAATTTTTTTGTAACTCTTGCAAGAGAGCTCCTTCCTCCCGTTCCGTCTCTAGCAAGCTTTTGGCTATTTTCTCCTGATCGACCGGCTCGGCTTTTGCTAAATCATTTAAAAGCTGTTTTTTGCGCTGAGTTAGCTTTAAGCTTTTCTCTTCGATAGCCTTTAATTCCGGGCTCTCTTTGGCGCGGTTCAAGTCTTCTAAAAGGGTGATGAATTTGCTCTTTAGAGCAATGTATTGGTCGATCTGCTCGCGCACTTTTTTTTGCGTCAGCTTAAAGGGATTTTCTTCTTCAGCTGTCAAAGGCTCTGCCTGTTCTTTGAGCAGGTTGTGGTATTTTTTATGGGTCCTCGCCAGCTGCTGTCGGATCTCTTCCCCGAGCTCATTTTTGAGCTTTTGCAGGTAATCCCATTCTTGCAGAGCTTTTGCTTTTTTAAAGCGGGCGGCTAAAAAGGCCTGTTCCACGTCTCTTAAATTGTCTTTTAAGTTCAAGACATGGGCGACGTCAATGCTTTGATTTTGCTGGAGGCTCTCTTGGTTGAGTTTCTTTTTCTCTGCGGCTAAAGAGAGCAGCGAGTCTTCAATCTTGGCAATTTTCGCTTCCAAAAGAGACTGCCTCTCGTCGATCAGCTGCTTAAAATCTTGCAAAGAAGGCTTTTCTTTCCCTTCCTGGATCTTTTCTAAACACGTTTGCAGGGCCTCTTTTTTTTCTCTAGAAAAGCCGGGTTTAGAAATGCGATCTTGGCAAAAGGTGCTGAATATCTCAATTTCTTTAGGCGATAGGCGGTTTGTGAGGTAGCTGCCATCGCTCAAGATGAAGGGATAGGTGATAAAATCTTGTAAGCTCTTATCGATAATTTCGCGATTGAGAAAAGAGGTCTCTGTCTCATTTAAAGAGGTGACTTTGGCCTGTTCTAAGAGCGTGTTGGCGCGCGGGCTCAACTCTTCGCGCTCAAAAAAGAGGTCATTGGAGAGATTATCTTGATAGAGCAGGCTGTTCAGCACCGTTAAAAGGGCTCTCTTTGAGCCCTCTTCTAATGTTTGATTCTTTTGCATCTGCTCTAAAGTGGCAGCCGGCAGGTGTCTAGCTATTAAGCTGACCAGCGTCTTGTCTTGAAACTGGGCGCTCTTCAACTCATCAAAGAGGCGGCCCCAGTTGATCGTCTCATCTAAGCTATATTCAGGAAAGGAAGAGAGCTTTTCAATGGAGAGAGAAGCCTCTTTCAGCACTTTTAAATCCTGTTCCAGCCATTTGATCGAGTCATCGCTATTTAAGGGGCTCTTTAAAATGCTCTGCCAGAGGGAATATTGGGCGGGAGAGGGTGTCTGATAGAGGCGGGAGAGATAAGATCTGGCCAGGCGGTACTGCTCGTCATCGATCGCAAATTCAGCTAAGCCTTCCATGCACGAGGCATAAGATTTCCAGACAGCATTGATTTTAGAAGGGCGATAGCCGGAGTAGAAGGTGGTGGCGATGCGGTATCCTTCCACATAAGATCGGCCCAGTTCAAAGCAGTTCTTGGCCATGTCTCGGTCATTTTGAAAGCGGTACCATGTGCCCAGGCAGTAGGCAGCTTGGACAATGGACATGGCTTCATTGCGGTCGGCTTGAGTCGAGAAGGAGAGGGGCGTTTGTTTTTTAATGCCGCCTTCGAAATAGATCAGGGGAGTCGATTCAAGATCAGCCAGCGTCTTTTGGATAAAGCGCTCATTGTCCGGATTGAGGGGCTTGCCTTCGACGGCAATTTTTAATAGTCCTTTTAACATGTAGTAAAGGCTTAAATTGCGCTCAGGGATGACATTGGCTAATGGCGCGTCCGATACTTTCAGAGGGGTTTTTAGCAGCGGGGCGAGGGATTGGACGGCCTCTTGCAAGTCAGGCACTTGAGCATCCATCAAGTCGATTGTTGAAGATGCTTTAGAGAGCATGTAGCGCACTTGGCTGAGATTTTCCAGCTTTTCTTGCAGAATCTGTGAATCGCTCTTTGTCAAATAGACATAGGCCCAGCTAAAGCTGAGCACCAAGATGAGGATGACCAAGCCAGTTCCTGCCCAAACCCAGTTGCTCGTCGCTTGTTCTTCATCGATGATCAAGCCGCGCAGTTCTTCTGGTAAGCCTAGCGCCGGATTCTCTTCGGGATTTTTTGTTTGCTCTGTATCAGCTGCCATATTATACGCGGAGGTTGGAAAATGAACGTTTAAGAGGAATTATTCGGCTTTGAGCTTTTCTTGCTTCATCTGATCGATAGCTTCATTGAGCGACTTAAAGTAGTGATTGGCTGTTTCTAAAGAACGGTTGGCGCCCTCTTCATGGAACAAGATCAAGCATTGGCCGGCTACGATCTCTGTCGGGTAGCGAATCCAGCCTTGGTTCCAAAGGAGAATGTTTTGCATGGCTTCTTTATTGCGGAACCGTTTTAAAGCAATGGAATAGAGGGTGTCTTTAGGCTTGATGAGATAAAAAGAGAACGGGGGAGCGGGCAAGTTCACGCCAAAGAGTTTTTTCTCGCGGCGGGCGGCTTGCGATTTTTCCTGCGTCAATAGCGTGCCCATCTGCTGATTTTTATAGATCAAATCTTGAATGGCCTCTGCTGTTTCCGATTCTTTTAAAGTCAGCTCTTCATAGTTTTCTTTTAGGCCGTTGAGGATGAGGTCATTTAAAGAGAGCTGCTCTTGCAAGCGCAACGTCCAGTCATCGATGGTCTCATAAGGCTGCCTTTGCCAGTGAGGGGGGTCTTCTTCGACCACTTCGATCATGAGGTCAGCGCGCGTCTTCTCGCTGAGCCTTGGCTGTGGAGCTTCCTCTTCGATTAGGGGGAGGGGCTCGGCCTCGCGGGGCTGGCAGCTGGGCAAGAGCGCTAACAGGCAAAAACTTAGGCCGGCTATCAAGGACTGGCGTTGGCAGAAAAGAAAAGGCTTGTTCATCGCATCTATCTATAGTAGCTGTTAAGGGAGCGGGTTTATAGCGGTTCTCACCAGATTTTCAATCGATTTTAATAAATTGTTGATAGCAAGAAACCCCTTTCTTGAAAAGGTTATTCTCAAAGCGTGGAAAAAAGCTGCTTTTTCCGGCCTTTTCCTGCCGCTAAAAGCAAGATATTTTTTAAGATCAAAGAGATAAAGCCTAGGGCTAGTAAAAAAAAGCATGAATTTGCTTGCCTAAAATTAAGGAGAGTTGCGATAATTTGGCTTTGCCAATCTCGAGAGGAATCGAGATCAAGTCTTCTTAGGAGCAAGCATGGGTCGTTTTACAGGAAAAAAGAATCGGATCGCACGTCGCTTTGGCGTCAATATTTTTGGTCGTGCGCGGAGTCCTTTGTTACATAAGCCGAATCCACCGGGAGTACACGGTGCGAGACGGAGAAAAAAATCGGACTTCGGATTGCAGCTTGAAGAAAAACAAAAGCTAAAAGCGATTTACGGCATGATCCGTGAAAAGCAATTCGTCAGTTACTTCAAAAAAGCGCAACAGCAAGAAGGGAATACCCCTTTGAATTTCATTCAAATGCTGGAATGCCGTCTAGACAATATCGTTTACAGACTGGGTTTTGCGAATACCATCTTCGCCGCTCAGCAGCTCGTTGCTCACGGCCACATCCAAGTCAATGGGAAAAAAGTGGACATCCGCTCTTTCCAAGTGAAGCCTGGCATGGTCATCTCCATCCGTGAAAAATCGAGGACGATGAAAGCTGTCAGCGAAGCGATCAGCAACATGAGCCGCAAAGTGCCTTCCTACATTTCAAGAGGCGCTGAAAGCTTTTCCGGTCAACTGCTTGCTCTTCCTTCTTTTGAAGAGATGCCGTTGCCGATTGCGATCAATCTCCCAGAGATTTGCGACTTCCTTGCCCACAACACCTAATTTTTTGAGCAATCAAAATCTTTTGTTTTGCAAATGCTTAGGCATTGGAGGCAAAAAAAGCAGGCTTTTTATAAAGCCTGCTTTTTTTTTGCCCTATTTTAAGCGCCACATGAGGATGAAATCTTCTGTTTCTAAATTGATTGCGCTCATAAATAACAGCTGATCGCCAAATAGCCAGTGGCGCCAGGCCATTTCCCAAGGCGCCCCTTCTCCCTCTTCCAAATTGAGTAAAAGCTTTGGAGGAAGCGCATGTTCCACTAAAAGGAGCGGTTTTCCCTCTTGCCATCCTCTAGCAGTCTCCTGCCAAAACGGAGAGATGATCCATTCCTCCCCTTGCACCTGAAGTTTTTTGCCCTCCCCATCGACCCTTTCTAAAGGGCAAAGCCTGAAATCATCGCCAATCCATTTGCCAAAGAGCGCTTTTTTTTGCTGGCTATTGAGCAAGAGAACGCCCCCTTGGTCGTCGAGGGCGGCAATGGCGATGGGCGCGCCTCGGCTCCAAAGCTCCTCCTCCAAGGGGTCGCTGACCAAATAGCTTTGGCCATTTGTTAAGGACACCAGCTGCGCGCCCGCTCTCCCCTCTAAAACAGGCAGGTGAGAGAGAGCCGCTTGAAAGAGGAGAGTGGGCAGAGCGGCCGTGCCCTGCCAGGTGGCCTCTAAAAGGCGCCCTTCCTTATAGGAAATAAGTCCTTCTGGGCAGGGAAAAACGCTGTCTTGCAGCGCAAGGGCCTGTTCTCTCTTTGAAAGCTGATAGACTGTCTGATCTTTTAAAAGGAGCAGGTTGCCTGTTTCATGAAAGTAGATGTCTTCAATGGCATAAGGGATTTCCCCGAGAGGGGCAGTCGCGGCATAAAGGGGGAGGCAAAGCGCTAGCCACCCCCATTGATGAAAGTAATCCATAAATTAACTCCTTCAGCAATAGAGGTTTAGTCTATTTTAAAGGCGGCTCTAATTAAGGGCTACTTATTTTCAGCGTCGGGCAAGAGGTGGCAGATGATGAATAAATCTTTGAGCTTGAAAAGGGCGTTGAAGGCGGCCAGCGACAAGAAGAAGGCACAAAATTCCAGCCCAAAGTCGGCAATCTGCGCGCGAAAGTGGGTGGGAAAGAGCGGCACTTCTTGTTGCAATAGCCAGACTAACGTCTTAGGTTCGATGTAAAAATGTTCAATTGCCAGGCTGCAGGCGGCGGCAATGAGCGAGCCTAAGGAGATCATCCACACCTCGCGAGCCGCTTTTTTGCTTAAGATCGGGCCTTGAAAAGCCCGGCTTTTCAAAAGATAGGCCTGTAGCCAAGCGCTCAAAGAGGTGGCAATGGCCACGCTGCAAGAGCTCCAGCCAAGTCCAAAGATAAAGAGCGCGTTGAGCAAAACATTGACTGCAATGGCGATCAGCGTCGTCCAGGCTGGCGTTTTAAAGTCGCCTTTGGCCTGCGCTGCGGCTGAAAAGATGATGATATTGGCCATCGGCATCAACCCCAGAGAATAGCCCCACAGGCATTTGACCGTGCCGATGATGGAGCTTGCGCCAAATTCTCCCTTGCCAAATAAGACGTTGACCGACGTGAATCCCATGGCAAATAACAGGGCTGTGAAGGGGATGATGGCAGCGTAACTTCTCTTTAATAACACCTCTAGCAAATGGTGGTAGGAGTCCATATCCCCCCGCTTGAAGGCGCGTGCGAGAGGGGGCATTAAAGCGCCGGCAATGGCAATGCTAAAAAGGGCCAGCGGCACTTGCTGCAGCCGGATGGCATACCAAAGATAGGCCGGCCCGTCCAACTCGCTAAAGCGGGCAAAGATGGAGTCGGCCACACCATTGATTTGCGCTGCCGAGACGCCGATGACAGCAAGCCCTAAAGGCTTGGCCAGCTTGCAAAGCGACCCTGCATGGAAGTTATTTCTCCAAGACAGGGGGTCTAGATGCCTTTTGAGAAAAAGCCAGGCTTTGGGCAAGGTGACAAGCCATTGGCAAAAGCAGCCTAGTACAATGGCCAAAGCGAGGTAATAGACAGCTCTTTCCTCTGGCATCTCGCCGAGCCAAAGCGCCGCGCTCACCCATACGGCATTGAATGCCACAGGAGCAACCGAGGGGATAAAGAAACTCTTTTCGCAGTTTAACAGGCAATTATTCAAGCCAAACAGGCAGATGAATACCAAAGAGGGCATCATCCAGCAGGTCAAGGAGAGAATCTCCGAAAAGCCATCCTCAAGAGAGTAAAAAGAGAGCCAGCCAAACAAGAGCATGGATAAAATGGCAATAGCGCTCGAGGCGCAAAATACCATGAGGTAAAGGCTTTGGAAGAAGCGGTAGCCTAAGCTCGGGTCTTCCTTTCTCAGCTCTTCAAATACAGGGATAAAAGCGGACTGCATCGCCCCCTCTCCCAAAATGCGCCGAAATAGGTGAGCCAGGCGAAAAGCGACCATGAGTGCGGCAATATGACTGCTCGTGCCAAAGGAAGAGGCCATCGCCATATCGCGAAATAAGCCCGAAAAGCGGCTTAAAAAAGTGCCGAGAAAATGGAGCTTTGCTCCTTTGAGTACCGATTGATGGGTGTCTTTCATGGAAAAGGGGGTGGTAAATAGCTTTTGATACTACACCATTTCGCTTATTTTGGCCAAGTGCCTTCCGCGCATAGTCTTTTGGTCTGGTTGGCGTTCACTGAAAAGATGCCCTCTTTTAGAGGGATAATTGGATTGGCAAAATATTTTTTATGACTTACGATAAATGCAGATTTAAATGTTGAGGTTGTTATGGGTCCTTTTTCCTGCAGGTTGCCTACAATCATACCGCCCGCAGTTTTGCCAGAAAGCACTTTTTTAAGGGCGTTCGACTCCGCTCATCAAAGAATCCAGCGCATTTTTGCCGAGACTGCCTTTGCCTTAAAACCTGCAAAGAGCCCTGCGCATCCGACGCATCCGCCCTCTTTGGATGCGCAAGACTCTGATATGCTGCATCTGCAATTAAAGGTGCAAAGTTTATTCAATGAGGGCGCCGCCTCAGCGCTAGAGAGAGGTAAAGACTATTTGCGGCTGATGAAATTATACTGCAAGCAGGGACGCTTAGAAGAGGCCAAAAAAGCAGCCGCCGAAGCAGTCAAGTTTAGCTCAACTTCACCTAGTGTGCTGGCTAAAGTGGCCCGATTCTTTTTTTCCCAACAGCACTTCATGATCGCCTTTCAAACGATGCGGCAAGCGATCGACCTCAATCCAAATTTGCCTTTCCATCAAAGCCTATTTGCTGAAATACTCAATGCCCTCGGCCACCATGATCAGGCTTTGGAGGCGGTTCAAAAGGCTATCGTCAGCTATTGCTCTTTGAATGATACCCTAGGAGACCACTCTTTAGTCACCTGCCAAAAGAGGCATTTTCATCTCCTTTTAGCCAAGACGCTCGCCGCGCTTGGCTGGCAGCAAGAGGCAATAGCCTCCATCAATGAGGCCATGCTCTTGGCTGAAAAACCTGAGCCTTCCCTCTACCTGGCTTTAGGAGACATCCTTCCCACTAAAGAGGAGCGGCTGATGGCCTATCAAAAGGCTGCGGCCATCATCCAGAGAACTCATCCCCCAAGCCCTGACCATTTGATGCTGCTAAAAGAGATCGCCACGCGCTATTTTCAGCAGGGAGATGTCGATTTGGAAATTGCCATGCACGAAGAAGCTGCTTTGCTGTTTGGCGGCCTGACAAATTATATGGACTTAGGCGATACTCTCTACAGCGCTAAAAAATATAGCCACGCCCTCGAAGCCTATTCCAAAGCTTTAGAATGTGACCCGACACATGAAGACATTTGGTATAATATCGGCAGCGCTTACCTCAAGCTTGGCTGCTATGAGGCAAGCTTTCAAACCTTGCAAAGGGCCCCTACTCCTCCCACCCCTTATAGCTCCCATTCCGATTGCATCTATAAAAAAGGGCTGGCGCTTCTTAGGATGGGCTATGCCTATCAAGCCCACCCTTTTTTTCAAGAAGCGGCCAAATTGGAGCCGGAAAATGCCCTGTATGGCAGCCATTTAAAGGAGGCGATCCAGCAATTTAAAAGCCCCCCCCTGACCCGCGCTGACTTGGAGAGCTTATTTTCTACCAATCCCTGGACGCCCAAGGTGGAATTGACGGCAAAAGAGAAGCTAGATGAGATAGCAGCCCTTCAAGAGGCCTTTTCGAGGACAGGCCTTTTAGAATTGGGCTACCGGATTGCTCAGTTGCACGTCGAGATTGGGCAAAGAGCCGATGCCGCCCTCTTAGCTAGCAAGTACGGCAGAATGGCTTTTCATGAGCCGCAGCTCTTGTATCAATTCCTCCGTCTATTGCAGGAGCTGCAGCAGCCAGGGAAAGCGTGCGCCCTTCTCGAGCAATTTTCCCCCCTTCTCCTTGACTTAGCGCAGCAAAACACTCCGCTCTTTCATCGCTACGTTCTTTTATGGGCCGAGCTTCAAGAGCCGAAAAAGGCGCTCTCCTTCATCGAGCAGGCCTTGGTCTTAATCCCTCAGCACCCTCTTTTGCATTATGCCCATGCTCAAGCTTTAGACTACCTCAATCGCTTGCAAGACGCGCTCCAAGCTATCGAACGGGCCATCGAGCTCGACGAAAACGCGGCTCCCTTCTATGCACTGAAAGGTTCGTTCTTAGTTGACCTTGGCCTTCCCGGCCAAGGACAGTTTTATCAAGCCTTCAACCGCATCCAAGCAGAGGATCAAGATGTCCTCGACGACCTGATTCGGGTCTTTATCGATACCGAGGATAAAAAGTTTGCCCGCCTGGCATTGAAAAAAAGATGCCAGCTCTTTCCAAGCGATTGGGCGTATCAAGAGCTCGGACGGCATTACTGCCTGGAAAAACGCTATCAAAAAGCCATGAACGCCTATTCTCGAGTGGAGTCTCCAGGTGTTCAAGAAAATTTGGAGATCGCCTCCCTTCACTTGAAGCTTGGCAATGCCAAAGAGGCTTTGAAAGCTTTTAGCCGCGCCCCTTCCCTCTCTCAAGCCGATTGCTGCTATCGAATCGGCCGCGCGCTCTCTCAGCTTGGGCTTTTTCAAGAGGCGTCTTGGCATTTTAAAAGGGCAACGCTCATCGATCCATTAAAAGAGCGCTATGCCATTCACCTGCGAGCCTCTTATTCCCGCCTCCCCAAAACCCAAAAATAGAGCGCTGGCAAAGGGGGCGATTATCAGGGAAGAGCGCTCCTTCGAAAGGCTTGTTGACAATCAAAAAAAATGGTATTTTTAAAGGCTTTAAACTCAAGTTGCCCCCTATGGCCTCAAAGTTTAAGCCACGGTATAGGAGGCATGTTGGGTTTTAAGCCTCGACTTTGCTCTTTTAAGGATAGCCATGCAACACCCACAATTTTTAATTGGCGCGCACACCTCCACCGCCGGCGGCCTGAAAAATGCCCTCTTCGAAGGGGTGAGCATCGGCGCTTCGACAGTGCAAATTTTTACCAGCAACCAAAAGAGATGGCAAGGGCGCATTGTCGACGAGCCGCTCATCGAAGATTGGCAAAAGGCGCTTAGAGAAACTCAAATTTCCCACGTGATGAGCCATGACAGCTACCTCATCAATTTGGGCGCTCCCGATCCCGCCATCTTAGAAAAAAGCCGCTCAGGCTTTCAACAAGAGATTGAGCGCTGCCTCGCCCTAGGCCTCTCTTACCTCAACTTCCACCCTGGGGCCAGCGTCGGCCAACTGCCCGAGCAATGCCTGAATAAAATTGTCAATAGTCTGCTCGAGTGCGAGCCAGTTCTTCAAGGAACGGACTTACAGCTGCTCATCGAAACCACAGCGGGGCAGGGGACTCAGGTCGGCGCTCGCTTTGAAGAGGTCGGCTACATCATCGAGCGCGTGAAAGGGCGCATCCCCATTGGAGTCTGCGTCGACACCTGCCATATCTTCGCCGCCGGCTATGACATCCGCACGCCACAAGCTATCGAAGAGACCCTCTCGCAGTTCGACGCCGAAATCGGCCTCTCCTACCTCAAGGCTTTTCACCTCAACGACTCTTTAAAAGGGCTCGGCAGCCGCGTCGACCGCCACGCTCCTTTGGGAGAAGGTGAAATTGGCATTGCCTGTTTTAAGGCGCTCGTGCAACATCCCAAATTGAGAACCCTGCCCATGTATCTGGAGACCCCCGGGGGCCCTGAGAACTGGAAAAAAGAAATCCCCCTCTTACGCTCCTTCTTCCAAGAAGGCCTCGATCAAAACATTTAGCGGAGCTTGTATGCGAATCAAGATTAAAGCATTAAAAGTAGAACCCTCGAGCGAATCCTACCAATCCTTTATTGGCCAGCAGGTCACGCTAAAAGGATGGGTCAGAACGGTGCGCAATCAAAAGACATTCTCCTTCATTGAAATTAATGACGGCTCCACCCTCGCCAATTTCCAAGCCGTAGCCGACAGCGCCATGCCCCGCTATGACGAAACAATCGACAAGTTATCCACTGGCGCTTCTGTCGCCATTACAGGGATCATCGTCGACAGCCCTGGAAAAAATCAGTGCCTCGAGCTGAGAGCCGAGAGCATCGAAGTGATCGGCCTCTGCGATCCCGAAGAGTACCCCTTGCAAAAGAAGCGGCATTCCCTCGAGTTTTTGCGCACCATCTCCCACCTCAGGCCCAGGACAAATTGCTTTGGCGCCGTCGCCCGCGTGCGCAGTGCTCTCGCTTATGCCACACACCGCTTTTTCCAAGAGCGTGGCTTCCTCTACCTTCAGACGCCCATTATCACCGGCTCTGACTGCGAAGGTGCCGGCCAGATGTTTCGCGTCACCACCCTTCCCGGAGATAAGCTCGATAAAGAGAGCGATCAAGACTTCTTCGGCAAGCCAACCTACCTCACAGTGTCCGGCCAGCTCAACGGCGAAGCATTTGCCTCCGCCCTCTCCGATATCTACACCTTCGGCCCCACTTTCCGCGCAGAAAATTCCAACACCAGCCGTCACCTCGCTGAATTTTGGATGATCGAGCCAGAAATGGCCTTTGCCGACCTCACCGATGACATGGACTGCGCTGAAGCGTATATCAAATACGTTTTGAAATATGTGATGGATCACTACCGCGAGGACCTCGAATTCTTCGATAAATGGGTTTCGCCAGGCGTCATCGAGCGCTTAGACGGCGTCGTCAATGCCCCCTTTGAAAGGGCGTCTTACACATACGCTGTGCGCATCTTGCAAAAGTCCAATCACCCCTTCGAATACCCCGTCGTCTGGGGATCGGACTTGCAGACCGAACATGAGCGCTACCTAGCCGAGGTGTACTTTAAAAAGCCCGTCATCATCACCGACTACCCCAAACAAATTAAAGCCTTCTACATGCGCGATAATGATGACGGCAAAACCGTCGCCGCCATGGACGTCCTCGTCCCCAAAATTGGCGAGATCATCGGCGGTAGCCAAAGGGAAGAGCGGCTCGATCGGCTAAAAGATAAGCTCAATAGCCACTCCCTCAAAGAAGAAGACTACTGGTGGTACTTGGAGCTTAGAAAATATGGCTCTGTTCCCCACGCCGGATTCGGCGTCGGCTTTGAGCGGCTCGTCCAATTCGCCACCGGCATGGAAAACATCCGCGACATCAACGCCTTCCCTCGCTACCCAGCCCACGCTGACTTCTAAATGGGTGAAAGGTTGGAGGCGGGGCTTTTGCCCCTCCTCCAAACCTCCTCCCCACCAAAGGGCTAGCCCTTTGGAATCTTGAATGTTTCAAAAAAAAAAGCCCTTTTCATTGCTAACGCAAAGAAAAGGGCTTTTTTTGTAGAATATGCCAATTTTCTATTCTCTTCGGCTAGTGCCCCATCCACTTAGCGGTGGTAAACGCGCGGACCTGGGGAATGACTCCCAACTCTTGGCTGCCGGGCAAAGTAAGAAGTTGAACCTCCCTCTGGACGCGACAGATCATTCAAGATCAGAAGACCCACTGTGAGAACGATGCCGCCGACTAGCACGAAAGGAATGGCTGGCGGAAAAAGGAGGATAGAGGCCAGCGTCAGAGCTATTGTGGCAAAGATGGAGATCACTGCGCCTTTGATGAGGGCATCGGTGGCAAAGGAGGACCCTTTAGCTGGTTCAAAATCGGTGCAAACGGCACTGCTTTGGGTGTTAAGACCGTGAATTGGAGGCATGATATCCCTTATAGTTTGTTTTTTTTATGGCGCCCTCTCAAAAAGGGCGCTCCCTTTATCAATGATATTAGTAGACGCAGGCGGCTCGAATGGAGGTGGTATCGCAGCCGTTAATTAAGAGATTGGGGTAAGATCCGCCGCTAAAGATGCCGTCATTGATGCCGATGACCACATGGTCGGCATTTCTCCAAGAGAGGAGGGTGGAAAAATCGTCGGCGTAGATGTACCAGATGGATCCGTCGTTGAGAATGACTTGATTGGTGTAGATATCGATGCTGATGACCCAGTAGCTTCTCGCGCCATAGAGGATT
>JARBTN010000101.1 GCA_029240195.1 Chlamydiales bacterium
GATTAAAGATGCTGAAAAAAACCTTTAAGAATCGAGGAAATGAAAGATGGATGAGCCACAAGAATTGCTTGAAGCAAAGCAAATGCTCCAAAGTGTGCAAGGGATTCCCTTAAGTTTAGAAGACCGTTCTGCTTCAGCAACTAAACTAGCAGCCCTCCTTCTTAAGGCAGCCAACCAGCTGCAAACCAGCGCCGACCGCCGCCACTTGAGCGAAATTGAACGGATGATGGAAGATCCTAAAGGCCTCCTCTTTACCAATAGTTTGACCGATGAAGCCTTTCGCAGCCATAATACAAAGCGCGTCGCCGACCAAATCTCTTTCCTCATCGAAAAATATGGCAAGCCCCGCTTTTTAAATTTCTTCAAGCGCGAGTCCCTCTCTCTCTTTCGCTGGTTTGGCCGATCGCTCAGCTTCTTTCTCGTCCCCCTCCTGCGCCACCTCATCCGCAAACAGACCGCCAAAGTGATCTTGCCTGGAGAAGAAAAAGCCCTCTTAAGCCATATCCAAAAGAGAAAAAAAGAATCGATCCGCGTCAATCTCAACCATTTGGGAGAAGCGATCCTTGGTGAAGAAGAAGCCTTGCGCCGCCTCAATATCTACAAGCAAGATTTGACCAAGCCCGACATCGACTATGTCTCCATCAAAATATCGACTATCTACAGCCAAATCAATTTAGTCGCCTGGGATGAGACGCTGGAAAAGTTAAAAGAGAGGCTCCGCGAGCTCTACCGCGCAGCCATCGCCAACCCCGTCTTAAAAAATGGCAAGAGCACCCCTAAGTTTGTCAACTTGGATATGGAGGAATACCGCGACTTGCACCTGACGTGCGACCTGTTCACTTCCCTCTTGAGCGAGCCGGAATTTAAAAACCTGCCCGCCGGCATTGTCTTGCAAGCTTACCTCCCCGATTCCCACCTGCTGCAAAAGCAGCTGACCGAATGGGCTATCGAGCGCACCCGGCAAGGGGGCGCGCCCATCAAGATTCGCATCGTCAAAGGCGCCAACCTGGCCATGGAGAAGTTTGAGTCCTCTTTAAAAGGATGGCCGCAAGCGCCCTATCTCAGCAAGCAAGAGGTCGATGCCAACTATAAACGGATGGTGCTCTACGGGCTGAAGAAAGAGCATGCCGCCGCCGCCAACATCGGCGTCGCCAGCCATAACTTATTTGACATTGCCTTTGCCCTCTTGCTGATCTTTGAAAACCAAGTGGCCGCAGACGTCTCGTTTGAGATGCTCGAAGGGATGGCCGACCATATGCGCCAGGCTGTGCAGGCATGTATCGGCGAAATGCTCCTCTACTGCCCTTTGGCGACTAAAGAAGAGTTTCATAATGCCGTCGCTTATCTCATGCGCCGTCTAGACGAAAATACCGGCCCTGAGAATTTCCTGCGCCACATCTTTCACCTCGACCCGGGCAGCAAAGTGTGGGAAGAGCAGTCTCAATTTTTTAGCCAATCGGTGCAGATGGCACAGGACGCTAAAATCGGACCCTATCGCACGCAAAACCGCTTTCAAATTGAACGATTGGCCGAAGACACGCCCTTTCAAAATGAAGCCGATACCGACTGGGCCTTGGCCATCAACCGCAAATGGGTCGACTCCCTCTACACCCAGGCCAAAGAGCTGTCGAGCTTTGACATCCCGCTCGTCATTGCCGGCGAAGAAGTTTTTAGAGATAAAAAAGGGGAGGGGAGAAACCCATCTTCGCCGAGTGCCCCGTTCTACCGCTATAGCCTAGGCAATAGCGCTGATGTCGAGCGCGCTTTAGATGCCTCTGAGCAAGCCTTTAAAGATTGGAAAGAGACTTCGGTTGAAACGCGCCAGTCCCTCATCAAACAAGTGGCTTCCCTGCTCAGAGAGCGGCGCGGCCTGCTCATCAGCTTGATGATCGCCGACGGCGGCAAAATTGCCTCGGAAGCGGACAATGAAATTTCAGAAGCCATCGACTTTTGCGAGTACTACGCGCGCAATCTCCACTCTTGGGTGAGCTTTGAAGAGATTTCTCTCGCGCCAAAAGGGCCCGGGCTAGTCACCCCTCCTTGGAACTTCCCGTGCTCCATCCCTGTGGGCTGCATCTCGGCTCTGTTAGTCACCGGCAACACCGTGCTCTTTAAACCAGCCTTAGAGACAGCTCTTATTGGCTACTACATCGCCCAAATTTTCTGGGAGGCGGGCATCCCCAAAAATGTGCTGCAATTCCTCCTCGTCGCTGACAATCCAGAGGGCAGCTTGTTGATCAAAGATCCGCGCATTCAGACCATCGTCTTGACCGGCGGCACCGCGACGGCAGAGCTCTTCTTGCAAATGCGCCCCACGCTCGATCTCATCGCCGAGACCGGCGGCAAAAATGGCATGGTCATCACCGATTTATCGGATCGCGACTTAGCCATTAAAGACATCATCCACTCCGCCTTCAGCCATTCCGGACAAAAGTGCAGCGCTTGCAGCCTCCTTATCTTAGAAGAGGAAGTCTACGAAGACGCTCACTTCTTCCAGCAGCTCAAAGACGCCGCCAAAAGCTTGAAAGTGGGCTCTTGCTTGGAAAAGAGCACCAAAATAGGGCCGCTCATCCGCCCTGCAGAGGGAAGTTTGCTAAGAGCTTTGACAACATTAGACCCCGGCGAAGAATGGGTGCTCGAACCTTGCCAAGATGCTGAGAACCCTCAGCTTTGGTCGCCAGGCATTAAGAAAGGCGTCGTCAAAGGGAGCTTTTCCCATCAGACAGAGTTCTTCGGACCAGTTCTCTCGATCATGAAGGCCAAAGACTTGGCAGAGGCCATCGAGCTGCAAAATAGCACCCCTTACGGCTTGACCGGCGGCATCCACTCCCTCGACGAGCGGGAGCAGGCCGCTTGGCTCTCCTCCATTCAAGTGGGCAATGCCTACATCAACCGCACCATCACTGGAGCGATCGTCCGCAGGCAGCCCTTTGGCGGCTGGAAAAACAGCGGCTTTGGGCGCGGCTCGAAAGCCGGAGGGCCTAACTACTTATTGCAATACCTCAAGGTGGAAGAGTGCGAGTCAAATGTGACATCCTCCCAAAAGAGATGCGCCACCCTCTCCCTTTTAGAAGAGGTCGGCAAGTCCAGCGGCATCATTAGCCATGAAACTCAAGCCGAGTGGGAAAAGGCCATCGACAGCTATCTCTTTTGGTGGCAATTTTACTTCTCCCAGGAAATCGACGAAAGCCAAGTGCTCGGCCAAGATAATGTGTTGAGCTACCGCCCATTAAAAGACATCACCCTATTGGTGGATTCTCAAGACCGACCACTCGACTGGCTTAAAGCCATTGCTGCCAGCTTGATTGCCGGCACTCCGATCAAAATTGCCGGTTCTAAAGAGGCTTTAAACCACCTCAAGGCCTTTTACTTAGAGAATAAGCTCTCCTCCATTGAAGTGATCGTCGCCGAAGAGGCAGAACTCATCGAACAGCTCAAGAAAAAAAGAAACCAGCGCCTTCGCATCCTCTCCTCTCCTTCAGAGAAGCTGCTTGCTGCTGCGGCATCTTCGCTCTCTTATGTGTCTAAAGATCCGGTATTTTCTTTTGGCCGCATCGAACTGCTCCACTACTTGCAAGAGTTTGCCTTAAGCGTCGACTACCACCGCTACGGCAACTTAGGAATTCGCGAGTTTGAAAAGAAGGCGCCCTCTTACGTGCATAAAAATTAGAAGGCAGAAGAGCAATCCTTTCTATAAACAAAGCCTTAAATCCTTAGTATTTGCATCGGATTTAAGGCTTTGTCTTTTCTATCAACCCTGTGCCATGCCCAAGCTCCGCCGCTGTTATGGCATGAGCAGCTTATTGGCCAGGCCTAAATAGATTGCAGTCACAGCTACATCTGTCAGCATCAGAACCACAGGGCCACCAGCAACTTTTGGATCCAAGGAGAGCATGTGGATGACGACCGGCATCAACAGGCCAAAGGAAGAGACAAAGATCATCGACAAAAAGATGCTGCTAGAGATGGCCACAATCGGTAAAAAGCTGGCTTGAAAGGCTACCGTCACCAAGGCCACTAAAAAAGCGCAGGTCGCTCCTAGCAAAGCTGCCGTCTTCCACTCTAAAACCAGGCGGTTGTAGACGCGCCGCCAAGGCGTCTTGCCATATTGGAGGAATTGCAAGCTTAAGGTCATCGACTGCATTGAAATGGATTCGCCGAGCGTCAGCACCAGCGGAATGAACATGGCGATGATGATGATGTCATCGAGCAGCAGTTGGAAGTTGTCGGCCACAGCAGCACAAATGAGCCCCGATAAGAGGTTGCAAAGAAGCCATGGCATTCGATAGCGAAACTGGGCAACGCTGGACTGCAAATGCCCCTGCTCGACAGTTAAACCAATCAGCTGAAACACCTCTTTAGCCGTCTTTAACCGCTTTTTAACTTGCTTGTCATCGATCTCTTTGGGCAGAAAAGGGATTTCAAAGATCCCTGTCAGCTTTTGCTCCTTATCGATGACGGGAAGAGCTAATATTTCTTGCTCAGCCATCAGCTTGAGCGCTTTTTCTAAAGAATCGTTTTCTTGCACTTTTAAAATATCGGATAAGGCAATCTCGCCAATTTTAACATCGGCTCTGCTAAAGAGCAGATCGCGCGTCGATATGATGCCGGTCAGGCGGCTTTCAGTATCTATGGCATAGAAGTACTGCACTTCGTGAGAGATGGCCTTGCCTTTCAGCTGCTCTAACAGCTCGCCAACCAGAGTCTCCTCTGGAAAAGCTGTCTCCACGGAGACGGCATAATGTTGTACTGGAGTGATCAAATCACTTTTAGAAAGCCCTTTTGTTAGATCTAATCTCATCCAGAACCTCCCCGGCAAATAGTTTTCCTTCATCGACTTAAACAAATCGCTATGGCCAAGTATCGGCTTGGCCGGCGGCGATCTTTAATCAAAACTTTAAACGCCCTGTACTAGAAATGTGAAGACTTAAAAACGAATGCTTTGTAAAATTTCAGCCAATTCCAACCTTAAAAAAAATAGGCGGTAATGAGCCTTTTCCCCCATCTCAATGACCAACAGGCGCAAGCTGTCCTTCACCAAGAGGGCCCTTTGCTCGTATTAGCCGGTGCCGGCTCCGGAAAAACACGGGTGGTGACAGAGCGCATTGTCCGTCTGATCCGCCAAGGGGTGCACCCTGTGCAGATATTGGGCGTCACCTTCACCAATAAAGCCGCTTTGGAGATGAGGGAGCGGGTGCACATGGCCTCCAATACGCAAGTTTTGATCACCACCTTCCATAGCCTGGGCGCCCGCATCTTGAGAGAGTCGATTGAGATGCTCGGCTACGCCAAAGGATTTCAAATCTACGACCAAGATGACTCTGAAAAGCTGATCAAGCATTGCATGGCTGAGCTCAACATCTCCCCTGTCAAGGGAGAGGTCTCGGCCATGAAGAGCCTCATCTCCAAGGCTAAAAACGAGGGAAAGGCGCCCGATGAGGTCGATCAAAGCAATCTCAATAGGGGCTCGGAAGTGCTCTTTCCCAGTGT
>JARBTN010000033.1 GCA_029240195.1 Chlamydiales bacterium
TCAACCGGCGGCTACAAATTGTCACTGAAGAAGAAGCGACCATGCTCATTCGCCAGTTTAAGAAAAATGACATAGCCTTTGTACAAGGGACAGCTCGCTTTGAAAGCGCCCACCAAATCATCGTATTAGACCATGAAGAGCGGGTGCGCTACCAGATCACGACCGATAAGGTGATCATCGCCACCGGTTCAAAGCCGCGCAACCCCGCCGAGGTACAGTTTGACGATGAGGTCATCTTAGATTCCACCCGCCTCCTCTCAATCAAGAAGCTGCCTCGCACCATGATCGTCTTAGGCGGTGGAATCATCGGCTCTGAGTATGCCACCTTCTTTGCCGCCCTTGGCACAGAGGTGTCGATCATCGATAAAAGAGACCACTTGCTCCCCTTGCTCGATGCCGAAATCGGTGTCCATCTGCAGACCGCCTTGGCTGAAATTGGCCTGACCTTTACAGGCGAAAAGGAGCCCTTTTCCATCGTCCGCCAAGGAGATCAAGCTGTCGTCACCTTTAAAGATGGCTCTGTGATGCAGGCCGATTGCTTGCTCTACGCGCTCGGGCGGCAGGCCAATGTCGATAGCTTGCATATTGAAAATGCCGGCTTGCAGATCAATGACCGCGGCTACATCCCTGTCAATGCCCTCTTCCAAACGGCAATCCCCAATATTTATGGCGTCGGCGACGTCATCGGCGGGCCCTGCCTGGCCTCCACCAGCATGGAGCAGGGGCGGCTTGCTGCAAGGCACGCTTGCGGCGAAAAGACGCACCACTTCCCCTCCTTCTATCCCATCGGCATCTACACCATCCCAGAGATCTCCTCTTGCGGCTATACCGAAGAAGAGCTCAAAGAGCTCGGTTTCCACTATGAAGTGGGGCGTGCTTACTACAATGAGATCGCCAGAAGCCACATTGCCGGCACCAATTTAGGGATGTTTAAAATTCTATTCCATGCCGACACGTTAGAGATCCTGGGGGTACACATCATCGGCCGGAGCGCCACAGAGTTGATCCATATTGGCCAAGTTGCGATGAGCTACCACGCCCATATTGACTACTTCATCGACCAGGTGTTCAACTACCCCACATTCGCTGAAGGCTATCGCGTGGCAGCTCTCAACGGATTTAACAAAGTCAAGACGTCTAAATATAAATTCCAATGAAAGAGGCGGCATCGCCTCTTGCTCTAGGGGCTGCTAGGGGGCTGCTAGGGTGCTAAAAGCCCCCTTCTAAAGAAGCGCCCTGTCTTGTGTAGCGATACTATTTGGTGAAACGGCAAAGGGGCGTAAAGACTTGGTCTTTACGCCCCTTTGATTGGGCTATTTTTAAAAGAGGGAGATTAGTCTTTTTTGTGGAAAGAGATCGCCCGGTCCTTTGCCGTCACTTCTATCAAATCGCCATCTCGAATGGTGCCGTCGAGCAGGGCGTTGGCCAGCAGATTGGATACTTTTTGCTGCACCAAGCGTTTTAAAGGACGGGCTCCAAACAGGGGGTCGTAACCTTCCTCTGCCAACTGGTTCAGCAGGGCATCATCCCAAGTGAGAAGGATGTGCCTTTCGCGCAATCGAGCTTGCAGCCTTCTGAGCTGAAGGGAAACAATCGATGCCATATCTTCTCTTTGCAGCGGCATGAAGGGGAGCACTTCGTCGAGCCGGTTGATGAACTCGGGGCGGAAATGCTGCTTTAAAATGGGATCGACACACTCTAAAAGCAGCTCTTTGGTCACGCCCCCTCTTTTTTGTTCGATCAGCTCTTGAATCTCCATCGAACCTAAGTTAGAGGTGAGGATGAAGAGAGCATTTTTGCAGTTGACAGTGCGCCCTTTGCTATCGGTCAGTCTGCCGTCATCAAATATTTGCAGTAAGATATTAAAGACATCCGAGTGCGCCTTCTCGACCTCATCGAGCAAGACCACGCAGTAAGGGCGACGCCGGATCATCTCCGTCAGCTGCCCGCCTTCTTCGTAGCCGACATATCCTGGCGGCGATCCGATCAGGCGCGAGACGCTGTGCTTTTCCATGTATTCCGACATGTCGAGGCGCATCAGAGCCTCTTCTTGGTTGAAGAGCTGCTCGGCCAATGCTTTGGCAAGCTCTGTCTTTCCGACGCCGGTCGGCCCTAAGAAGAGAAAGACGCCGACTGGCCGCTGCGGGTCGCTTAAGCCCGCGCGCGAACGGCGGATGGCCTCGCTGACGGCGCGCACGGCAATGGATTGCCCAACCACTCTTTTGCTAAGAGTCTCTTCTAGTTTGAGCAATCGCTCTGCTTCCCCTTCGAGCATTTTCTTGACGGGGATGCCTGTCCATTTGGCGACAATCTCGGCGATGAGGGGCTCGTCGACTTCTTCTTTGAGCAGCCGCTCAGGGATAGCTTGAAGTTTTTCCTCAAGCCCTTTGATCTCCTGCTCTAGGGCGGGGATGCGGCTATAGCGCAGCTCAGCCACTTTATTGTAGTCAAAGTTGCGCTCGGCCACCTCTTCGGCAAAGCGCAGCTTTTCCAGCTCATCTTTTTTATTCTTGAGCTGCAAGAGCAGCTCTTTTTCTTTTTCCCAATGCTGCCTTAGCGTGGTCACCTCCTCTTTGAGGGCGGCAATCTTCCCATCTAGCCGCTGAGCCTCTTGTGTGGAGGAGGGGCTCTTTTCCCGCTTGAGCGCTTCTTGTTCGACGATGATGGAGGAGAGCTCCTTTTCCTTGAGGTCAAGTGGCAAAGGCCGGCTGCCAAGCTGCATGCGGATTAAGCTTGCCGCTTCATCGATTAAGTCGATGGCCTTATCGGGCAAGCGGCGGTCGGTGATGTAGCGGTGCGATAAAAAGACAGAGGCATGGAGCGCCGATTCGGTGATGCGCACTCCATGGAAAATCTCATAGCGCTCTTTTAACCCGCGTAAAATGGCCAGCGCATCTTCAACAGTCGGCTCTTTAACGAGCACAATTTGAAAGCGTCTTTCCAATGCGGCGTCTTTTTCAATGTGCTTTTGATACTCTGCAAGTGTCGTGGCTCCAATGCAATGGAGCTCGCCGCGAGCAAGAGCGGGCTTTAGCAAATTGGCTGCATCCATAGCCCCTTCCGAAGCACCCGCGCCCACAAGGGTGTGCACTTCGTCGATGAAGAGGATGACTTGTCCCTCACTTTTTTCCACATCGGTTAAGATGCCTTTGAGTCGCTCTTCAAATTCCCCGCGGAATTTCGTGCCGGCGACGAGGCTGCCCATGTCGAGGGAAAAGATTTGCCGATTGCGCAGCGAATCGGGCACTTCGCCACTTTGAATCATCTGGGCCAGCCCTTCCACGATGGCTGTCTTGCCCACTCCCGGATCGCCAATCAGCATGGGGTTATTTTTGGTGCGGCGGGCCAGAATTTGAATGGTGCGGCGGATTTCTTCATCGCGCCCGATCACGGGGTCGAGCTTGCCGCTTTTGGCAAGGGCTGTGATGTTTTTACAATACTTTTCGAGCGCTTGCAGCCCGGACTCAGCGGTTGCGGAATCAAAATGGCGGTTGCCTCTCACTTTGGCCACATACTCTTCCACTTGCTTGAGAGGAATTTTTGCTTTGAAAGAGGAGAGGGGTTCTCCGCCATTTTTCCAAAAGGCGAGAAGGAAGTGGTCGCTGCCGATGTAGCTATCTTGATCTTTGTCGGCAATGGATTTGGCATCGCTGATGCGATTTTGCAGGCTGCGGCCAATTGCCGGCGATTGGCCGGGCTCGGCAAAAGTGGGCGCTTTTGCCAGGGATAATTCAAGGCTTTCTTGCAGCTTGCGAATGTCGAATTGAAAGGTTTCAAAAAAAGAGTGAAAGTACCCCTTGGGGTCTTTGAGAAAAGAGAGCAGGAGATGGTTTTCTGACACTTCTGTATTGAGCCGTCTTTCAGCATCTCTAAAAGCGTCTTGCAAGACTTCATTGACAGGCTCTGTGAAATTTGGCGTCATCGGTTTCTCCCCATTTTTAAAGATGCCTCGAATTTTCATCCATCAGGTTAAAACAACAAAATCGTTCTGTCAAGGCATTCTGCAATCAGTTCTTTTTGAATCAGTTGAAAAGAAAGGAGGCTGTTTTTCAGCGGACTTTGCCCGGCTTTATCATTTTAACCTTTTCCCAAAGAGTGCTCTATTTTAGAAAGTTCTTAGGCTATTTGAGTGAGGAAGGACCCTAAAAAAAAGTATTTTTCTTTTGTAAGATAATGATTATCAGAGATATAATTCTATATTTATTGGACCCTGCTTTATAAGCTTAAGGGATGAGCTTTAAGGAGATAGCGTAAGGCCTTTTTTAGGCGGCGGTCTATTCTATACATAAAAAGCCGCCTCTCAAATTTTATTTGGGGGGTGGCGGTTCATAAATGAATAAGTGAACGTGCAATAGCGAATTACAGGGCGGGTGCCCGGCATTTGAACACTCCCAATTCTAGCGACAAGCGATTTTAAGCGACAAGGCAAAGAACATGATTCCATATTGTGAAGCGCTTGGGCAAACTAAGCGATTGAAAACAAGAGAAGTAATGGTCGGCTCGGTAGGTGTCGGGGGACAAAACCCGATCCGCATCCAGTCAATGACGACCAGTGATACAAAAGACGTTGCAAAGACTGTCGAGCAGGTCATGCGTCTAGCAGACGCTGGCTGCGAAATTGTCCGCATGACTGTGCAGGGGATGAAAGAGGCCGAGGCCTGCGAAGCCATTAAAAGCGCGCTCATTCAAAAAGGGTATGCCACGCCTCTAGTTGCCGACATCCATTTTTTCCCGCAAGCGGCCATGCGGGTGATCGATTTTGTCGACAAAGTGCGCATCAACCCCGGCAACTTTGTCGACCGGCGGGCCACTTTTAAAAAAATAGCCTACGACGATGCCTCTTACGCCTTAGAAATTGAGAAAATTGAAGAGAAATTTGCCCCGCTCGTCAAAAAATGCCAAGAGCAGAAAAAATCGCTGCGCATCGGCGCCAATCACGGCTCCCTTTCTGATCGCATCCTAAATCGCTTTGGTGACACCCCGCAAGGAATGGTGGAGTCTGCGCTGGAATTTGCCCGCGTTGCCCGCAACATGCACTTTCACGATTTGATCTTTTCTATGAAGTCATCGAACCCTCTGGTGATGGTGCAGGCCTATCGATTGCTTGCCGCCGCCATGCTCGAGCAGGGCATGAACTACCCCCTCCATTTGGGCGTGACAGAAGCCGGCGCTCTCGAAGATGGCCGCATCAAATCGGCTATCGGCATTGGCGCTCTGCTTCTAGACGGTCTCGGAGACACCATCCGCGTCTCTTTGACAGAGGACCCTTGGCATGAGATCGACCCTTGCCAACGCTTGAAAAGTTTTGCGGCCCATTACCTACAAAAAAAGGCCCACCCCTTCCAGGAAAAAGGGCGCTTCATCGACCGCTTTGAGCGCCGCTCTCTCGATATCAATGCCAAAGTGCCTCTCGACGCCAGAGGGTCTGTCGGCATCCCTTTAAAGCTTTCGGGCCAGCTAAAAGTCCAGGCCAAGGATGCGACCGAACCCGATTTTTTCCTCTACATGCAAGAGGACAAAACGCTCCACTCTCAAGCAAAATCCCTGGCCGCTCAAAATAAGCTAATTAGCCAAGTGCCTATTGAAAACAGCGTGCCTTTGAAAAAGCTGAGCGCACTTGCCTTAGAAGAAAAAGCAAAGCAATTTGCCCCTTATCAATTGGGCGCTCCTTCTCGCTACGCCCTCTTGATTGAAGACGAAGCGCCTTCAGAATGGACCTATCTACTTTCAAAGCAGCCCTCTCTCATCTTGCTCAATCCTCAAAGAGAGACGCGCCTGCACTACGCACGCCACCTCTTCGATTGGCTGAAAGAAAAGAGCCTCGCCATCCCTGTCATCTTAGCCTTCGACTATCAAGTATCGAAAGAGGACTTCATCATCCATGCCGCCGCCGAATGCGGCGCCCTTTTGGTCGATGGACTTGGCGATGGCCTGGCCCTGCAAGGCCCTTACGCGCCTGAATTTCTCAAAGACGTCAGTTTCAATATCTTGCAAGGCGCGCGGATGCGCTCTTCTAAAACAGAGTTCATCTCCTGCCCAAGCTGCGGACGCACACTCTTCGATCTGCAGACGGTATCAGAACAGATTCGCGACAAGACTGGGCACCTGCCCGGCGTCAAGATTGCCGTCATGGGCTGCATCGTCAACGGGCCCGGCGAGATGGCCGATGCCGACTTTGGCTATGTGGGCACCAAGCCGGGCCTCATCGACCTCTATGTGGGCAAAAAATGTGTGGAAAAAGATATCGACCACAAAGAAGCTGTGGGCCGCCTCATCCTCTTGTTAAAAGAGCATGACCGCTGGGTCGAACCGGCTTAAAAAGGAAAGCTTTGCCTGCCTGGCTAAAGAGCTCATGAGGGGCTGAAAGGCTCGACTTGCTTTGAAACAATAAAAGGCTCTAAACCTAGAACTTTCGAAACCTGGTTTAGAGCCTTTTATTTTCTTTAAAAGAAAGGGGAATAAAAAAAGCCAAAGTCATTTTAGTTTAAAACTCTTGTTCTTTAAACTAGAATGGCTTTGGCCTTGGAATCTCCGGATGCAGGACTTGAACCTGCGACACATGGATTAACAGTCCACCGCTCTACCGACTGAGCTAATCCGGAATAGAAAATACTATTATAGGAAAACAGTATTTTCTAGGCAATACTTTCTGTTTCTTTTTTTAATTTTTTTTGTAACAGTTTCATTGTCAACTTTTTCAAATTCCTCACTTGAAGCAAAAGGCAAATGGCCGGGTTTACCTTTTACGGCTCTTCTTCTGCTTTCGCACTTTTCTTGAGCGGGGCAATCAAGGTGTCGAGCAAGTCTTTGGAAAAGGTTTTAGCCTGCTTGAGCAAATCTTCTACATGCGATTCTTTGGCAATATTCAGCATGAAGTTTTGCATCGTAAAGGCGATCAGTTTAGGGCCGGAGAGGTCGGAGCTGATATTTTTAAGCTCCAAATCCAATGGCTTAAAGCGAGTGATCTGATCCGATTTAATGGGGTTGTATTCTTGGATATCTGCTTTCTCACAGCGAAAATAAGACAATGTATAGACCTTGTCGCTCTTTTCCGTCTCACTTTTTTCCTCTTTAGAATCCCCTTTTAAATGGTCGACCATCTTGCCCCAGTTATAGCTGCCATCGCTAAAGAATTCAATTGAGACGGCTGGATGATCCAAGACCACTTGGTCGATTACGCATGGGTTTTTCCAAAGGCGGCTCAAGGTAAAACGGATTTCAGTCGAAGGACAGCTGAAAGCTAAGGGGAGATGTGATCCGGCGGGATTCTTGATTTCAAAATTTTTGAGGGACAGGTGCGATAAAGAGACATCGATCTTTTCAATCGAAGTGTCGACTTTTAAAAGGCGGGATAGGTACATTGAGGCTAGGCGCTCTCGAAAGGTGTAGCTAATTCCCAATAAAAGAAAGCTAAATAGGCAAAGTAGGGTCAAATATTTGAAAATAGCGCGCATCGAAAGCTCCTTTTGCTCTGTTTTATAACTATGGTAGAAAAAAAGAGCTTTTCTATGAAGCTTTTAAACCTAAGTTGCCCGCCGATGGATGCATTTAGAGACAAAGCTTGTCCTTAAATGCTCTCTCTAATTGGGGTTTTCCAGATTTAGATGCAAGAGGGATGAGTTGCAATTTTCTCGGGAATTGGAAAAGGGATGAAGGAGATGAGCGGCAGTTTGGCTTTCAAACAAAAAAGGCTTTAGACCTAAAGTCGTTTGACTTCAGGCCTAAAGCCTTTTTGAGCAGATCATTTCAAAACGGAGAGCTTAAGCTCTCCCTCTCTTTCCTAGTAGCCCATGCCGCCATGTGGCAGCGCACGACTTTAGCTGGGTCTAAGATCCCCGCTTCGATCATGTCGACGTAGCGATCCATGAGCGCATCATAGCCCATGTTGCCCCCTCTTTTTTGCACTTCCTGAAGGATGACCGAGCCCTCTTGGCCGGCATTTTCAGAGATTTGGCGCAGAGGTGCCTCTAAAGCCTTTAAGATGATGCGAGCGCCGGTCTTCTCGTCGCCATCGAGCGTTTCGATGAACGTCTTAAGGTCTGGCGCGCAGCGGATGAGGGCTGTGCCGCCGCCTGGGAGGATGCCCTCTTCGACAGCTGCCGCCGTCGCATGCTGGGCATCTTCGACACGGTCTTTTTTCTCTTTCATCTCAATTTCAGTGGCCGCTCCCACGCTGATCACGCCGACGCCGCCGGCAAGTTTGGCCAGCCGCTCTTGCAATTTCTCTTTGTCGTAGTCAGATGTGCTCTCTTCAATCTGACGGCGCAGTTGCGAGATGCGGTCTTGAATCTTTTGCTTGTCGCCAAGCCCTTCAACAAGCGTTGTATCTTCTTTGGAGATGACAGCCTTTTTGACGCGGCCGAGCATGTCGAGAGTGACATTTTCTAATTTAATGCCCAGCTCTTCGCTGACAAATTCTCCGCCAGTGAGAGCGGCGATATCTTGCAAGATCGCTTTTCTGCGGTCGCCGAAAGCAGGCGCTTTGACGGCGGCCACTTTTAAACCGCCGCGCAGGCGGTTGACGACGAGCGTGGCTAAAGCCTCCCCTTCGACATCTTCGGCGATGATGAGCAGCGGTCTGCCCGTCTCAACGGTCGCTTGTAAAATCGGGAGCAGCTCTTTGATGGAGCCGATTTTTTTCTCATGGATTAAGATGAAGGCATCTTCTAACACGCACTCTTGCGATTCTGGATCGGTCATGAAGTAAGCGGAGAGGTAGCCGCGGTCGAAATTCATCCCTTCGACAACTTCCAACGTGGTCTCAAAGCCTTTTGCTTCTTCAATCGTCAATGTGCCTTCCTTGCCGACCCGCTCCATGGCTGTGGCAATGATTTCGCCAATTTCGGCATCATTGTTGGCGGAGATGGTGGCCACTTGGGCAATTTCAGTGCGCGTGCTAATCTTCTTGCTTTGCTTTTGAATGCCTTCGACAACTTTCTTGACGGCCTTTTCCATGCCGCGCTTGAGATCCATCGGATTTGCACCGGCGGCGACGTTTCTTAAGCCTTCTTGGTAGATGGCTTCAGCCAGCACGGTGGCGGTCGTGGTCCCATCGCCGGCTTTATCAGCGGTCTTGCTGGCGACTTCTTTGACCATCTGCGCGCCGATGTTTTCATGCTTGTCTTCGAGTTCGATCTCTTTGGCGACCGAGACGCCGTCTTTCGTGATATGGGGGTTGCCATACGATTTTTCGATGATGACATTTCTGCCCTTAGGGCCGAGAGTCACTTTTACGGCGCTAGCTAATGTGCGCACCCCTTTTAAAATCTTTTGCCGGGCTTCTTCTTTGAAGCGAATTTCTTTTGCAGCCATGGATATCCCTTTTGAATGGTTGTGGAATCAAGTCCCTTAAGATTCTACGATAGCGATAATTTCATCTGCACGGACAATCACAAATTCTTCATCTTCCAACTGAATTTCTTGGCCCGAGTATTTTTCCATGAGAATGCGCTCGCCCACTTTGACTGGGAGGGGAATGGTCTTGCCGTCTTTGGTCTTTTTGCCGGTGCCGAGGGCAATCACTTCTGCCGTCTCTTGCTTTTTCTTTGCTGTATCAGGAAGGATAATCCCCCCTTTCAGGGTCTCTTCAGCTTCGAGTCTTTTTACTAAGACGCGGTCTCCCATAGGGCGGATCAAGGTCTTGGAGGCTTGTTTTGTTTGAGACATAAGGTGCATATCTCCCTATTTTTAGGTGGTGTGGTTCACTAGAGAAAAATTGACGATAGCTCCTTTGCCTTTTTTTTGCAACAAAATTTAGCACTTTATCGCCTAGGTTGCTAACTGACTGAGCTTGGCCTTTTTCCTGGCAGAGAAGGGGCCTTGATTTTTTGCATCATCTCTTGCAGCCGATTTTCAAAGGTGTGGAGTCGGATGGTCTCTTGACTGTGTTGGATCATCTCCAAGCGCTCATTGGCAAAGGTGAGGTAGTGGTCAATTTTGGCCAGCAGATCTTCTGTATGGCCAAAGAGGGCCAAGTCCTTGCCCGGCTGAAAGAGGCGGTGCAGGTCTTCGCGGTCATTGCTGAGGAGAAAGCCTTGGCAAGCCAGGATATCGAATACGCGCATGGGCAGCCCTGATGGTACGTAGGCGCGGGTCAAATTGATGTTGATATCAGATAGATGAAAGACTTTGGGCATGACGTGGTAGTGCTCGGCATGGCCCATGTACTGCAGGTGGGGAGCTTGAACCGAAAGCCAAGAGTCATCCCCATAGACCTTGGTGGGAAAGTGGGTGGCCACTTTTTGAATCATCTCTTTTCTCTCGAGTTCGGTATATTTGCGGCCGAGCAGGTAGGTCAGCTTTTGCCGACTATCTAAATAAGGGGAGCTAAAGGACGTGCCGAGCTCTCTTTCAATGGCGGCGACGAGAGGGGAGGTCAATCGGTCGAATAAAATCGGCTTGATACTGCGCCGCTGCTCTTCAAAAAGGGCGGCAATTTGTTCTAGAGTCTCTTTTGAAAGCCGCTCGGCAAAGCGGTACTCATTATATTCGTTATCGTGGCAAGTGGAGCCGACAAAGCTAATAGAGGCGCTGTAGCGGGCGCGGTCCTCTTTAGAGAAGGTTTGATTTGTCAAGCGCTGGAGGGGCGCCGCCACTGGCAGGTAGTGGGCATTGGCAAACCCTTTTTCTTGCAGCGCGAGCGTTTCTGCCCGGTCGTATCCAAAGAGAGCCACTTGGCTGGACTTGGCCTCTTCCGAATAGACCGAGTACACGGGAGTATCGACATTCCATGCAATATATTGGATGCCGCTTTTCTTCCCCAGCTTGAGAGGGTGGGAGCGGACGTTGATGGTGAAGAGGTAATCGGGCCCTTCTTCCAGCGTTTTTTGCAGCAGCTTTTCTAAAGAGAGGTGAGGCGTGGTTACCACTTCATAGCCTAAGGTTTGCAAGGCGCTTTGGCAGTCTTTGGCAATGGTGGGGTGTTCGAAAAGGAGCACTTTAGCTTTTTCTGACAAAACTAATGCCGAGCGCGCTTTTTGATAGTAGCTGTAATTGAAAAGGGCGGTATGGCCGACGACGACCTCCCTCTTTTCTTGAGGCAGCAGCAGATAATCCTCTTCAAAGGCATAGGAGACTCTAGGCGATTTTAAGAGGGGGGAGAGGGGCCCTTGCTCGATGAAGGAGATGAATTGGCGGTGCTTTTCGACGACGAGAATCTCTTGATCCGTATTTTCTAACAGCCATTGCAGCTCATAGCCCAGCCCGATCCCGAGCAAAAGTAGGGGAGAGTCCGAGGGGATGTTTCGGATCTGAATTTTGGCCGGCTCATATTTAGAATAGACATAGCGCCAATCGCCATCTAGCACCATTTGGCAGGTGGCGTTGCCATCTTTAGCTTGCTCAAAGAGAATCTGCGGGTGCCGATCCATGATCGCTCCTTTGCTTCATTCATAAGATTTTTTTGCCATTGGAACAGGAAAGGAGGGAAAAGTCAACTCTTTTATGTTTATTAAACTTATTAATTTGATTAATAAATATATTAATGTTTTAATTAGTTTTAATATTAATTATTAAAATAGTTGGTCTTTTTTATGGATTATATCAATCGATTTTTGCCCTCTTTTTTAAAGCCAGGCGGGGAAAATGCAACGGACAGAGCCTCTCTTTCCCCCTCTTCTCAAAAAGTTGAAGGGGACAATGGGCCGCTGCCCAAGGGAAAATCGTGGTGGTCCAACCTGCTCGCTAATGTGCTTAAAAAGCCGGAGAAAGCGGTTTCTATCAGGCGCAATTCCCTCTCTTCCAGCCAAAAGGCTCCTGCCAAATCCATCATCGACAGAATCATCGAGGGCGGGGGGCGGCTTGTCCTGCCCATGAAAAAGGCCTCTACAGAAAAAAGCGCCCCTTTAAAGGCGCCCGCGCCCCTTTCATTGGATGTGAGCGATGGCCCTGACGGATCTTTTAATGGGGTGCTGCGCCTGGCCAAGTTTCAATGCCAGCCTTTCTTTACAGCGCTAGAGGTGGTGGAAAAAACCTTGATCGATCAAGGAGTTCCAGCGGAGGCAGTGAGGGCCATTTCTGAGCCAGTTAAACAGAATATGGAGACGCAAATGAACGGGTTAGAGCAGCGCCTGCTGCAAAAAAAACCCGCTGGCTTAGATCCTAGATCTCCTTTAGATGGAGCGCCAGGGCACGGCAAATTCATCAAGGGGACGAAGACAGAGATTAAAGAGACGCAAAAGCAATTGCAGCGAGAGCTTTATCAACTATCAAAAGAAGCGCTCAGGCAGCAATCGCCCTCGTTAAAGAAAATTTTGCCGCTGATTCAACATGACATTCCGATCTTGCTCTATCGGCTACAAATCCAGCAGCTCAAAGAACTGCCGGTGGAAGAGGCTGCATTTAACTTTACTGTACAAGGAAAAGATGATGATTTAAAGGCGACAAGCTTTTTTAAACCCATCCATGCCTATAGCTCTGCGCTGCCGAGGAACCGCCACAGCAGCGAGACGGCCCCTGCCAATTTCCACTGGACCGAGATGAGGGCTGGCAAAGAAGAGCAAGGAACAAACTGGAAGAGCTCCCGCTCCGCGACGCCGGTGGAATTTGGCATTGCAAATAAAGAGGAGCGGAAAAAAAGTACGGAGGCCAACCTGCGCCAGATCTTGGCGGTTCACGCGCGAGAAAAATATGCAAAGCTTGCAGGAAATAGCCCTCTTGGCTCAGATCCCGATCACCCCATCACAGTCCCCGTGCAGCTGCTGCAATTGATGACAGTGGACTTGCCGCGCCATGTCCTCTCTACAGCCTCAAATGGCATGTTGATGAAGCTTTCTGAAGATGAGCGCGTCCTCTATGCTGAAACATCGGCGGCAGCTGAGGCGATCAAAGATAAGCTAATTGAAGTGCCGCTCGAAGATGGCTCTAAGATTTTTGTGAAGTATGACCTATTAAATTTCAATGTGCCAAGTAACCGCTATCAAGACTCTTTAACCAATCACCCCTTATTAAAGCCGCTGGCCACAAGCGCCCTCATGGAAAGGAATAACCAAAAAGCGCTTCAAGAGCTAAAAGCAAAGATGAAAGTTCGCTGCAGTGAGATTCAAACCGACTTTGTGGCCAAATACAATCAGCTGGCAGACCCTTTAGAAAAGGCGGCACTTGACCAGCTGAGAAGAGATGTTGGAGAAAAACGATTGGCTAGAAAAGAACTTTCAAATCAATCGACCTCTCTCCAAAGCTGGCAAAGCTTGGCCGACGAATTGGCCATGAACATGCGCCTAGGCCTTTCAAAGGGTCAAATCACCCTATCAGGTCAGGAGATTCATTTGTCCGATGAGGGCAAAGAACTGTTAAAAAATCTCTGGCAGCAGGATCTGATCGAAGATTGCTACCTGGAAGTGGAGGAGATGTTCAATCAAAAGGTGTATGAGAATTTGGCCTTGGCCGGGCAGAGCCGCTTTGCCCTAGGGTCTCGCCTGCTCTATCTGGGCCACCTGCTAGAGTTTGGGCAAAACTTCAATTGCCGGAGTGGCAAAGACCGCACAGGGCTGCAAGATGCGGAAGTGAAGCTGTTCATGGCCGAGTGCTCGCTCGCTGGCCGCATCATCAGCTTTCATGAGGCAGAAGGCCGGGAAAACCATCAAAAAAACAGAGTCGAGGCCCACCATCAGACGGGCAACCACAGCTACAATCCAAAAGCCAACGTCGGCTTTGACTATTGGAATGTCAAAGGCTCAAAGTTGATGGTCGAAGATGCCGAATTGCAAAAGGCCTATCCTAAATTATCGGGGGCGGTCTCTCTCTTGACCCGCCCGCGCCTGAAAAAGGGGGCGCTCAAAATCTTGCCCGACCCAAATTCGGCCCCTCCCGCTTAAAAATCTTAGCGGTTTTAGGGGAATTGGTATCAAACTTGCATGAGAGAGGAAACTCATCAACTGATCTATTGCAAAATGGCAACTCATCGCAAGCAATAGATCTTGCAAGGAAATGGCTGATGCGCATTTTTGCCCCTCAAAAAAATCAAGATCCTTTGGATGCCCAGGCGAAGATGCTCGACCTGCGCCCTTCCGATCTGATTGAAGATCTCTTCAATAATCGAGAATCGCAAAATGAGCAATCTCCTGTCAAACTGCGCCTTTCTAAGAGTTCCCGCTTTTTGCTGGCCAACTTAAAGAAAAATGTCGACCAATTTTTGGATACCAACCGCTCGGTGGCCAAAGAATTTGACCGCATCCGCGAAACAGATGTCGTCTTAAAGAAAGAGTACCAAAATTTGCGCAAGATGAGCCGCTACCTCCAATGGCTCAAGATCCATGAGATCACGCCCGAGACAGAGCGCCGGGAGTTGGAGAGCCATCCCGCCTTCATGAAAATCCATAAAGAGGGCAAAGATGGGCAAATTAAGGAAATTTTTGAGACGTATGAAAAAGAGCGGCAGATGCTCAAAGACCAGCAGCAAAGAAACTCTCCCAATTACTACTACTTAGTCTATCCCGCCACTTATGCATTCAACTGAGTGGCAGCAATAAAAAGGCTAAAAGGTAGGGCCCATCTTCTCGCTCAATATGTGGGCAATAAGATGGGCCTTACCTTTTGGTGAGGTGGGTTTTTAAAGAGGAACGCCATCTCAACATCGCTTTTAAGAAAAGACTTGAATGGCATGCGCGTGCTTGGCTTCATTTTCCTGCTGCTTTAGAAGGTCTGCCAGTTCATCGACGAGTTGATCAAAGATTTGGATGGCCTGATCGACCGGCTCTTTTTTGCGCATATCGACGCCCGCTTGGCAGAGGAGATCGATCGGATAGCGGCTGCATCCTCCTTTGAGGAAGGATAGGTAAGCATTGCGCTCCGATTCTCCCCCTTGCACCACTTTTTGGCTGAGGGCAAGGGCAGCGCTGATGCCGGTGGCGTATTGGTAGACATAAAAGTTGTAGTAAAAATGAGGGATGCGCGCCCACTCGTTGGCAATGAGGGGATCGATGATGACATTGGGGCCAAAGTAGGCTTTGTTGAGGGAGAGGAATTCTTGTTTGAAAACCTCGGGAGTCAGGGGTTTGGAGTGATCGGCTAGGGTGTGGATTTTGAGCTCGAACTCGGCAAACATCGTCTGCCTAAATAAGGTGGAGCGGATATCTTCGATCTTTTGGTTGATGAGGAAAATCTTTTCCTGAGTGGAAGAGGCCTTTCTCAAAAGCGTGCGCATCAGCAAATCTTCATTGAAGGTAGAGGCAACTTCGGCGACAAAGATCGGGTAGGAGGCGTTATGGTAGGGCTGGTTTTGGTTGCTCAAAAGAGAGTGCATGCTATGCCCGGCTTCGTGAGCAAGGGTAAAGGCGTCTCTCAGCAGTTTTTTATAGTTCATCAAAATATAGGGCATGCTGGTGTAACATCCGCTGGAATAGGCTCCAGAGCGTTTATTTTGATTTTCATAGCGATCGACCCAACGATCTGTCTTCAGCCCTTTTTCTAATAACTGTTGATAATCGGGGCCGAGGGGTTCGACAGACTCTAAGATCAGCTCGACGGCCTCTGAGTAATCGATATGGATATCCATATCTTTTGTGATTGGCACGTAGAGGTCGTAAAGGTGCATTTCAGAGAGGCCGAGCACTTTTTTTCTCAGTGCGATGTACTTATGTAAAGAAGGCAGTCGGCTTTGTACTGACTCGATCAGGCTATAGTAGACGGCCGTGTCGATATTTTTTGGAAAGAGCGCGGCCTCAAGGCTTGAGGAGTAGTGCCTGGCTTGTCTCAAAAAGGAGTGGGTCTGCACTTGCCCGTTGAGCAGTTCGGCCAAGGAGTTTTCATAGTCGGCATATTTTTTGTGCATCTTTTCAAAGGCATCTTTGCGCAGGGCGCGGTCTTGGTCGCGGATAAAGATGCCGTAGGAGCCGTGGGTCAGCTCTCTTTCGTTGTTGGCAGAGTCAAGGACGGGGGAGAATTTAAAGTCGGCGTTATTGAGGGCGGAAAATGTCTGGCTGGCCGTCTGCAAAGCTAAGGAGGAAGCGGCCAGGAGATGCTCTTTATCGGCGCTCAGCGTGTGATTTCTCAGGCGCACCAATTTTTCTAAATAAAAGGCATAAGGGGCTAAATGAAGGTCTTGTAAAAAGCTTTTAAGCATTTTGTGCGGCAGGGCCAGAATCTCTGGATGGAGCCAGGCGGATTCTTTTTGAAAGTCGGTGTAGAGGGCCAGAGCTCGGCTATAGGCCTGCTTGCTCTTTTCATCGGCCAAATCTTCATCGTGGCGCAGGTGGCTGTAGGTGTAGAGAGCGGAGATGACTTGATCCAGCTCAAAGTAGCAGTCGAGAGCTTTTTTTAAAGAGAGGGGGCCTTCTTTGAGCGTCCCTTTATAGAGATGCAGCGCTTCAAAGCGTTTTTCTTCCAGCGCCGTAATGGCTTGCATCTGCTTTTCCCAATCTTCCCAAGAGGGGATGAAGGCTTCGACATTCCATTTTTCGCTCTTATCTAGTTCATTGCGTGCTCTCATAGAAAACCTCGTAAGCGTTTTTTCCATTCTCTGGATTTTGCAGATAAAAATCAACAAAGCGGCTTGTGATTGATTCAGATGGGCAGAAAAGGAGTTGACTTAAAGCAATTAAGTATTTGAGAATGAGTTTTATGAGGGACTAACCTTTTAAAGGGATTCCCACGGGAAGAATCCATCTCGCCAAATGCGCTTAAAAGTCATTGATTTTAATTTGAGAAGTGCTGAAAGTGGCTTTGTTTTGATGAAATGGATTCGAGCAAGGAGAAGTTACATTCTCTTTTGCCGACTTCACATGCCGAAGGCCAAGCAGCTCTGACTTGAAAGTCAGAAAAAGGCCTGGCCTGCATATTACCTAAATCCACTTAAAGTTAGTGATTGTCACATGGCTCCCCTCTTAAGTGGACTTAGGTAATAAGATTAGAAACCCTTTAGATGAGTTTAAACGGATCGATGGTCAAACCTTCTCCATTAAAACAAAGTCAGCGTGTTGCCAGCTGCTCTTTGCGAGCAGACAAAAAATCTGTCAAAGGGGTTTTCACAGTGCTCAATGACCGGGGATTGCACACGCGTCCTTGCACAGAACTTGTGCGCCAAGCGGCATTCTTTAAATCAGAGATCAAGCTCGTCTTCAAAGACTATGAGGTGAACGCTAAATCTCTCTTAGGTATTTTGATGCTGGCGGCAGCTAGAGGTTCAAAGATCATGGTCAAAGCGACAGGCGAAGATGCCGAAGATGCCGTCGCCGCTCTTTTGGCATTGGCCAAAAACCAATTCTACGTCAAATATTAAACATTTAGAGGCCTCTTCAACCTGAGGCTCCTCTCGAGAGGGCTTTAGGGTTGAAAAGGCTTTTTCCCCCATTCCCCAGGTAAAAAACGGAAGGAATCGGAGCGCAAGGTGCCCAATCTAACCTTTGCACTATACCCCTTTGCACGATACCGAGCTTGATGGAGCGAGAAGATCACTCTTCGAGAGCAATGGCCTTTTCCAAGACATCTGCTGTGCAAAATACAGGGGCATTGCCCATCAAAGCAAAAGTGATGCAATCGCTCGGTCGGCCGTCCAGCTCTAGGATATGGCGCAAAGGGCCCAGCGTTTTTTCGAGAAAGAGGCGGGCGAAATAGACAGTATCTTGCACATCATTGATCACCACTTGTTTGACGCGGATATCATAGCCTTGGAAGATGCGAAAGAGGAGGTCGTGGGTGAGAGGGCGCGGGTTTTCCGTATCAGTCAAAAAAAGGTGGAGAATGCGCCCGATGAGAGGGTCGGTGTAGATGGCAAAGCGTTTGCTGGGAGCTTTTAAAACGATCATCGTGTAGGAGCGTGTCTGCATGATTTTGTCAAAAGAGAGTTGAATAAGCTCTGAATGCATGGACTCTTCTCCTCAAAGTGAACTCTTGATTCTTAGCCGGCGCGGAGGGGTCTAAAGCGGGAGATGCCTTAGGCTTTAAAACAAGCCGCGATTGCTGAGGGACTTGTTAAAGATCGGTTTAACAGATAAAAGCATGATCCCAAAACTTTGACGCCTCAAAAGGGTGGGAAGGGGTGCTGAAAAGCCCTTTTTCCACCGATCGCGCCTTGTCTTCAACTATGGTAAGGCAAATTTAAAAATAAGTCTAATTTTTACTGGCCTCCCTTTGGTTCATCGAAGCCGCATATCTTTTTAACTATCTCCAAATAGAGACCGTGCCGTCTTTTTTGCCGATGATCACCCTCCCGGCCAGATCGCAGAAAAGCCCTGTCTCCACAACACCTGGAATGTCTGAGAGGGTCAGATGGAAGGCATGCGGGTCGGCGATGGGCATTTGCAATTGGATGTCTGCAATGTAGTTGCCCTGATCCGTTATATAAAGAGAGCCTTGTGATGCGCGCATTTCAAATGTCAGCCCCAAGTCTAAAAGGTGCTTTAAAGTGGCTTGATAGGCAAAAGGGATAATCTCGATCGGGAGGGGAAATGAGCCAAGCTTTGCAGAGACTTTGCGCTCATCGACTAAGACGACCATCTCTTTGCTGGCGCCGGCGACGATTTTTTCTCTGAGAAGCGCTCCGCCGCCCCCTTTAATCATCTGCTTATTGGCATCGATCTCATCGGCTCCGTCGAGCGTTAAGTCAATTTGAGAGATGCTCTCATGCGGCACTAGCTTCAAGCCAAGCTTTTGGGCAAGCTCTTCGCTTCTCTTGGAGGTGGCGATGCAGCTAAATTTCAGCCCTTTTTCCTGGCGGATGGCCAGCGCTTCGATGAGGTGTTTGGCGGTCGTGCCTGTTCCAAGGCCGACTAGCATTCCCTCTTGTACAAGCTCTGCAGCGGCAATTCCAACTTGTTTTTTAACAAATTCCCAATCATCGGGCTGATTCATGGTTAGATCCTTCATAAGAGGTTTTGGAAAAAACAGTTTTTTAAGCTAGAATGGGCAATTGAGCGCACCTTAGCAACCCTTTTGTTTATTTTTCTAGCAGTTTTTCTCATCTGATAACGAGGCCTTTTTCTGATGACTCTCGACACCTTAAATTCCTATTTAGAGCAGCTGCTCGCCCCTCACTCTTTTAAAGACTATTGCTTTAATGGCATTCAGGTGAGGGGAAAAGAAAAGATCCAACGGGTGGCCTTTGCTGTATCAGCAAGCCTTGAGGCCATTGAACAGGCCATTGCTGGCGGCGCCGATGCTTTGATCGTCCATCACGGCCTCTTTTGGCATAAAGATCCTCACCAGCTCTTTGGCGTGCAAAAAGAGAAGGTAAAGGCGCTGCTCATGCACGATATCAGCTTGCTAGCCTACCATCTGCCTTTAGATGCCCATCAAGAAATTGGCAACAACTGGAAGGTGGCTCTCGATTTAAACTGGCAAGAGCGCGCCCCATTTGGACTCTTCCAAGGCACTCCCATTGGTGTCAAAGGGGTTTTTTCACCCATGCCAATCGAGGCTTTCATCCATTCTATCGAATCTTACTACAATCATGCCGCTCACCGCGCTCTCGGCGGTAAGAAGGAGGTGCGCTCGGCCGCCCTCATTTCGGGCGGGGCCCACCGCAGCATCGATGAGGCCATTCAAGAGGGGGTCGATTGCTTCATCACCGGCAGCTTCGATGAGCCGACCTGGTATCAGGCATTGGAAGGAAAAGTCCATTTTCTAGCCCTCGGCCATTCGGCGACGGAGAAGGTCGGTCCAAGAGCTCTGGCCCTTAAAGTGGGGAGCGATTTAAATCTTGAAACCTTCTTCATCGACAACAACAACCCCTTTTAAAGGAGGCGCTTCCAATTCTTGGCGCAAAAGCGCTTTTTTCCTTTCTATGCCCCACTCATATCCCGATAGCGAGCCATCGCTTTTAATGACGCGATGGCAGGGGATGACAATGGCTAGAGGATTGGCTGCGCAAGCTAAAGCGACAGCTCTACTTGCTTTTGGCGCGCCAATCTTTTGGGCGATGGCGGCATAGCTCATCGTCGAACCACGCGGAATTTCCAACAGCGCTTCCCAAACGCGCCTTTGAAAGTCTGTGCCCCGTTTGTCGAGCAAAACATCGAGCTGTAAGGCGCGGCCTTCGATATAATCGATCACTTGATCTAAATCGGCTTTAACAGGCTCGCTTCCTTCAACGAGTAAGGCGCCTGGAAAGCGCTTTTGCAGCTCTCTTTGGAGTTCATGCTCTGAGTGGCCTAGGAAAATGGCTAAGAGGCCTATTTGGCTCTTGGCTGCTAAAATAGAGCCCAAGGTAGAGGTGCCGATGGCAAAGTGGATCTCTTCTTGCCGCTGATTTGGACTTTGACTGGCGGATTCTTTTATGGGCATGGGGGCCTCTCAACTTTTGAAAAGGGGGTGAAAAACTGAAACTAAGCCTGCTTACATAAAAAGCGCCTTTAATAATAAAGATTTAGTCTAATCAAAGATAGCAATAAAATAAGTATTATTATCGGCTAATTTTGAAGTCCGAGCTCAATTATTATTGAAAAAAGGTAAAGATGCAATCAAGAATAGTGGCATGACTCCTTGGCGTTTTAAAAGAGAGAGGCTTGTGCTGAGCTAGTGCCCGACCACAGATGTTTTTACGTGTCAAACGAGCGTGAAAACATCTGTGGTCGGGCACTAGTTATGATTCTAGGTTAATTTTTCGAGGAGAAATTGAGGCAGGAAGGCCCTTTTCTGGCCAGGGACGTTTGGCAAAGGGGCTTAAAACGAGTAAGCCCCTATGAGACGCTGCTTAAAAAACTTAAGAGATGGATAGCGTTGGGCTATCGACGGCGACGCCCATGGTATTCAACCCGTTGTCTACATAGACGGTGGCGCCTGTGATCCCTTGAGCGAGCGGGGAAAGAAGGAACGCTGCGGTATTGGCGACATCTTCGGCGGCCAGCTCGCGGTGAAGCGGGGCGTTTTTCTCAGCGTAGTCGATCATCTGCTCGATGAAGGTCGTCTTTTTGCCATCCGACCCTGTCACTTGGCCAATGGCCTTAGCGGCGCGGCTGCCCAGTGGGCCGGCTGAGATGCAGTTGACGCGGATGGAGTGGCGCTGTCCAGCTTCATAGGCGAGCACTCTCGTATCACTTTCTAAAGCCGCTTTTGCCGAGCTCAAGCCCCCCCCGTAGCCGGGGATGACCCGTTCAGAAGCAATGTAGGTTAAACTGAGAGCTGCCCCACCGGCATTCATGATTGGCGCAAAATATTTCAGCAAGCTGACATGGGAGTAGGAAGAGGCGCTGACAGCCGCGAGATACCCTTTGCGCGAGGTGTCGATGAGGGGCTTTTGGGCCTCTGGGCCATTGGCTAGACAGTGAACGAGAATATCGATGGAGCCAAAATCTTGTTGACAGAGCTCCTGGACTTCGGCGATGCTAAAGGACGAAAATTCTTTGTAGCGCTTATTTTCTAAAACCTCTGGCGGCACGTCATCTTTGGTATCAAATCCGGCGTCGATGGGGTATACTTTGGCAAAGTCGAGGAGAGAGCCATCGCTTAACTTTCTGGATTCGGCAAATTTTCCCGCTTTAAACTGCTCGACGAAGATGCGATAGACGGGAACCCAGGTGCCGACGATAATTTCAGCACCGGCGCTTCTGAGCGCTTTGGCGATAGCCCAGCCGAAGCCTTGGTCATCGGCAATTCCTACGATAAAAGCTTTCTTTCCGCGAAGATCGATATTCAGCATGTGGTTTCCTAAGATTAGAAGGTGCTCTCACCTGTTTTGAAGGCATTCAATTCAAAATGGCAGAATGTGGCAAATTGTAACAGCTTTTAACAATTATTGCATGGGCTGCTTTTTAGTCAAAATCATTTTATAGTTTACATGGACTCAAAATTCAGGAGCATGAGAAGAGCGTTGTGACCGATTTTTATGAAGAGCTGCGAGAAGAGGTGCGCCTGCGCGATCGCTATCAGTTGGAATTGCAGACCAATTATTTTCCGGTGTCGATTAAAGAATCGAACCGCTACCAGATGGAGTTTTACTTCTTCCTGCCCCAATCTCTGCGCATAGAGCCCCAGACTTATAGCAAGGAGCAGTTTTATGCCGATCAGACAAGCTTCATTCGCTTTAAAACGCCGTCTATCTCCTTTAAACAGCTTGTCGACCCCTCCTCTAAGCGCTCTCCTCTTGCTAAAATACGCCGCATCCTCGCCCAAGGCGAAGGGAATTCTGAGGCAGAAGAGCAAATTAGCAACGAGTTGAAATTGCTGGGCAATATTGTCAGAAGCGGCCTGCGCAACCGCTGCCGCGAGATTGCCGACGAAGTCTATCTCGAAGGAAAGCGCCTCACGCGCTTGGAAAAAGAGGTGGAGGGGCTGGCGCATGACTTAATTCGCCTGCGCGATGCTTACCTGGCCGTCTTAGAGGCGCTCAAACGCCACCCTTCAGCTAAGCTAAAGCAGGAGGGGAGCTACATCGATGAGTTTTTGAGCTTGACCATTGAGCACTATCTCACCCGCCTCATTGACTTGCTGTGCCAAGAAGAGCTCGAGCTAAACGGCCTCGATTGGCTGCGCAAAGTGATTCGCCGCGAGTCGTGGCACCGGACGACCAAGGGCTACCCCTCGGTGCTCTCCGAAGAAGATTCTCTAGAGGAACAAGAGCATTTTTTATACCGGCGCGGCCTGCTCAAAAAATTTGTCATGGATGCGCTGCTCCTCTCTTTTGGCCGGAGCCAGCCGGCCAAGCAGGTGATGCCCTACATCGGCTCTTTAGCTGCCGCTTTGGCCATGCTTTTCTACTTCACCTTTTTTGTCTTGCAAGGCCAAGTCTTTGTCATCAATTCCATGCCGTTTATCTTAGTTACGGTCTTGCTGTATGTGCTCAAAGACCGCATTAAAGACGCGGCGAAGACGCTCTTTGAAAAAAAAGCGGTCACCCGCTACCCCGACTACCGCACGACCCTCTACACCCCGCAGTCGGCGGTGAAGATTGGCTCTGTCGAAGAGACATTCCGCTTCCTCGACGAGTCCCAAGTGCCAGACGATGTCGCTGCTTTCAGCCGCTCTTTTCAAGATATCGAACAAGAGATCGAACAAGATCAGCAGACCGTATTTTGCTTAAAAAAGGAGCTCTTTTTAAATGGCCATCTCTTAAAAAGGGGCGCGCGCCGCTTTGAGATCAAGCACATCTTTCGCTTCCATGTCGAACGCTTTTTGCAAAAAGCCGGCGATCCCTTCCATTTCTACTATACATACGATTTTGAAGCCCAATCGGTGAAGGCGATGAAAATCCCTAAAGTTTACTACATCCCAATTGTCATCCGCAACACCTTTAAGACGAGCAGCGGGCAAGTTAAAGTCGAGCTCAAGCGCGTACGCCTGGTGATCGATAAAGAGGGAATTAAGCGCATTGAGCAAGACTTGGCTTAAAACCGGCTATTTGGCCGTTTGCTAGGAGCTTACTTATGGCCTATCAGTTGTTTTACCGCCAAAAAAGCTTGGAGCGAAAGGGGAGAATTTCTTTTTCATGTCTCTAAAAAGAGAGGCGGCTTAAAATGGTTTTGACTATTTTTGCTTGCCCTCTCAATAAAGTAACTTTTTAGCGGCAAGTACCTCCTACCCATAAAAACGGAGTGCTGACGATGAAAACATGGCGCTGGAATTTCCTTTTTCCCCTCTTATTGTCTTGCCTAACCCATTCTCTTCCAGCTTCCGAGCCGCTGCCTGAGCCCTCTTCGATTGCCCCCAAGGGCTGCAAAATTGATAAGGAGGGGAAGGAGGCCCCGCCAAATGTTCACTTGATCTATGAATTCGACCCTTCCGAGTACTTAATGGGGATGGTCAACTTACAAAACGGCATGCTGACCCACACCGAGTGCGACTTGGCTGTGGAGGGGGAGGCAGCGCTTCCCTTTATTCGCTCCTATATCGGCACCAGCGGCGATTATCAAAGCGAGTTGGGCCTGCGCGGCGGTAGCAACTACCCCTTTCAAGTCCACACCTTCTTGCCCGACATCCTAGGATACGAGTATGGGGCTTCTTTAGAGCTTTCAGCCGGGGCCTATGTGGCCTTTAAGACAAAAAGCCCGCTTCATTATCAGGAGTCCCCTTTTCAACTTTGTCCGGAAGTGATCAAAGAGGGGATGACGAACACAAGCCGTGGTGTGATCAGCGGGCAGACGCACATCAAAAATTACCTGTTGGAGATGAAGCCTTTTAAGCAGTGCCCAGAGAGCTTTCACTTAGCAAAGGGCAACGGCGCCAAGCTGATCTATAAAAGGCGCCCCTATATTGACGACAAGAAGAGCAATGTGTACTACCTCGATCAGGAGACCTTGCCGAGTGGAAATCAAAGGCAATACACCTATGATTTGAGTGAGGAACGCATAACAGAGGTCAAAAGCCTCAATCGAAAAGGCAAGGTCATCCGAAGCTTAAAACGGGTCGATACAAAAGAGGTCAAGCGCCCTTACCTCTCCATGGAAAATTATCAGACGCAATTTCAGTATGTAGCCAGCAATGGCCAGCAAGCTGACTATGAGTTATCCCATGAATGGGTTTTAAATACGGTCTATCCTTATAAAGAGGCTCTGCTCAAGAAGGTGACGCCGGCAGACAAACCCAGCTACAGCTATGAGTATGAGAAGGTTTCACGAGAGGGGGGGGTTGGGCAGTATCGGCCCCATCTCTCTCTTTTAGGTCGCATCAACCGCCCGGAGGGACGCTTTTTAGCCTTTAAGTACGATAAAGACTATAAGGTGAAGCAGATTAGAGCTCCCAACAGCCAGGGATGGGAAATAGACCTTTATACGATCGATTATCAGCCCCGCATCAACCCCTATGTCATGGATCAGGCAACCGTCAAAAGTTTCGACCGCGTGGACACCTATTTCTTCGACAACAAGCGGCTTCGGTTCATCCATTACAATTCCAAGATGCTGTCAAAAGAGAGCTCTTACTGCCGTCAGGAGAATTTCTATTGGGATGAGACGGAAAACTCGCCCACATTCGGCAATTTACTTTGTAAAGCCCTTTATGAGCCGGTAGAGCGCAAGTTTCATAGCGGATGGCGCTACACCTATGACGAGCGGCACAACCTCAGCGAAGAGACTTTCTTCGGGCATCTGACGGGGAAAGATTTCTCAGCGATTATGCTGGGCGATAGGACCGGAGATTTTGGCAAGCGCAAGCCAGAGTGTTTTAAAAAGCGCTCCACCTATTCCAAAGATGGTTTTAACCTAAAGCTCACGGAGCAAGAAGATGGCGGCCCGCTGATTGCGCACTCTTACTATACCGGCACCAATTTGCTGAAAAGCTCTTTGACTTCTGTCGAAGGCCGCATTTTGCGGCGCGAGTTTTTCCACTATAACGACGATGCTGTGCTCACCCGTCAGGTTGTCGACGATGGGTCCAGCGATAGGGAAGACGATTTAAGGGACGTTAAAGAGCGGCGCATCTTAGAGATCAAACCGGTGGAGGATTCTTCTAAACCCGGCTTTAGCTTGCCTGAAGTGGTCCGCACCCTCTACTATGACCGATTGCTCGGCCGCGAAGTGCTCTTAAAAGAGCTCCGCCATGAATATGAGAGCAAAGACCGCCTGAAAGCCACGAAAGTCTGCGATGCCAACGGTGCACTGGCCTATACCTTAGAGTTTAAATATGGCGCCATGGGCACCCTGGTCGAGGAAAAAGACGCCATGGGGCGGGTGACCAAGCACCAGTATGACGCCAATAAAAACTGTGTCCGCTCGGAGCTTATGGGCTCTAAGTTCTATACCCAGCGAGTCTTTGACTACAATGACCGCCTGATAACCCTAGAGCAGGTGCACCAAGACGGCATTCGGCTTAAGGAGCGTTTCGAATATGACACCTTAGGGCGCAAAGTGGCGTCCACCAATGTCTTTGGCCAAAAGACATCCTCCGTCTATGATAGCTTTGGCCGGGAAATGGAGAGAAAGCTACCCCGCGTCAAAAGCCAAGGCAAAGAGGTTTTGCCAACGCGCAAGAGAGGGTATAATAGCGCCGGCCATGTGGTCTTTGAACAAGATGAAAATGGCTTCAGTGAAAGGATCAAGCGCAATTCCTATGGCTCTCCTGTGGAGGTGACGGACAAACTCGGCGCCAAAGAGTCATTTGAATACAATTTAGATGGAACTTTAGCCAAACACACCCATAAGAACGGATCTTACACCACCTACAGCTACGACGCCTTTAGGCGCGTTTTGGAAGAGCGCACATTTGATGCCCAAAATGCGCTAATTCAGGCCAAAAGCTACACCTATGATGCCTTTCACTTGATCTCCGAGATAGACGGCATTGGCAAGGTGACTTACTACCAATACGATGGGGCTGGCCGTAAGGCAGCGGTCATCGAAGATGACGGGGTCAAACAGCGGCAGACTTCTTACTTCTACGATGCTCTCGGCCGTCTGTTTGAGACAAAGTCTTGGTTTGACAGCGGCGCCGATGATTATATCTCCACCAAGGTCTCTTACGACCTCTTAGACCGACCCATTTTGACGGAAGAGCGCGACAGCTCTGGAATCCTCAAGAAAAGAGAGCGCATTGCCTACGACATTGTTGGCAACCGCATTGAGACAGCAGTCGATGTGGAAGATGGGGTGAGCGCTGTCACACATTTCACCTATAACTCGCGCAATGAATTGATCGCTGCCATCGACCCGCTCGGCAATCAGACGCGCTATTTGTATGACTACACTCATAAAGATGAAATGGGCGGATGCGTGCTCAAAAAGACCACCATCGACCCAAAGGGCACGCAGCAGATAGACATCTTCGATGCGCTTTCCCGCTTGGTCTCTTCGCAGGTTAAAAATCCGCTGGGTGTCATAGTTTCGGAGAGCCGCTATACGTATGATCTGATGGGGCGTCCCATTTTGGAGACAGAGCTTGTGCTCGATAGCAATGGCCAAAAGATTGGCGAGTACAGCCTATTGAAAGAATACGGCCCGGCCGGCCACTTAAAGAGATTGGTTGAACAGCCCAAAAGTGCGCTCAAAGAGACCAAGTACCTCTACAATCAATGGGGGCAGTTGGAGACGCTGATCAAGCCCGATCGCGTGCAAATCTCGCACACATATAATGCCCAGGGACTGGTCAAAGAGGTAAAAGCCTCTGACAATTCAGTCCACTACCGCTATAGCTATGATGCAGTCGGCCATTTAATCCGGTCTGAAGATCTGGTGGCAGGTCTGACTACAGAGCGCGATTACAATCGATTGGGCGAATTAACAGGGGAGCATTTGGCCAATGGGCTCTCTATCGCATACGGCTACGACCTGTTGGGGCGTCCAAGCCAAATCACATTGCCCGATGGCTCCGGAATAGGCTATGTATATAGCGGGCCTGATTTACAGGAGGTGCGGCGCTTAGATGCCTCAGAAGTTTGCCTTTTCAGCCATGCCTACCAAGAAATTAACTTGAGAGGGCAAGCCAAGAGGGCTCAGCTGGCAGGAACTGGCCAAGAGGTGAGGGCCAGTTACGACCTGCTCGGCCGGGTCTCAGCGATTGAAGCGCCGAGCTGGTCGCTGGATATCCCCGCCGGTGGCTATGATGCGGCAGGCTACTTAAAAGCTTTGAGTGTGAGCGATCCGTTGGGAACCGCTCCCTACAGCTTTCATTACGACTCCCTCTATCAAATGAGCGAGGAGTCAGGCCCCTTTAGCCACACCTACTCTTACGACTCCATCCGCAACCGGCGCAAAAAAGATGACGCCGACTATCAAATCGGCGCTTTAAATGAGGTGCTCGGCGATGCCAAGTCACTCTTTAGCTATGATGTCAACGGCAACTTGCTGCTGAAAGAGGGCGCTGATGAAGAAGGGCATTTCACCTACGATGCTTTAAACAGGCTGACCTCCTTTGAGGTTGCAAAATCGCGGCGCGTGGAGTACGGCTATGACTCCTTTGGCCGGCGGCTAAAGAAAACCATTTTCTCTTGGGACACCGGCAGCGGCAGTTGGCAGCTGCAAGGGGAGGACATTTTTCTCTACCAAGGGGAGACGGAGCTGGCCTCTTACCGAGATGGCGCCTTGAAGGAGCTGCGCTTTTTTGGCCTTTCGGCTGGGAGCAACCTCAGCTTGCCTCTATGGCTAGAGATGGAAGGGCAGTTGCTCTTGCCCATTCACGACCAAAGGGGCAACTTGGCGGCCCTTTTAGATGGCACAAGCGGGGAGATGCTGGAGTTTTACCGCACCTCAGCCTTTGGCGAGCGCTTGGCTTACGATGAACAGGGCAGTTTGCAAAGTGAGGAGCTGACCCCTTGGGGCTTTTCAGGCAAGCGGCTCGATGAGGAGAGCGGTCTCATCTATTTTGGCCAACGCTACTACGACCCTGAGCTTGGCCGCTGGCTGACTCCCGACTCCTCCGGATTTAGCGACGGCCCCAACCTCTATGCCTACGCTCTCAATAATCCTTGCCGCTTCTTCGATGCCTTTGGCCTCTCTTCTGATTGCTTTGAGTCCAATGCCACCTGCTTTGAATCCAAGTCTAGCTGCTTTGAGCCGTTAACACGTTCCATTAACGAGGCGGTTGAAAGGATTCAATCTGAAGATTTAGATTTAAGGCGGCAGCCGCAAGTCTCGTACTTTGAAAATTATGAAGACCTAGCTGCTATAGTCAATCATGTATTGAAAGATGATCTTGAGCTTTTAATGAAACGCTCTGAAATTATCAATGGTTCGAATAAAGAAATTCTCAGGCAAGGTATTTTATATGCCAATGGCGTCAACAATTCGATTGCTGACTGTAAAGATAATGCGAAGTATATTGCAAAGTTAGCGCGGCTTAAGGATATTGCTGCTGTCTATAATAAGACGCATGGGATCCCATTAGATTTGGAAGAAAGCTATTTAAACCTAAATTATGTAGCCACGCCACCATCTCTTCTCTTACAGGAGCTCTGGGATAAATGTTTTGAAGCATTACCTAAAGATGCCTTTATATTACAAATTCTTCATAGCCAAGCTGCTATCCATGGTAGAAATGCTCTCGTTGATTATCCAGAGCATTTGCGGCAGAGGATTATGATTGTAGCCATAGCTCCAGGGGCTTATATCGATCCCAGCATGTGCAAAAAAGTCGTCCACTATCGAGCAAACTACAAACGTGATCCTATTCCTTACGTTGATATTGCTGGAGCAGAGGTAGCTAAAGATACGATTTACACCTTAGAGTCAGACCCTTCGATATCAGGCATTGACCACGCATTTCAAAGTCTGACTTATAAGGATCCTTTAAAGAAACATTTAAAAAAATACATTAAAAGTGGAGGGACAAAAATATGGTAATGAAAACTTTTCGATTTTTGCTGGTCATAATCCCTTTGATGTCATGCCTAACCGCAGAAACGGAAGAAGAAAAAACTTTAAGGAATAAGCAGGTGGCAGATGTGTTAAAAGAAAGTGTCGAAATACTAGAAAAAAAATATGAGATCAGAGCAATAGGAAGTGGCATTGGTATGCCGGGAGGAAATTTATCTTTTTTAGGCTTAAGCTTTCAAGTCTATAGAGAACTTGAAAAAGAAGAAATACGATTTTTATTGGTAAACGCAGCTCAAGATTTTCTAAAAGTTATTAATCGAAAAAAAGAATTAACTCCTTGTATGACGGATATACCCTTTACTGTCAAAAATATTGGCATTAACCTATTTTTTAAAGAGGGAAATGGGAAGACGCTTAATCACCCAGCTATTGGGTGTGCTAGCCTTGAAGAACCTGGTATTTTAAGCTATGAGACGCTGGACGTTGATGATTTTCTTCGAACAGTTACTGATGAAGAGGAGAGTTTTGAAGATGCCATCAAGGCGCTTGAAAACCCTGCCCCCTCTGTTAAAAATAGTAGGAAGCGTATAGAGGCTTTGGCTAAAGAGCAAGCTCTAAGACAAAACCAAGTGGCTGATGTACTACGAGAATATATTTCTTATTTGGAAAAGAAATATGATCTCAAAT
>JARBTN010000102.1 GCA_029240195.1 Chlamydiales bacterium
CTTAAAAGTAGACCCCCTAGCCACCTCTTGGTCTTTGCACCTTAAAGACGGGCTCTGCCAAATTGTCGGGCAAGACATCTCGCTTCAGTCCCCTGTCATCTCTTGGCAGGCAGAAAAAATTTCCCTCTCCGCACTCATCCCCATCGCTCCCCTCCCCATCTGGGCTTCTGTCGATCTCATTGGTTCATCGCTCTTCTTATATTTGGGAAATGAGCTGAAAGATGCCTCTTTGCAAGCAGCCTTTGACATTCAAGGGAACGCGGTCGATTTAAAAAAGATCGAGGGCTCTCTCTATGGTGTCGATGCTCTTTGGCAAAAAGAGGAAGCGCTTAAGCCCTTAACAGGACAATTTGTCATCCGCCCAAAAGCCCTCCTCTTAGAAAAGCTGCCCTTTCTTCAGCTGCAAGAGGCGCTCGTCTTCCAAGGTTCTCTAGACTGGCAAAAAGAGGCATTTAAAGAGAGCGCGCTGCAAGGAGAGATTGCAGCGCCCAGCATATCTTGGTGCGGCTCCCCTTTTGGCAAGCTGCAAGGGTCTTTAAAGGGCACCTGGAAAGAGCTTGCCCTCTCTTTGCAAAGTGAGTGCGCCGCAAGCCAGCTCACCCTCGATAACTGCCGCCTTTACCGGCGGGGAGGGTCTGGGTCTGAATCTAAATCTGGATCTGGATCTTGGCAGTTTCATTTAGAAAAGCTAGAGGCTAGCCAACTGAAGCCTTCCCTTTTTAGTGAAGAGTCATTCCTCTATAGCAAAAATAAGCATCTGACCTTTGAAAAAATTTTGCTGCATCAATTTAAAGGGCGCCTATTTGAGAGGGATTCTTGGAAAGGCAAAGGCGCTTTTACCTTCGAGCAAAGCGCTCCCCGTTCTTTTTCCCTCTTCTCATTGCCAAGCGGCATCCTCTCTAGAATTGGCTTTGACGCGCAGCACTTTCATCCGGCCTCGGGGACCATCTTCTATGAAGTGGATGAAGAGAAAATTTATCTGAAGAAACTGCACCAGGTGTTTAGCCAAGGAAAAGTGTCAGAATTTTATCTCTACCAAGAGGAAACCCCCTCCTATATTGACTTCGAAGGCAACTTGCACCTGACCTTGCACCTCAAACAGTCAAATGTGTTGTTCAAACTGGGCGAATTGTTTACTCTAACTGTCAAAGGCAACCTGCAAAAACCGATCGTCTCTTTAAAAAGGTAATGTTCTCTGTGCTCAAAAGCATCAAAGAGCTGCTTTTGCAGTTGATATATCCTATGCTGTGCATTCAGTGCAAAGCGCCGAGCTCTGCTCACCTATGCCCGTCTTGCGCTGAAGAGCTCATTCTCCTCCCTAAGGAGGGGCGCTGCCACCGCTGCTTTAGAATCAAAGAGGGTTTGCACTGCCCTTGCCTAAGCTCAGAGGGGCCCGCTTCTAGCTTTTGCTTCGACTATTTAGGGGCGAGCCGACAGATCATCCACGCTCTGAAATACCGGCAGATGCCCTACCTCGCTAAGGGGGCGGCATCTTACCTCGCCCTTCAGCTCGATCAGCTGAATTGGCCCGCCCCCGACCTGATCGTCCCCATCCCGCAAAGCCTGTTCCATTCCCTACAGCGCGGCTATCACCCGACAGCGCTCATGGCTTTAGAGCTTGGCGCGCTGATCGAAAAGCCTGTCTCTTGTATTCTAAAAGCTTCGTTTGGCGCCATCTCGCAAAAATACCTCAGCCGCGAAGAGCGCCTCTCCTTCCGCCAGAAATCCTTTTCCTTAAAAAAAGGGGTTTCCCTGGCCAATCAGACGATCCTCCTCGTCGACGATGTCATCTCAACGGGCGGCACCTTAAATGCGGCCTACCGCGCCCTCTTGCCCGCAAACCCTAAACAAGTGCTGGCCATCGCCCTTTGCGGCGCTTAAAATCTGAAAGACAATGGTTTAGGACGCATTTGCCAGGCTCGATTTGATCTCCAAAATTGGATTTTAATGGACAGGATTTGGCGAACTGGCAATGACTTCGTACCAAATGATCCCCTCGAGCTTATCTCCTTGTCTCTCAGCAAAAAGATTGCGCTTGGTTTCCTCATCGCGATATTTTTGAATTTTCTTTTCTACTTGAGCGATAGCTTCTTGCCCCTCCTCAGAAAGATTTTTCCACTTCTGAAGTGCAATAAGGTCATCGATTAGGGAAGCATTTTTTTGCGCCGGCGTGAAAAATCCAAAAGGTAGCTCATGAATTGGGCTCATCCCTCCCCTTCTTTGGGTTATTGTCAATCCTCGGCTCCCCGTCTTGCAAAATTGTATGATATCGTGGATGCAAAACAGGGGGCAATTATATCTATCAGCTTGCCTCGATTGCTCATAGTAATAAAATTGAACACCAGGCCCATTTAATTGCTTGAGCTTATCAAGGAATCCGCGAAAATCAGTGGCCGTATTCATTAATAGGGAGCTCCCGACACTATCGGTGTTGTAGATGCACAGCTGCCCCTTCTGATCTTTTTCTATATAAAAGGGGGTGTAGTGGCCTGGAATTTCTGGGTCTTCAATGGTGTGGACAATAAAAGTTTGGGGCCAAGTTGCTTTTTTATTTTTTAATTCCTTCTCGACATGAGCATAGAAAGCACTTGGGCTTTCCATCAATGTGCAGGGCAGGGTGAGCGGCTTTTTAGGCTTTTTTGCGATATAATCGAGTGCAAGGCGCGCCCCATTACATTTAAAGAGCCTAGGCATGTGCGGCCAGAAAGGATATTGCACATATTGCTCCATTTGAGGGTAGGCTGAGCTCAGCAATGTGCGCAGCATTTCCTTCTTTTCTGTGGGCAGTCCATCTTTAAAAAGCTGCTGGACGGCAGCAGCCAAAATAGCAGGCTGTTGACAATTTGCCTCTAGCAATTCCATAAAAAGATTCCGACACCCTTCTTTTTCCAACAGAGAAAGCATTTGCGTCTTTAAATTTGAAATAGCGCTTTGCTCTTCAGGTGTCAGTGATGTTGGGTCTTTAAAGAGGGATATGCCATTCATTTTGGCTGGGCTAGAATGACCATTTTTAAAAGAGGTCGAGCTAGGGCTTAAAAGCTCTGCTCCTTTTTGCTGAGCCTTGACTGCCGTTTTATCTGGAAAATTGCCTTCATGGCGCCAAATCTTGACTTTTTGAGCCAAGTGAAAGTAGATTCTGGAAAAAATTGAAGAGATTACGTTTTTCTTTTCGGTAGCCTTTAAAGGCTCACTCTCTTGTTGCATCTGTTCTATCTTATCTTGATAATGGAATAAATTAGAAATTTTTTGAAAAACATTCACAAAAAAACCCTCAAAAAAAGTAATTTTATAATTAAGTTTATTATATACATTTAAATAGTTAGAAATAAATATAAATAAATTAATATAGAAATTTTCTTTTAAAAGGAATGTTGAGTCATAGAGAGAATTGCCGCTGTGGCTAGATATAGATCAGAAGGAAAAAAACTTAGATTGAACTTCTATAGAAAAGAGTCTGTAAATTAGACTTTTACCCATAAGCATGGGGTTTTAAACATAACTGGCTGTTTGCACATGTGTAGCGATAGAAGTTTTTACGTGTATCCAATGGCATTGAAATAAAAAAGCCTTTAGGAGACAGGCTCCTAAAGGCTTTCATCGCTCTTACTGAAGAGTGACCACTTTCTCTTCGGCTTCCTCTTTGTATCTAAAGGGGAAGACCTCTTCGTCGATGATCTGCAGCTCTCCATCTTGCACCGTCACCTTGCAGCGGCGCCCTTCGTTGGGATGGAGCAGCACCCGCTCTGAGAGCGGATCTTCCAGGTACTCTTCGATAACGCGACGTAAAGGGCGCGCACCCATCTCGGGCTTGAACCCTTTGTCGACCAAAAAGACCTTGGCAGCCTCGTCGAGTTCGATGTAGAGCTCTCTCCTTTTTAGACGATCTTGCAGCTTCTTCACTTCCAAATCGATCACCTGCATGAGGAACTCTTTGGTGAGCGGCTGGAAGATGACCGGATCGTTCAAGCGGTTGAGGAACTCTGGCTTGAAGTGCTTCTTCATCTCTTTATAAATGGTATCTCGAATGCGAGAGTGATCGAGATGGTCTTCTCTGGCCCCAAATCCAAGCTCTGTCCGCTTATTGAGCAAGTCGGCGCCCAGGTTAGAGGTCATGATGATGATGGTATTGCGAAAGTCCACTTTGCGTCCGAAAGAATCGGTCAGGCGTCCCTCTTCCAAGATTTGCAGCAGCAAATCCATCACGTCGGGATGCGCCTTTTCCACTTCATCGAATAAGACGACGCTATAGGGGCGGCGGCGAACGCGCTCAGTCAGCTGCCCACCTTCCTCATGGCCGACATATCCTGGAGGAGAACCGGTCATGCGGCTGACAGCAAATTTTTCCATGTATTCGGACATGTCTTGCTGGATGAGGGCATCCTCTCCACCAAACATATGGATGGCCAGCAAGCGGGCTAAGAGCGTTTTACCGACGCCTGTTGGGCCGAGGAACAGGAATGAGCCGATGGGCCGGTTGGGATCTTTAATATCAGCTCGGCTGCGTCGAATGGCGCGGCAGACGGTTTTGACCGCCTCTTCTTGCCCAATCAGGCTCTTTTTGAGCGTCTCTTCCAATTTGAGCACTTTCTGGGTTTCCCCTTCCGTCAGACGGCTGATCGGGATTCCCGTCTGTTTGGCGATGACTTGAGCGACGTCTTCATCGTCGACAATTACCTCATGCTCTTCTTTATTGACTTCCCACTCCGTGCGGATCTTCTGCAATTGGTCGCGCAGCGTCTTTTCCCGATCTCGGAGCTTGGCCGCCTTCTCATACTCTTGCCGACTGATCGCCTCTTCTTTTTGCAGGCGAACTTCTTCAATTTCCCCTTCGTACTTGCTGATGTCGAGAGGTTGATTCATCATCGCCAAACGCGTCTTCGCCCCCGCTTCATCGATCAAGTCGATGGCCTTATCAGGAAGGAAGCGCCCGTGGATGTAGCGGTCAGAGAGGACGGCGGCGGCATTGATGGCAGTCGTCGTGTATTGGCATTTATGATGCTCTTCGTATTTATCCTTCAAGCCGGTCAATATCTCTATCGTCTCTTGAGTAGATGGCGGCTGCACTAAAATGGTTTGAAAGCGCCGCTCTAAGGCGGCATCTTTTTCAATGTGCTTGCGGTATTCATCGACAGTGGTGGCGCCGATGCACTGCAATTCTCCACGAGAGAGAGCTGGCTTCAAGATATTGGAAGCATCGATCGCGCCTTCGGCAGCGCCAGCGCCGACGATGGTGTGCAGTTCGTCGATGAAGAGCAAGACGTTGCCGTTTTTCTTCACTTCATCCATGACGGCCTTAATTCGCTCTTCAAACTGCCCGCGGTATTTGGTGCCGGCAATCATCAATGCTAAGTCCAATCCAATTAGCTTTTTTTTGCGCAAATTATCGGGGACATCGCCGCGCACAATCGCCTGGGCCAGCCCTTCGACAATCGCCGTCTTGCCAACTCCCGCTTCGCCGACGAGCACCGGATTGTTCTTGCGCCGGCGGCAGAGGATGAGAATCAGCCGTTCGACCTCTTCTTTACGGCCAATGACTGGATCCATCTTGCCCTCACGGCACATTTCGGTCATGTCATAGCCATAAGCGCGCAGTGCGGGCATTTTATCGCTTGGCGTCCCTTTTTCAAAGGACTTGCCTTGGCTGGCGGCAGGCGAACCGGCTGCAGAGCCAATGGGAGGCAGCTGGAGGTTGAAAGATTCAAGCTCTTTCAACACCTCTTTGCGCACTTCTTTTAAATTGACGTTGAGATTTTCCAAAACCTGAGCGGCCACGCCGTCAGTTTGCCTTAGAAGGCCAAGGAGAAGGTGCTCTGTTCCCACATAGTTGTGATTTAAGTTGAGAGCCTCTTCATTGGCAAACTCAAAGACTTTTTTAACTTTGCCAGTCAAAGCGGGGTCGCCGTACACTTGAATCTCAGGGCCATAGCCAACCAACTTCTCTACTTCACCGCGCGCCGTATCAAAGTCGATATTGAGGTTGCGCAGGACATTGACAGCCACTCCTTGCCCTAACTTGAGCAAACCGAGCAGGACGTGCTCTGTTCCCAAATAATTGTGATTCAGTCTTTGAGCTTCTTTTTTTGCCAGCTTAATGACCTGTTTGGCTCTGTTAGTGAACTTATCAAACATTACCTGTTCTCTCGACTATAAGATTTAAGATGACTCAAAATATTAGCTTACGAACGAACCCTTATTTTGTAAACCAATACTGAAGAGGTGGCAAAGGGTGCAGATGGTAGGGCGCTAATCAACCGTGTTCCTTGGGTTTTAACTTTTCAAAAGCATCTTGACAAGGAAATTTCTCTTGATGTAGCGCCTCTTTAACTCAAGCCCTATGCCCTCCAATAGTTTATCAATCGCTTTCCTTAAGATTTTGCCTCTTTCTAAAAAATATTGAAAGTTTAAAGCGCTCGCCGCCTCAATATTTTCCTTGACATCGTTCAGCCTCTGCGCTCAAGAAAAAAATGGGCTTGGCTTCTCATGAGCTGCAAAAAAAGTTTTTGCTGGCAACTGGCCCGGCCAGGTGCTCGGCATGAGTTCCCCCTTTTCAAGGGCAAGGCTTTAGGATAAACAGCACTTTAGATTTAAAAAACAAACAACCGCCTTTAAAAAATTAATTTAACTTTAAAAACTAGTTCTATAAAAAAAACAAACCCCCTATAATTTATAAAAAATTAAAATAGGCTATTTCATGCGGGTCAACCAAGCTTTTAGACTTTTCCAAAGAGCACTTTTTGGCACAACAAATTTTGAAGGGGAAAAAAGGAAGGAGACTGATTCCCAAAAGGTCAGCAACTACATTAAAAGCGCCTTGCAACACACCCTAAACGGCAATGCCAAATCGATCAAAGGAAGAGACTTTTATATCGTCGGAAATTTTATGCCAAGTGGGCTAGAGCTAAAAGAGAGCGCTTCTAAGCCTCTCGCCTTTGGCAATGCTGTCGCCTCTTTAGAACAAATTCACCTCTCCCTTTCAAAAGAGACGCCCGATGAGTTTTTAGAGCGCTATCAAGAGATGGCGGCCATCATCACCGAACGCTTTATCGAAAAGAGGAAACGGGAAAGCCTCATTTCTTCTCTCATCAGGAAGATCGCCTCGCTTTTCTTTGCCTTTTCAAAGCGAGAGCAAGTGGAGTCGCTCAACGAAAAGATCCAATACTATCGAAAAGACCAGGAGAGCATTTTTCCCTTTTTACCCGAGGAGATGTCTTTAAAGGTGTTCCAAGAACTGCCTTTAACAGCCCTAGGCCAAATAGCCACCATCAATTCTCAAGGGCATCGATTAGCATGCGAAGCGCTCTTTAATCGAGCAAAAGCGGTCGGCTACCAAGGCAGCAGGAATTTTATAGAGATCAAAAAATATTTCCAAGAGATGCATGTCACCATGAAGGCGCTTTGCAAAAAGCTGCCCAAACGCTTTCAAAACGCCTCTAAAACCGACTTAGACTCTATAGAAAAACATCTTTTAGCTCTCCAAGGCTTATCCAATCTAGAGATTGCTCGCCTATTTGGACAAGCATATCCCCAATCAAAAGATCATCCCTCACATTGGGTAACTCTCGCCAAATACCTCCTTCTCTTTTCAAAAGAACATGCGCAAATCGACCCTGAAGTCGACCAAGCCCTGAGAAGTTTACCGATAGACTATTGCCAAAAGGATGTGGTCTTCTTGCTGTTAAAGAGGGGGGCCGGTCAAGAGGGCTTACAAGAGATCTTTGCACATTGCTTTAGAAACCGCTATAGCGTCTCTTCTCTATTAAGGAGAAGGCAAGTCGACCTTTTAGACAGGGCATTCTTTGAAAAAATGGTGTCAGCTTGTGATCGTTTCGAATTTACAACAGAGAAAATATTGAATTTTTTGCCCTACTCGTTCGAGACTGACAATCGGCTCAACCTTCTGAAGCTGCTCTTGGAAAAGAAAGGAGCTTTTTTCAGCCAAGAGGCTAGAAATAGGGCCCTGCAGCGCATCTTCCAGGAAAAGTCCGACGAAATGTGGGCAGAATATCGCAAAGTGGGCTACCAATTAAACAAGCTTAAAGTCGAGCATCAAATCACCTATTTGAGATTCGTCATTCTCTCTGGATTGGTCGGATCCCTAAAGTTCGCTCTCTCAAAAAGGAGTAAGCTGGATCCCAACTTCTTGGAAAGAGATGAGAGTTCCCCTTTTCACGCTGAATTCACAACCGCCTGGTTCCTGTCTCAAGCGCCTAAAAGGAAAGAAAAGATCCGCATCCTCAGAGAATCTGGGTGGACGGGAAGTGAGACTTAAAACGCATAAAAAAGGCAGCGCATTTGCCAAAAAAACCAGATTGATTTAGCCTGAAAGTTCTCTTCATAAAAATTTCTTAAAAAGAGAACAGGAGGTCATCCGATGCCTGGCAAAGAATTTAGTAAAGTCGATAAGAGAAAAGTTGTCTCTCAAGAGCAGCTGAAT
>JARBTN010000034.1 GCA_029240195.1 Chlamydiales bacterium
GCTGGCAAGCAATGGCAAAAGATTGGGGTGAGGCACCATCATGGGATCAATGTCCCCCTCTTTTCCCTTTTTACCCGCCAATCGGCCGGCATTGGCGAATTCCTCGACTTAAAGCCCCTGCTGCCCTGGGTGTCTAAAATCGGCTTCGACCTCATCCAGCTTCTCCCCCTCAACGATACGGGAGGCGATCCGAGCCCCTATAATTCCCTCTCTGCCTTTGCACTAAATCCCCTGCACATCTCTCTCTATCCCCTGCTAGAAGTGCAAGACAAAGAGCTAAATGCCCTCTATTCTCAGCTGCAAATCCAAGAGGGCCGCGTCAACTACCCCCTCGTCAAAAGGATCAAAGAGCAGTTTTTACGCCTCTACTACAGCCGCTATTTCTCCTCCCATGCAAAGAGCCAAGCCTATCAAGACTTCGCTCAAGAGCGCTGGCTGAAGGAGTATGCCCTCTTTAAGGCGCTGCTCAAAGAGTTTAACGGCGCCTCTTGGCCTAACTGGCCAGAGAGGTATAAGAACTTGAGGCTAGATCAAGTAGACACGCTCTTGAGCGAGAGAAGCGAAGAAGCGGGCTATCACATCTTTGGCCAATCCATGGCCTTCAACCAGATGAGAGAAGTTAAGCGGTGCGCCGAAGAAAATGGCGTCCTCCTCAAAGGGGACATCCCTATTTTGCTCAACCAAAATAGCGCCGATGTCTGGCTGCACCGCCACTGGTTTGACCTCACAGCCACGGCCGGCGCTCCCCCCGACATGTACACCGAAGAGGGGCAAAATTGGGGATTTCCGATCTACAATTGGGCCCAGTTGGCTGCCGATGGCTACCCGCTTTGGAAAGAGCGGCTCAAAGTCGCCGAAAATTTCTACCATATCTACCGCATCGACCACGTCCTCGGCTTTTTTAAAATATTTGCCATTCCAAACGATAAACAGGCCAAAGAAGGGCAGTTTCAACCAAGCGGAGAGCTCGAAGGCATTGAACAAGGAAGAGAGCTTTTAAAGATGCTCTTGGACAGCTCCTGCCTGCTTCCCATTGGGGAAGACCTGGGCAACGTGCCTCCGAGCTTTAAAAAAGTGCTGCAAGAATTGGGCATCCCCGGCACAAAGGTGATGCGCTGGGAGCGCAACTGGCATCAAGACGGCTCTTTCATTCCCGTCAACCTGTACCCAAAAGCAAGCCTCAGCTGCGTTTCCACTCACGATTCAGAACCCCTTTCGCTTTGGTGGCAAAGCCATCAAGACGATCGAATCGCCTATTGCCGAAGCCAACACCTCGATGCCAAAACGCCCTTTGACAATGCCCTGCGGTTAAGGATACTCAAAGAGAGCCACCGCTCGGCAAGCCTTTTCCATATCAATTTACTCCAAGAGTATTTATCCTTAATCCCGGAATGGAAGCCACAAGACCCAGAAGAAGAGAGAGTCAATACTCCCGGCATTATCTCTCCCAAGAATTGGAGCGTAAAGACCATTCCAGCTGTGGAAGACATTATCAACAACGAAACCCTGCACCTATCGATGCGCGCCTTAATTTTCCAGTGAGGAAGGCGTTAAGGGGCCACTTGAGTTTAAAGCATGACTGCCCTCTTTCCCCTACTTTTGCTATTTGCACTTCCGCTCATCGGCTTGGAGGAGGGGCTTTCCCCCCTCCAAGGATTTTGCCAAAAACCAAATCAGCAACTAAATCAGCAGCTTATACCGAGATTAGAGGCCTCTAAAGAGGTCTTTTATAACAGCATTCAAGAGACTTCGGTATCGGAGCATCTGGCCTTTTACCACCTCTTTCCAGATTCAAAAGAGGGAAAAGAGGCGCTCAAACAGGCCTTTAAACTGCTCAATCCAGAGCTAAAAGGGGATCTTCCCTTTCAAGAATTGCCCCTTTTCTTCCATACCCCCTCTTTATTTAACCCCAACCCCAGACCGCTCTCAGAAAAGACGATCGACCTGATCGAGACTCTCTCCCAATCCCTAAAAAATAGACAACTCAAAGGGCATGCGGCCAAGACAGAAGAAGAAGTGCTCGCCTTAGCCCCAGAGGAGATCGATCTAGCCAGAGCCCTCCTCATCGCCCAATTCGGCCCTTTTAAAAACCACGCCGCAGAAATTCGCTCTTATGAGGCCATGATCGATCTTCTGGCTTTAGAAATCCGCGCCTCTCTCTCCTCCAACGACCCAAAAGAGATCGTCGAAGCCATCAACCAGCAAATTTTCTTTAAAAGGCATTTTCGCTTTCCCCCCAAATCCATTTACTCAGAGCAAATCGACCGCTTCACCTTTCTCTCCTCCGTACTCGATGCGCGCCAAGGCGTGTGCCTTGGCGTATCACTGCTCTACTTAGCCATTGCCGAAAGGCTCGGCCTGCCTCTCTTTGCCATTACCCCTCCTGGCCATATCTATTTAAGCTGCCACCCCTCTCTCAATATCGAAACCACACTGCGCGGCGTTCACATCCCCTCCGACCACTACCTCAGCCTCAATACCTATGCCCTGCAAACGCGCGATAAAAAGCAAGTGATTGGCCTCGCCTTCATCAACCAAGCGTCCATCTACTGGCAACAAGATGCCCTCAAAGAGGCCAGCGCCGCCTATGAAAGGGCCGCCCCCTATCTGCCAGGCGACCCCCTGCTCAAAGAGCTCACCGCCTTCTGCCACATCGCACAAGGAGAGCGGGCCATTGAGATCCTCCGCCCTTTGCAAGGGCAAAAAGTGTATGGAGAAGTGCAGCAAAACCGCCTGGTTCGCGATCTACTGGAAGGATATGCCGACGGCGACGGCATCAAGCTGATCTTCGCCCACATTCAGCCCGAGGAGAGTTCGCTGCTCCAAAAAAAAGAGGAGCTCGAGCAGTACCTGATCAGCCACCCCAAGTTTTGCTCGGGGCTCTTTCAGCTGGCGACCTGCTGGCTTGAGCTCAATCGGCCAAATGAAGCTTTGAAAGCGCTGCTCGCCTACCACCAAATCGACCCGAGCGATCCGAGTGTCGAATACTACCTCTCTCTGCTCTTCATCGATCAAGGGCGCTATAGAAAAGCCTGGCATCACCTAAAGCTTGCCGAATCTCTCGTCACCACCTACCGCCCTCCGGCTCTCAAAGCGCTCAGGCAAAACCTATTGGCTCTCTATCCCAAAGGGAATTTCTAAAAGAAAAAGGGTTAAAAAAGAATTTATAAAATAAGAAAAACCGTGTATGGGCTCAGATAGAACAGGCAGGCTTTTATCGAGCCTCCCCACAACCCTTAAGCCATGAGAAATCCCCATGCTTTTTTTGCCACTGATCGGTAGAGCACTCTACTCGCTATTATTTCTTCTATCTGCTGGCGGACATTTTACCAGCCAAAGAATTGCCTATGCCGCCTCCCTCGGCGTCCCTTTTCCTGACCTTGCCATTCCTCTATCTGGCGTGCTGTGCTTTCTTGGCGGTTTGAGCATCCTAATCGGCTATCGAGCAAAACTCGGCGCCTGGATGCTCATTGTCTTTTTAATTCCCGTCACGCTCTTCATTCACCCTTTTTGGCTTTTTAGCGATCCATCTGCTGCAAATTTGCAATACATCATGTTTTTAAAAAATATGGCCCTCGTTGGCACCGCTTGCCTCATCGCCCACTTTGGACCGGGGCCCTTCAGCCTCGATAACCGCAAGTAAACAGCAATCAAAAATTTGAGTTCTCTTTGCTTGAGGTTCCAAAAGGCCTCAAGCATCCCTTCACCCCCTCTGAAGCACATGTGCCCTTTTTATCCCCCTAAAAAAATTTCCCCTTTGATTTAAAATATTAAATACAATAAAGTAATCTGCGATTGAATAAGAAACTCATCTTAAGCCTATAAAAATAAATAAAAAGGGTTATCTATGAATCTAGCAAGCATGACTTTCTTTTTCTGCAAACCGACTCAACATCATCTACAACATCATCTACAAGATGATCTAACAGAGGATCAGCTCCTCATGCAGGCCTTTGCCGAGCCTTTGGAAATGCATCAAATCGAAGCGCTCTCAAACGAACTGCTCGGTAAAAAAGAGCAGACCGAGCAAAAAATACACCTCTATGCCAAAACCTATTTTGCCAGGCAGCCAGAAATCGACGACGCCAAATGCCCTAGAAAAAGCCAGGGAAATCCTAAAAAAACACCCCCCTTCCTTCTCATTTAAATTTTATATTTTATTCTTAACGCGCTATCTTCATCGATATCTCCCAACCTTTCATCTCAAGGAAGCGCTTCATGGATGCCTTACCTCGCAACCCCCAAGTTAAATCTCAACAAGCTAATTCCCAAGCTGCCATCCCTCCTAAAAAACCTTCCTACCCTGTCGTCTTAGAAAAAAGCGATCCTCTGCTCAAGGAGTATTTTCAAGGTGAGACAGAACGTTTTTTGACCGACCAAGGCTATCAGAACATGGCCGAGCTGCTCAAAAAATTTGCCAATCGCACCATCAAAAGGCTCAAAAAACATCCTGCGCCCTTTGCTCTGCCGGTGCTCTTTCTCCGGTCGAGAGCAGAGGATAGCGCAAAAGTGACTCGGCTCATCCAAGAGCTGATGCTGCGGCATGGCGTCTTTGCAGAGCCTAAGCGACTTAGCATAGATCAAATGATCTCTTGGGAGGGCAATGAAATATGGGAAAAGCCCCTGGTCTTAAGAGTTCCCGACCTCAGGCTGGGCAATTGCTATGACGGCTCGAACAAAGAGCTGTTTAGCCAGCTAAAGTTCAAATTTTCCAAACAGAGCAAAGCCTTCGACCAGCTCTTTTCTTTTGCCTCCTACCAAAGGACACTTAAGCTGACTCCCGCCAAAGAAGCTAAAATGATCACAGAATCGGCTTTAAACGACCAAGAGCCCAGAGTCCATTTCCTCTTTTCGAGAGAAGGCTCCCAACAGAGCTATTCGGTGCTCCAAGTGGATTTTTTAAAGGCGGAGTGCGCTCAAGCCCTCACCTCCGGCTCAAAAAAGACCTCGCAAAAAGACAATTCCATCTGGATCGAAATGGGAAATACGGACCAAAAAGCGTTCAGCATTGCCATCGCCTTTTCCGTTTATAATACCTACCGCACAAGTGACCGCATTCCCTTAGAGAACTTAGCTCAAGTTAAAGGGTTGCTTGAAACTTGGGATGCCCAAGAGTCGCTTTTAACGCTCCAAGCTTTTTTAGAGCGGCAGCTGCTCCAAGAAAGCTTAGCAGAACTTTGCCAATCCCTATCCTTCTTCCATCGATCTTGTTGGGAAACGTTCTCTCTTTTTACCGCCCAGCTGATCATCAACCGAGTGGATGAAAAACTGCCAGCTGCTGATTTGGCCGCCATCATGGCCGTAGCCACCAAGATGCAACACAGCCAACTGCTGGAAATTTGCGCGCTATCTGCTCTTTGCTCATTTTCTAAAGAGAGGAAAAAGGCATTTTTAAAAGGGATCTCGGCAAAAAATTATGCCCTCTTGCAAACCATTGCGCAAAAACCGGGCTTTTACCCGCTGCAAAAATGGCTCGATCGCTTTGCCTTTATCCTAGACCTTAAAAAAGACGCCCAAGAATCTTTCAAAAATCCAGAAGTGCTCGCAGCCATTAAAGAAAAAGCCTTTAAAGACAAAATGGCTGAATTGCAAGATTGCTATGAGCACTTCATCTACGACTCGGCAATCGACACCTACCTCCGAGAAAACCAAAGGGCTGTGGAAGCAAAAGCCATCGACCGGCTGTTGCAGCAAAATGTCAGCGCATGGAGGCAAAAGGCGAAGGAGAAGTTTCAAACAAGCGATGAGGAGTACCTCAGCCTCTTAGAAAGAAAGCAGCGCGAACGCAAAATTCAAGAAGAAGAGGAAAAAGAGCGCTTAGCCGACCTAAACAAAGAAGGGTTTCACATCATCTCTAAATTGGGCCCTCTTCATCTCGAGGATGACTACTCCCCCTCCTCTTGTCAGTAACCAGCTTTGCTTGAAATTTGACCTCGAGCAAGATTCGCTTAAGGATATAAAGCTCAATGCCCCTCCCCAAAGGAGGGAGCCGCTACATCTTTCCCTAGTCAATTAAAAGATAAAAGCGCAAAAGGACTTTCAGATTAAGGCTGTTTAGTCTATCCTTTTCCCTAAATCATTTAAAAAGATCTACATCCATGACCTGTCGCATCTTTTAAAAAAAGGACATATCTGATGCATGTCAACTTATGCTCTCACTATCCCATCGGTTCTTACCTCGAGCATCCCCTAACTGGACAGCTGATGGAACGAAAAGCATTCAAAAGGATGCTCCCTGAACAAAGAATCGGGATCCGCCGCGGCATCAATGAAAAAATCCAATCTTTAGTGGAAACGGTTCTTTTAGGGCTAAAAAATACAAACTGCTTTGAGAAGACACTCTTCATCGCCCATAAGCGCTCAGAAGAGGTGGAGTCTAAATTAAGCCACCTAACCGATATTTTATCCCCCTACTCCATTCAGCTAGAAAGTCGCGTGAGCCATCTCATGTTAAACGTCCCCTACTCCACCCTCTCCGAAGCCTTTCTCCCTGAAAATGCGCTGCCCGCCAAGAGCTTGGTGAAATATGCTTTTATCTGCTGCAAATTTAGCCACCCAGGCGCTCTTTGCAGCTCCTTCTTCATCGAGCCGCTGATCAAAAGATTGCCCTCCATCCCTGAAAAGCGCCCTTCCCCGCGTTATAAGGAATACGCTTTAGAACGCCTTGAGCCTAACTTGAGCATCTATAATAACGGCCAAAAGCTCGAGGATGTGAAAGCCAATAAAGAGCTGCTCATGCTGTCTGAAGCTAAGAAATTTTTTAAAGGATGCAGAAAGGGAACCTTCACGAAAAAGGCGCCAGTGCTGCTCTTTGAAGAAAAATTTTCAGGCTCTGTCTTTCAAATTGCCTTTGACCTGTTAAGCTACCAAAAGATCGACGCCAAAGCTTGCGATTTAATGGAGCTGGTGCAGGCGGCGGCGCTCCTTAAAAGTTGGAAGGCGGATCAGGCAAAAGAGCGTCTAGAACCTTGGATCCTCGATGCGCTTGCCACATTCCCCACTCTTTACAATCAAAAAAACGCGCTGGAGCTGTTGCAATGCTTTCGCTTTTACTTCTTCGATAAAAAAGAGGACATGCAAAATTATTTTCTCAAGGTGCTCTTACAAACCTTAAGCAAGCAAGCTTTCATCGGAGAAAAAGTATTTAGCTCCCTATTGAATATGGCCGCCGAAACGGCCCACCCGGTACTTTTAGAGGCCTGCTGCCTCCTCTTAATGCTCGAGGAAGGAGATGAAATGACCGACTGCTTCCAAAGAAAAATCGATGACATCAGCTACTTCCTTTTTTTAAACCTCGCGCAAGAGAAAAACTACTTTAAAGTGCTCCTCCTCCTCGAAAAGAGCGCTCCTCGGCTAAAGTATGCCCAAGGCATCTTAGATAAGATGAAAAGCCACATCCAGTGCGATGCCGCCAAATACCGTCCCTTGCAAGAGATTGCCAAAAGAGCGCTCATTCAAGAGTTTTTGCAACAAGGTTTATCGGAAAAAGAAGAGCAAAGCTTGCTGGAGTCGAAAAAGCAAGAGTTGATTGCTCTTCACCAGAGCGATTGGGAGCGGGAAGAGAGACAAAAGTTGGCAGAAAGGATCACTCGAGAGGAAGGGCCGAACATCCGCAAGCAAGTGGCTATTCAGCTCAAGCATAAAGAAAGGCTGCGGCAAAAAAAAGCGCGGCAAGAGGATCTCTCCAATTTGGTCAACTCTTTTGAAGACCTGAGCACATTCGGCACAGATGACGACTCTGGATCAGATGTCAGGCTCTCTTCAACCCCAAGTTCCGATATGACCTATAAAGACGCCTATAGTTCGATTGAATCCAGCCTCAACGAGAGGGAACTTGATAAAGATAAATATGAGAACCTCGTGATCTGGGCGCCCCGCCATTTGTCATTCAACGGGTGATCAAATAAAAAAAACCCTATTTAAGTATTTTCAAAGATGTTCGATATTATAAGAGGTACTATTAAATAGGGTTTTTTTATGGATAGCAATTCCATCAATCACATCAATCAATTATTCCAGCCGGAAGAAAAATATTTTTTAAAAGCTAGCGGTCGCCAGGTCGAAATCGTGCCCCTCAAAGACACGACATGGTGGGAGCGAAAAAAAGCAAAATACGGCTTTGGCCCTTTGAGTTTGACCAAAATCGCCCCTTTGATTCTCAATCAAGATCCCCAAGCGCTGCCTGTAACAGACCTGGCGCAAAAAAAAGAGTTTTACGCCATCTTGAAAGAGCAATGCCTTAAGTTTAACAGCCAGCACTTCTTTCGATCGATCCAACTCGAGGGCTTTGCTAAAGTGGCCGCCTGCACGAATTTGGCCGAGGTCGCTCAAGTCTACTCGAGCCAAGAAGATTCGCCCTGCACCCTCTCCTATGCCGATCAAGCACTTGGATTTGCCTACATTGCCCATCCGATGATCGATGTAGCTGACGGCATTGTCATTCAACCAAAGGCAATGGCAGCTGGACTGCAAAAGCACTTCACCAACTTTCACCTGTCATTTGCTGAAGATTTGAAAGAGCGCGCTTTTGAAAATACACAAGATGCTGCTGAACTGCTCAGCAAACACCTGATGCGCCTCGCTGAAGAAATTTCAAAAGATGAGACAGTCGTCGCGACACAAGAAGAGCGAGAATACGCCCTCTGCCATAAAGAGTGCCAGCCGGCAGTGAGCTTTGCCCAAATTTTGAGAGTGGGCAGCAAAAAATACATGCTGACCTTTCAGCGCTCTCACACCTCGCTCCTCATCCATAAAAAAGAGCATAGAAAAGAGCCTGAAGGGCTTGAGGAAACAGATCAGTGGATTCTCATTAAAAACGGCAAAGCAGATATAGGTCTTGGATCAGGCGCCGATCCAACCGAGAACCGCACCGTCCCTTTAAATCATATAGAATCCATCCAATACGAGATCTTCATTGAAGAGGTAAAAGCTGGGGATGCCGTCTTTGGCTTTAGCGAAATGCTCAACTTAGAAGAGATGAAACAAAAGATCACGCACGCCAATGGCTCGACCTATTTCCAGATGAGCGTTAACTAAATTTTTACCCAAAGGTTTTTCAAATGATACCCCACGACTCTATCGGCAAATTTATGGAAGCCACGACAACTCATTCTGAAAGACAGCTTTTCAGATTGGGAAAAATTCAGCGCGCAGGAAAAATAGTAGAAGAAATCCAAGTCGTGCCTTTGAAAAATACTTCCTGGCTAGAGCGGCTGAAGGCAAAGTTTGGCTTTGGCCCTTTGAGCTTGTCTAACATCTCCCGTTTTATCCAAAATAACCAAGAGCAATTTCAACAAAGCCTTGAAGAAATGGACCAGGCTCAGCAAGGAAATTTTGCGACAAAAATCTACTATAAATGCAACCGATTTAATGCGCATCACCGTTTGAAAAAAGTGGAAAGCGTCATTTTCGAGCTGCTATTCAATTATATGTCTCTCGCATCAGAGGCGGCAGCGATGAAGGATCAGACCTATCTAGGTGATGATTTGGGAAATGTGGATTTCAGCCACGCCAACAAAAAACTCGGGCTTGCCTATGTGATCGATGGAACAGGTCATAATGATCCTCTCATGAAGCCTATCTTGGAGACGCATGTCACTCATTTTAAAGAGCGCTATGAAGCTGAGCTAGCCGCTAAAATGCATGCTGGGGGATTTACTTCTTTAGAGGAAGCAAAAAACCTCTTTATGAAACACATCAAAAGCATCGCCAGCGATATTTCTTCTGATGGTTCTCGTGTTAAGCGCGGGATTCCCTTGAGAGAAACGCCCCCTCCGGCAGCGAGCTTAGTGCAAATTGTTAAAGTTGAAGATAAGACATATCTCTTGAGTTTCGAACGGTCAGATACGTGCGTTTTATTGATGAAAAATGGCCAACTCGATGATCGCTTAGTTGAGGATCGAAGAGACCGAGGCCTTGGCGTGGACCATGCTTTTAAAAACAGCCAAGCCATTCCCGATGAAACACAGCTAGCCAGCTTCGACCAATTTCTACAAGTTACTGAACTGAGTGAAGGAGATGAAGTGTTTGGCTTCTCCGATGGCATCGGCGACTTCATCACCACAGAAGACTTCCAAGAACTGATTGCTGCAAATACCGATAGACAGCAGCTGCTGGCCGAAATTAAAGCAAAAATTGTAGCTAAGGGCTTGGAAAAATATAATTCAGAATCGGGTCAACAAGAGACAGCAACGCCAAGCTTGAATAAAAAGGATCTAAAATTCCATGATCAAGAGCACTCAGACCCAGCCAAGCCTGATTTTAAGAAGGAGTATGTCGACGACATCAGCCTATTTTGTATGAAGGTCAATTAAAATAGGTCCTTAAGGGAGTTCTTCACCCTGTGAAGAATTCCCTTCACTTTTCCCAAAACCACCCCTCTTCTTCCCTATCGCAATTCCTTGGCTATTTTTATCAAACATGCTATCCTATCTCCCTTTAACAACCTATTTTAAGTCATTTCCATGTCTGAGCCTGAAAGAGAAAAATTATCCCCCATGATGGTGCAGTGGCACTCTTGTAAACAAAGCGCAAAAAGCGCCCTCCTCTTATTTCGCATGGGCGATTTTTATGAGTCTTTCTATGAAGATGCCGTCTTGCTCGCCAAAGAGGCGGAGCTGACGCTGACAAAGCGGCAGGAAATTCCCATGGCCGGCATCCCCTACATGGCCGCCGATCAATATATCGACCGCCTTGTCGCCAAAGGGTACAGGGTGGCCATCGCCGAACAGATGGAAAATCCCAAAGAAGCCAAAGGCTTGGTCAGCCGCGAAGTGGTGCGCATCGTCTCCCCCGGTACGCTCATCAACTCCTCTTTAGTCTCTGATAAGGAGAGCAACTACTTCGCCTCCCTCTGCGAAGTGGGGCAAGTCATGGGGCTGGCCTTCCTCGATCTGACCACCGGCGACTTTAAAGTGGCCGAATTTACCTCCTTGCAAGAAGCTCTCAACGAACTCCACCGCCTAGCGCCCAAAGAGCTGCTCACAGCCAAGCGCTTCCACCGCAAATACCTGTCCACATTTAAAGACTTGACCTCTCAATCCCCTCTGTTGGTCAACCAAGAAGATGACTGGCGCTTCGAACATGACACGGCCTATCAGACCTTGCGCGACCATTTTAAAGTGCAGACCCTGGATGGCTTCGGCATCGGCGGCATGTGCGCTTCTATCAACGCCGCAGGCGCTCTCATTTCCTTTTTAAAGGTCAACTTGAGCTTGCCGATCGAACACATCCGCAAAGTGCAGGCGCTCCATACCGCCGATTACCTGGCCATCGATCCCAATGCGGAAAGACACCTCGACTTAATCCCCCAAGCGAGCAATCGGCAAGCCAAGACGCTCCTCTTTGTTCTCGATAAAACAAAGACGCCGATGGGCGGCCGCCTCTTTCGGCATTGGCTGCAACGCCCTTTGCTCAATATTCAACAAATACTCGACCGGCAAGACAGCGTCGCCGCATTCTTAGCTCAAGACTCTCTCAACCTCGAGCACTCTTTAAGTGCTATCCGCGACTTAGAGCGCCTGATGATGAAAATCTCTTCCGGCTACGCGACCCTTAGAGATATCAATGCCCTCAAGCTCTCGCTCATCCCCTTGCCGGCGCTCAAAGAGAGCCTCTCCTCGTATCAGAGCTCCCTATTGACCCGCCTACAACAGGAGATCAAAGATGTCTCCTCCATCATCAACTTAATCGATTCCGCCCTAGTTGAAGAGCCCCCCTTGAGAATTGGCGACGGCCCCGCCTTCAAAGAAGGATTTCACCCGCCCCTCGACGCCCTGATCGCCATCCGCAAAAATAGCCGCGAATGGGTCAATGACTACCAGCAAAAATTGAGGGACGAGACCCAAATTAAGACCCTCAAAGTGGGCTACACCAGAGCGTTTGGCTACTACATTGAAATCAGCAAAGGGCAAAGCGAAAAAGCCCCCGCCTCTTTCCAGAGAAGGCAGACATTGGTCAATGCCGAACGCTTCATCACCTATGAGCTAAAGACTTTCGAAGAGCAGGTGCTGACAGCAGAAGAAAACATCTCGGCCATCGAACAAGAGCTCTTCCGCTCTCTTCTCCTTGAGCTGACAGGGCACCGCGACCTCATCTTTGGCATCGCCAAAGCCATCGCCTCAATCGATTGCCTCTTCAGCTTGGCCCTCGCCGCTCGCGAGTACCACTATACACGCCCCCTCATCGACCAGTCGACCCTCCTCTCTATCACAGAAGGGCGCCACCCCGTCATCGAACGCTTCCCCCTCAATGAAGCCTTTATCAGCAATGACACTTACCTAGACGATCAAAGCGCCCGCATGATGCTCATCACCGGACCGAACATGGCCGGAAAGTCGACCTATATCCGCCAAGTGGCCCTCATCGTCATCATGGCCCAAATTGGGTCGTTCATTCCCGCCAAAAAAGGGCACATCGGCATCGTCGACAAGATCTTTACCCGTATCGGCGCAAGCGACAACCTAGCGCGCGGCCAATCCACATTCATGGTGGAGATGACCGAGACGGCCCATATCCTGCACCACGCTACAGACCGCTCACTAGTGATCTTAGACGAGATCGGCCGCGGCACCAGCACCTATGATGGCATCTCCATCGCCTGGGCCGTCGCCGAATATTTGCTCAAAGAGCCCACCAAGCGGGCCAAAACCCTCTTTGCCACCCACTACTTTGAGCTGACTCAGATGGAGGAGCAAATCCCTGGCGTGCTCAACTTCAACATTGCCGTCGAAGACAGCGGCGATGACATCCTCTTTCTGCGCAAGATCATCCGCGGCTCCGCCGACCGCAGCTTCGGCATCCATGTCGCCAGGCTCGCCGGCGTGCCCATCGAAGTCATCCACCTGGCCCAGGAGATCTTAACTCAGCTCGAGCTAAAAGCAGGACAAAGAGAAGGTGCCGCCAAGCAAAAGAGAGCGGTCAAAAGAAAATCCTCTGAAGAGGTGCAGCTCACTTTTTTTGAGCCCGCGCCCAGCAAAAGCCCGGCCAAAAATCACCTCGGCGATCAGCTAATCCAGGAAATCCGCAAGATTCACCTCAACGAGCTGACCCCCATCCAAGCCCTCACTAAACTCGCTGAATGGCAAGCGTCATTTGGCGGACCCAATCAAGGATCATGATGCGCCTCCTTATCCTTTTCCTCCTCTTCACCCAAGCAGCTGCCGCCCAGACCAAAGAAAGCCAGCCGCCCATGGCTCAAGAAAAAGATGCCATATACGCCCTCATCCGCCCCTTGCTCAAAGAGGCGGCAAAAGACCCCCTGGCCCATGGCTGGCCAAAGATACTAGACTTTGGCTGGAGAGCCTCCGGCTACCCCCTCTCCATAGAGGCCCTCATCATCGGCGGCCCCGCCTCTAAAAAGGGCATCCGCCTCAAAGACCGCCTCATTGCCGCCAACGGCTACGACATCAGCTCCCTCTCCACCCAATCGTTTGAAAACCTCATCCCCTCCCTCACTAAACAAGCACCCACCTTGAACTTAGCAATTCAGCGCGGCCAACAGGTGTTCACAGCTACCATCCGCGGCGAATGGGTCTTAAACATCCCCATCGAAATCGGCCCCCCTAGAGCTGGCCAAAAAGCGCTCTTTTTTTTCCCCCACCAAGTGAAAAAGCCCGGGGTCATCCAGCAGCAGGCCATCGCCCAAATTGCCGCCCTCCTCATCCAAGCCCATGAGCGCTCCTCTGCCCACGCTCTCCAGCAAGAGCTCGCCCGCCAACTCCTTCCTTCCAGCCAAGGGCCTGAATCCTCCTTCCAATCCGACATCCAGCAAGAGCAAAGGCAAGTCGAACAGCGCCTACAGCGGCCAGAACCCGTCTCCTTGCTTTAGCAAATAAAAAAACCAAAGGGGCATGGCCCCTTTGCAATCCCTTTGATATAAAAAAAAGGCTTTAGGCTATGGGCTAACGCCCAAAGCCTAAAGCCTTTTGCTTATCGATAGAAGAGGATCTCTTTGCTACACTTGATCGATCATCACCCCTGGATGCTGCCCTCTCAGCAAGTTCAAATCCCTATCTGATAGGACCATCGCAGTTCTAAATATTAGCTTTTTTAAAGCTGGAAGTAAGCGTACGGCATATGCAATCTGAAGCCGCGCGTCAGCCTGATCCCCCCCTCCCCATAATGAGAGTCCAGGCTCTTCAGCCGGCCCTATGAGTTCAAGCTCTTCCAGCCGGCGGCAACGGCGCGCCATATCAATTAGTTTGACTGGCATAATTTCTTCAGCTAATTGCAACCGCAACTTCTTTAAATTCTTCGCATGAATGGCAATAGTCTCAAAACTCTTTCGATCGATAGGTTCTGCTAACTCTAACTCCTCTAAAAGGGAGCAGCCCTTCAATAAAAGGTTCAAGCTCTGGGCATCGATCGCTTGCAAGTGCAACTTCTTTAACTTCTTCGCATGAGTGGCAATAGCCTCAAAACTCTTTCGATCGACAGGTTCTGTTAACTCTAACTCCTCTAAAAGAGAGCAGTCCCTCAATAGAGGGCTCAAGCTCTGGGCATCGATCGAAGGAATAGCCAACTTTAGCCCTTTTAGATGAGGAAAAGAAGCTGGCAGCTTCGAGAGCAAAGACTTGACGTGAGCAGAAGGAATCTGAGGGTACCCAGCCAGGTTCAGCTTTTGGATACGCTTAAAGCTGGCCGCATCGAGCACCTCTTTTAAGGCGTCATAGGAAAAATCAGACCTTCTGGAGAGATCGAGCATCTCAACAATCTGCACGCTATTTAGCTGAGCACAGATTTCTGATAAATGCTCTTCCTTCTTAGGACGGATACAGGGGTTGTAATAGGCTGAGACATAAGAATGGAAAAGTCGGCTCACCAGACGCACTTGTGCCAAGTCCTCTTTGCATAAAAGAGGGAGCAGATAGCCCATCCAGATATCATTTAAGAGAGGAGAATGAAGCGAAGTCTCCCCTGACATCTTGTCTTCCATTTCATCTATAACCATTTCCTCCATTAGGCATGGAGGGGGAGGAACGGCCCCCAGTTCGTGCTCTTCTGAAAAGATACTCACCCACTGCTGTCCCGGCACCTGCTCGATAGGAAACATAGCATTCTCCTTAAATTAAAAATAAAAATATAAACAAGAAAAGAGATGATATAATAGCAATTCTAAAATTAACAGAACACCTTTTTTTTATATCATTTGATTTAAAATTATTTAAATATATTTAAATAATTATTATAAGCAGACAGCCTGATTCCACCGCTAAAGTCTAGAAGCTAGAGCCGCCTCTCTCCCCTCAAAAGGGGAATTGTCGGGAATCGGGACTTTGGCCACTTGTAAAACTAGGCGGGTGATGCAGTTGAGCTTTTGATTGTGTCGATCGATCTTTTCATTGAGCGCTCTCACTTCTGAAAGCTGAAGGCGGCCTGGATGCTCTAGTACGTAGCGCGAAAGGGAGGAGAGGCTGGTGGTTGTAGAAAAGCCGAGCCAGCTCCACACTCTCTTTAACCATAAAGGGCGAGCTGCAGCCACAAGCTCTTGCCCATTTGAAGAGATGGCAATCCACAGCTTTTCTCTTGTCTGCCGGATAGAAAAAAACATAGCGGCCTCCTAATTAAAAAATAAATACACATATAAATAGCACTTATTATACACATAATTCAATTAAAGTGATCTAAATTAAATAAGCTAACTACTTAAAATAAATGTTAGGTAAGCTCGCAATTTAACGCAGGTTCTGCTCCCGATTTTCCTTTAAGGGAAGGCTATTTTTTGCTATCTTGGTCGTCAGAAAATAGAGCCCCCATTAAAAACCCCTCTTGCCATCACCCATCTGACTTATGCCCCATAAAGCGTTGCCTTTAAAAGAGCTGCTCAACCTCGTATCTTTGACAAAGCTCCACTTGCTGCGCGATTTTGCGCCAAATGAGTGGGTATCGGTCAGCCATATTCCAACAGCTAAAGAGCGCAAAAAGCCCGAAAGCATTTCTCAAAAGAGCGATCTGCCCCAGTCGGCCAGCCCTCTTCAAAATACTTCCCTTTCAGCGGCACCCAAGGAATTTGCAAAAGAAGCGGCAGAAAAATCCGAACCTCTTAAGCCGCAGCAAAGACCAGAACACCGACAAGCGCCTAAACAAGAGCCATCTCAGATCGCTATTTCTCAAAAAGAAGAGAGGCGCCATTCCCTCAAACTCGAAGCGCTTCCCATCCCCGAGCTTAAATTAGCCGATGTGGAAATGGCCTTTAAAATCCTCTTCCCCCATGTGGAATGGATCGCCCCCTTAGATGATGCGCCAGCCAAAGAGAAAAAGAATGCTTGGCAAAAACCAAAGGCGCTGGAAGTGCTCCTTTTGACAGGCCAGGAAAAAGAAGCTGGGCTTGCCCTATTGCAGCGCCTCTCTTTGGCCTTTAGCAAAGAAAATTTGTCCGCCGCCATCATGCAAGTTGCCGATATCGAGCGCAAAGACCTCTGGCCCCGCTTGTTGGCTTCTAAAAGTTTAAAGCTACTGTTGATTACAGATATTCGGCTCATCACCTCTAGCCCCCTTCAAGCGCAATTAAAACCAGAAGGAAATCGCTGGCGCCTCGAGACGCTGCCCCTCTACCCCCTCGATATTGAAGAGCTGCTAGCTAAGCCTAGCCAAAGAACGCTCATCTGGAAGGAGATCTTGGGGCTGCTCGGAGAGGCCAAATGAGCGCTCAGACATTTGTCGCCTTTGCCAAAGTGATGGTGGATGTCGCCCTTGATAAAGTGCTCGACTACGGCATTCCTCAAGAGCTCAAAGATCAAGTCTTTGTCGGCAGCTTAGTTTCTGTCAAACTGCGCCATCAACTTGCGCAAGGCTATGTGCTGGCCATCGAGCCCCATTCAGAGTGGTCTAAAGTATCGCCCATCTTAGAGGTGGTCGGCAAAAAGCCCCTGATTCCCCCCGACTTAATCGCATTGGCCAAGTGGATGGGCGATTACTACGCCTGCCCCCTTGGGATCATCCTAAAGTCGATGGTGCCAAGCGGCGTGCGCAAACAGACGCAGGTGAAAAAGCAGTACATCGTCCGCCGCAACCAGACAAGAGAAGAGCTCATTGCCCTAACCGAGTCTTTGCGCAATAAGCAATCAAGCCAGGCGCTGGTGCTCGATGTCATGCTCAAAGTGAAAAAAGAGATCCTCCTCTCAGAGCTTTTGGAAAAGGCCGAGGTTTCAAAAAGCCCTGTCGACAGCCTTGTCAAAAGAGGCGCTTTGACACTTGAACTTTGCCAAATGGACTCTTCAGAAGTGATCGACGGGGAATACTTCCTCACCAAGCCTAAAACACTCAATGAAGAGCAGCAAATCTCCTTGCAAAAGATCACCGCAAGCCTAGAGCGGGGCCTATTCTCCTCAGAGCTCCTTTTTGGCGTGACTGGCAGCGGAAAGACTGAGGTCTATTTGCAAGCTATTGAAAAAGCCCTCTCTTTAGGCAAGACGGCTCTCATGCTCGTGCCAGAGATCTCCTTGACTGCGCAGACCCTGCACCGCATCCGCAGCCGCTTTCCCGGCCAAGTGGCCGTCCACCACCACCGCTTGAGCGAGGGAGAGCGGCTGAGCGCCTTTGAAAAGATGCTCTCTGGAGAGGCCAAAATCGCCCTCGGCGCCAGATCCGCTATCTTCAGTCCATTAAGCAATATCGGCTTGATCATTGTCGACGAAGAGCACGAGTCCTCCTATAAGCAAAATGATGAAAAGCCCTGCTATCAAGCCAGAGACGTGGCGGTGGTGCGCGCTAAGTTGCTCAATGCCACCGTCGTCTTGGGCAGCGCCACTCCCAGCTTAGAGAGCTATTACAATGTGGAGAAAGGGAAATACCACCTCAGCTGCCTAAAAGAGCGGGCAGACCATGCCTCCATCCCTCGCGTGCGCGTAGTCGATATGCGACCCGAGTACCAGCGAAAAGGCTTTTCCCTCTTTTCTGAACCGCTCTTAGAAGCGATTCGCAAAAGGCAGGGCGACGGGCAGCAGTCCATCCTCTTTCTCAACAGGCGCGGCTATCATACCAACCTCTCCTGCGAGCGGTGCGGCGAAGCCGTGCAGTGCACCTCCTGTGATCAAAAGCTGGCCTATCACCGGCGCGAAAATCGCCTGACTTGCCACCTCTGCGGCATGACCCTCTCGCCGCCGCCCCAAACCTGCCCCAAATGCCAGGAGCCCGGCGGTTTGAAATACCGCGGGATCGGCACCGAACAAGTGGAAGCGACTTTGTGTAAAATATTGCCAGAAGTGCGCACTCTGCGCATCGATGCGGATACTACAAAACATAAAGGATCCCACGATAAGCTGCTGCGCGACTTTGGCCGCGGAAAAGCCGATGTCTTGATCGGCACCCAGATGATCGCCAAAGGGCTCCACTTTCCTGAAGTGACCCTAGTCGGCGTCTTAAACTGCGACACCGCTTTGAACATTCCCGATTTTCGGGCTGCTGAGACCGCCTTTCAGCTGATGACCCAAGTCGCCGGCCGCTCCGGCAGAGGCGCTTCTAAAGGAGAGGTGATCTTTCAAACCAGCATGCCGGAAAATGCCACCATCTTGCATGCCGTCAATCAAGACTACGAGGCCTTTTTCCGCGAGGAGCTCAAATCGCGCGAGTTTTTTGGCTACCCGCCTTTCATCCACCTGATCAAAGTAGCCCTCTCCTCAATAGAAGAGCCTCTAGCCCTCTTTCACGCTGAAAAACTGCAGCGCGAGCTGTCGCATATCCCCGCCTTTGAAGCACTTCCCGTCCTGCCGGCAGGCCATGCACGCGTCAAAGACACCTATCGCTTTCAATTCATCGTTAAAACGCGCTCGGTGATTGCCTTCAACCGCCTTTTTAAACAAATCCTTTCAGCAAAGCCCCTGCCCCATAAAGTGAAGCTATTGGTCGATGTCGACCCAAGCTCCACCTTCTTCTAAATAGAAGAAATTAAAAATTAAAATTTATTCAATAAGACGTATTTCCTTTGCCTCATTAATAGAATCTGTTTAAAAGAAAGTTCTCCTCATAGACTCATCTCCGTTGCTCAACAAATCTCATCCGATGTATCCTTATGGAAAATTTTTGTTCTCTTTAATTTAAAAAATGTTTATATGCCAAAAATGGGTCATCTCATGTCTCCAACTAACCCTAACTGCGAAGCCCTGATCTGCTATGGGCGAGTAAACCTCTCTAATGAGGAAAGAAAAGGCAAAAGGCAGAAATCTCTCTCATTCATCGAAAGATATTTTGCCCTCCTAACGGAAGAAACTAGCAGCCCCGACAACAAGCGGCTGAAACTATCTTCTTATCAAGTGAAAGGAGTATCCCCCTCTTTGCAGTCTGAAGGCGCCGCCCCTGATGCCGAGATTGAAGAGAGAACATGTAACGCCAATCCCCAAAAAATTCCCTCCTGGCCCCTCTCCTTTCCAAAAGAGATGGTTTTCCAAATTCTGCGCTATCTCAAAGGGGAAGAGCTCCTTTCTTTTTCAAATATCGTTGAAAACAACCCCTATCTTCAGCCTTTAAAAGAGGCCATTAAAGAAAACTACTACATGCGCGTCCAGCAAGGGCTGTGGAACCCGTTTGGCATGCTTTATCCAAGACAGCTTTTAGACTTTATTCCCTCGGCTAAGCTGCCGCCGGCGCTATTCAAAAATGCCGAAGCCCTCTTAGAATTTGCAGAAAGCAAAGATCATGCTCCTTTCATCAGGCAGATTCGTCACATCAGCCTTTACCACCACAGCATGACGGCGCCCCATCTAAAACAGATTTTGCTCTGCTTTCCCCATTTAAAGACTCTCGATCTCTCCCAGCTGCAAAAGCTTTCCGGAGAAGACCTGATCGAGGTTTTGCAAAATAGGCCTGGCCTCACTTCCTTATCCCTGAACTTCTGCCATTCTATTTCAGGCGAAGATTTGATCCGAGCGCTCCCCCCAGGCATCAAAAAGCTCGACCTCAGAAACTGCTGGCAGCTCACCGATGAGCACCTCATTCAGCTTTTAAACACGGTCTCTCTCTGCTCTTTAAAAATTGCCGGCTGCACAAAACTGACAGGAAGGGGCCTGGCTCAAGCCCTAGCGAGCCAAAGGGACCTTGCGACATTAGATATCAGCAATTGCCCCGGCATCGATGGCCCATCCTTAGTGACGGCCCTGCAAACGAACAAGCCTTTTTTCAAAAAGCTCTCTTGCTATAGCTGCCCTGAAATTGCGGTCTCTCATCTCAAGGAGGCGCTGATAGATCACTCCCTCTCCTATCTAAATATGTCTTCTTGCAAGATCGATAGCTTAGAGGATTTTCAAACATTGCTCTCGTCCCAAAGAGATCTCTCCTACCTCAATTTGAGCGGCTGCCACCCCTCTAAAGAGAGTTATATTCAAGATGCACTAGCCCATCACACAGGCCTCATTGAAATGCATGTCAACCACTGCCAGATTAGCCAATCTACCTTGGAGGCGATCTTTGGCAGAAACCCTCTCTTAAGAAAAGTCATCTTGCCTGTCAGTTTAAAAGATGCAGAGAAAAAGGACTTGGAGTTAAGCTATCCTGGGCTCGATTTTGTTGGGAACTATTCCCTATCGACCTATCCTTCTTCCCTGTACCAGCACGATGCCAGCTTTGATTGACCAGCTTTGATTGAATGGCTCTTTTCTCCCCTTTTTGGGGGAGAACCGGAGAAACGCATTTCAAAGGCCTTATTCAAGCAAAAGAAAAGGCTCCCTATTGGGAGCCTTGTTAATAGGCTCCTTTGCAGCCAAAATAAGAGCTGCTGATAAGCGGGTTCCATGCCTCATATTTTATGATAGATCAAAGACTTTGTCAGCACCTTTAAATGCTTCCGAGTATTTTCTATATAAAAAACTAAGAATCTAAATAGATATATTTAATATTTGATTTATAATTAGTTTATAAATAAACTTAAGTTAATTATAAATTAAACTTTATTATACTGTTTGGAGCCAGAATGATCCATTTTGATCCCCCTCAAGATTCTTTTAATCAGCAGCCGCTACCTAAGAAGACGACGCCCCCGACATCTGAAGCGGCAAAGATTGCTCGAGACGTCCTGAGAGAGGGCAGCCAAAAAGAAACCAAACAGGCAGCACTTCAGGCAAGCCACCCGGAAGTCCCCTCTTTGAGCGAGGTCGACTTGCCAGAGGGGCTCTTCGAAGAGCACCTGTTAGCCATTCCAGAAGATAATCCCTTCTTTTCTGAAGATCTGTTGTTATTTGAAGATAGCTATCGCGGCCTTTTGCCCTTAAATGGAGTGCGCGTTCAAGACTTAGAAGAGGCCTCTGCCTTCTATCAAGCGTTGAGCAAAGATGCAACCTCCTTTCAAATTCCGAAGGAAGACCCCCTGTTTTTTGATTATGCCCTTCTTCAATTTAGAAAATTGCTGACGCGCGCTGAAGGAAGAGCGCTCCTCTATCAACTGGATGCCCGGGCAAAAGTGGCCGGCTCACCCATTCAGTTGCAACAGACGATGAAAGATAGCCGTTTTGAGATCGGAATCAAAGAAAGTGACCGTTTGAAGACCCACATGGAAAAG
>JARBTN010000103.1 GCA_029240195.1 Chlamydiales bacterium
GCGCTATTTTTTCTTAAAAAAAGATCCCACTATTGAGTAGAAGATACACGATAAAGCCCGCTAAATAGCCCACAAGCGCCGGTAAGCTGCTGTGTTTTAGGTACCAAGAGAAGGTAGCTTTAGACAAGCTCATAAAAGCAATGCCAGAAGCGGAGCCGATGATCAAAACGCTGCCCCCCGTCCCGGCGCAATAGGCAATCATCTGCCAAAAGGGATGATCCATGGGATATGCGCTCAGCGCATACATCCCTTGACAAGCGGCCACTAAGGGCACATTGTCGACGACAGCCGAAGCCAAGCCGATGATGCAAGCAATCAGCCACTCATAGACAAAGAGGCGGGTGAAAAAATTGGCCAGCCGCTCTAAAATACCCGCTACATAAAGTGCGTCGATCGCCAGGAGGATCCCCAAGAAAAACATGACAGCTGACATATCGATATTGGCAAAATGAGAATTCACCTTTAAGTAGGCACGCTCGCTATAGTTGCGGTGCAGTAGATCTGTTACAATCCACATGACGCTGAGTGCCCAGAGGATGCCCATGAAAGGAGGCAGCCCTGTCAAAATCTGGAAGAGGGGCACTGAAAGGAGCAAGATGACGCCTAGCACAAACACTAAAGTCCCACCCGGCTGCGGCTCGGCGAGCCCACCGGATTCATCGATGGCGATGTTTCCCTTGATCTGTCCCATCATACAAACTAAAGCGCCGACCATACAGGCAATGCTTGGCAAAATTAAGTTCTGCATCACTTGCGCGGCCGACACTTGCCCACCGACCCAAAGCATGGTCGTCGTCAGATCGCCAATGGGCGCCCAGACACCTCCGGCATTAGCGGAAATGACAATCGCGCTGCCCATGAGCAGCTGATCCTGCCGCTCTTTCACCACCTTTAAAAGGATGGAAACCATGACGATGGTGATCGTTAAACTGCCGATGATCGCGGAGAAAAAGAAGGTAATGAGACAAAGGACCCAAAGGGTCAGCTTCTTAGATTTGAACTGAATGGATCTGGCCAGGATCGCAAAGCCGCCATGAGCGCTGATCGTCTCCACAATCGTCAAAGCGCCAACAAGGAAAAAGATCACCTGACTGACCCCTCCCAAGTGGTGGCCCAAAAAGTCGTCTTTGCCCTCTTTAGGAGAACCCTGCCCCATATAGAGAAGAGACCAAGCGATGACGGCCATCATCAAAGCCGATGTGGCTTTGTCGATGCGGCATTTATGCTCTAAAACGATCAGTAGATACCCGATGAGAAAGGTTGCCGTCATGATAATCTGGTAGAATTCCATATTGCTTGCCTAACCCCTCATTTTTTTAGGATCGTTCAAAATTAAGTGGATGGGGTACCAGATTGAATAAAAAGGTACCTGAGAAGTTTAGAGGGTTCCAAACTTATTTTTGAGACAATTTACATCGTTTCAAGCAACTTAAACATCTTAGATAACAAAACATGAGAAAAAAGGCAAGGGAGGGAAAAACGGCCTTTTGCAAGCTCAGCCAGATCAGGCGGGGTTTGCAGCCACTTTAGAAATTAACTATAAATAGGGTTATCAAAAAAATTAATCATTTTTAAATTAAAAATTTAATAGAATGCTCGCGAAAATCTGATTTTTACATAGTCAGTTCCAATAAAAGGATCATAAAGCGATGCATAAAGTCCTCTCAAAAGATGTATCTGAAGTGGAAACCTACCGGCATCTCGGCGCATTTGATCAGCTATTGACGACTTTAGAAACTCTCAAAGACCCCTCCATGCGCTTAAAAATTGTCTCAAGCCAAAGAGGCCTTTCCCTCCAGGCAGAAAAAAAGCCCACCCGGTGGTATGGCCGCCTCTTTGAAATGTTGTTTGGTAAAAGCAAAACGCGACAAGGGAAATATGTCCATGCCGTGATTGCCCACTTGCTCCAGCAAAATAAGCACTGGCTTAAGAAGCAGCCGGTTAGCGATCTGGTTAAAATCGAGAACGCTTGGCTCTATATCAAGGCTAAGTTTTCTTACCTTAAAAGCGTTGAGAACCCCATCACAGCCAAAAAAGAGCCCCCCGAGCTTTGCATCTCAGACGTTTTGAAAGAGCTGATTGAAAAGAGCGCCAAGAGCGCTGAGAGGGCCGGGCGTCAAGAAGCGAGGCTACAGCTAGCTGAAGAGGCAAACCTCGTCATCCAAAACCTCTCTGCCCTAAAAAGAACCCAGCAGGCCGCTGATGAGTTATTTAAAACAAAGGCTAAAACTGAGCAGTTAGAGCAAGAGACAGCTATTGTATGTCAAGAGATTGTTGCCCTACAAGAGATAGAAAGGGAAAAAGAGCAGGAAATCGCCAGCTTATGCAAAGAAGCGGTTCAAATAGAGAAGGCTGTCAAAGAAACCGCCAGCGAGCGCCACGCCCTGCAGCTCCAATACGCTCGTTTTGGAAAAAGGCTCAAAAAGAGCGTCAATCTTAACCGAGCGCATCTGCAAAAACTCCATGAAATGGCGCGCCAAGCGGATGTTGCCAATAAAGAGCCCGCCGCTCAATTTGCCCGCTTCATAGCCAGAAACCCGCAAAGCTTTGATATCTCCCTTCTGGCTAGAGACGGCTCTGTTCCCTCAAATTCTTATTTTCTAAGCCAAATCCCCCATTTTAAAAAATGGCTGGAAAATAACCCCGGCGCTGAGATTTCCCTGAGTGATTACTCGCTAACAGTAGTCAGAGCGCTCAATGACTACTGCCTCGGCAAAGCTAAAGCGCAATTCTTAAATATAAAAGAGCTTAAAGAGCTGCTGGATTGCGCCACCTTTTTGGAATACTTGGAGCTACAAGAGGCGATCAAAGCGTTATTAGCCAATCCACTAAGCTTCATAGATCTCTAAAAGCCTTTATCAAATAAAAGCCAAAAACAGAAGAAGAGCATCCATTTAACCAAATAGAACATGCCATGCAAGATCTAAACCTGCCCTATCAATTAACTGAAGCGTCTTTTCACACATTTTTAAATGCGCTTGGCGACTCTTCTAAAAGGCAAATGCAAGTTGTCCAATCGGGTGGCTGGTTTTCTTTAAGAGTGGCGGCAAAGACATCCGGGCTCGGCCGTTTTCTCACCTATTTTTATAAAGAGCCATCTAAAAGAGCCGAGAACGTCGCTGAGACCGCTGCCCGCCTGCTCCAGAATAATCATCAATACTTTCAAGCAGATGAAGCGCGCCAAAAGTGGCTCTTAAACAAAGAGTGCCTGATCCAAACCGCTTACCGCTTTAAAAAGCATGCCAAGCTACAGCAAGTCATTCAAGAGATCATCTCAAGCGTTGATCAGAGCCTCGAAGAGCAAAGGCAAACCCATTTGAAGGATATTTCTAAAGCAGCAAAGAGAGAAGAAAAAGCTCATATCAGACAACTCATTCAAGAATCCAAAGAGCAAATTCAATCCTTACGCCAAGAAATCAGCGACCTTGAAGAGGCTCTCTCTCAAGATGGCACTTTAAAAGCCGGGCTATTATCAAAAGCTTTAGAAATCAGGGGCCAGGAGGCAGCGGCTATTCTTCAGCTGCAAGATCGGGCGGCTCACCCCAATGCCAGATTACTTGAGGCACAAGAAAACCAAGCAGCCGTTGCCAAGGAAAAATCCACAAGAGAGCTCAAGCTCTGCCAAACACAGCAACAAATAGAAAGCCTGCAGCGCCAGATACAAGCCGGCAGAGAACGTATCTATGCCCTGCAGCAAGAAATACACATGCTTGGAAAAGGCATCGCTCGCACGGACCAAAGAATTTTACAAGAAGCGCTCCGGCTTATGGGGATCAAGCAAATGAGAGTCTTCATCGATATCGACCCCCTTAAGAGACTTAAAAAAGCCCGTTACCGCTTTGATGTCCTCATTCAAGGAAAAGAGGGCTCTATTTGCTCTCACACCTCCCTTTTAAAAGGAGTGCGCTTCTTCAACAATTTCTATCGCGACAAGCAAAGAAAAGGAGGAGGCGCCGAGGCATTTGATCTCAGCGAATTTTCTCTAAAGGCTTTAGAGAGCTACCACAACTACCGCTTAGGTGGAGCTCTGCCTCAGCCCGATGGAAATACCGAGTTTTTAGAGCTGGCGGGATACATTGGAGATACCAAGCTGCAAAAGCAACTTGAACAATCGCTTCTGCCCTATATCAGTTTAGAAAACGCCCTTGTCTTTGCGCCAGAAAATGGATTTCCCACGCTGCAAAGAAAAGCTTTACAATTGACAGGTCAAAACCTACCGACTCTCATCCATTTAAAGAAGCCACTCAGCAAAGAGGCGCTGGCCCTCCTTTTAAAAGAGCATTATATCCAATGCCAAAATGAGGAAGAGCTCTTTAATCTGTTAGTTCAGTTTGCAATTCAGCAATTGGGAGGAGAAAACTCTTCCCTGACCCAGGCCATCACCTGGCTCAATACGCCCATTTCCAACCAAGACCCGACCACCTGGCTCGATTTCTTTAGCTTTTCCACCCTCAGCTCCTCCCATTTCAAGGAGCTGATCCCTGACCTCATTCATAGAAAGCGCTCTGCCCTGCAAAAAGCCCCGCGCCTTTTCTATATCGAGAATGGAGGCAGCGACCAAGAAGGCCAATTCAATGTTGACTTCCATCTAACGCCTGTAGCAGGCGAGCCTTTACAAGAAAGCAAGCTAGAATTTCCCATCTATGGCTCCTGGAAAGGAGAACTCATCCAATTTGCCATCCGGCCGACTGGCAAAGATCAGTTTAGCCTTTTTTTGAAAAGCTCCAAAGCCGTCCTACAAAATAAAATGCGCTTTAAAATAGCGCTTGAGTGCTATAGCTCCTGCCAAGATAAAACGCACTATAGGGATTGTTCCTTGAGCGAGGCCGACGCGCTCAATGAAGAAGTTCCGCTAGCCAGCTGGCCGAGGAATGAGGGAGCATTTAAAAATATAAAGAAATGGGACTCCTATCAAGTCCGCATTCAACTGATAGAGAGAGGCGGCACCTTTTAACTCACCCATGAGCAGTCCCCGCTCCATTAAAACTGTAGCAGGGTCTTGTTGTCTGCATAGACAGCCGCCTAAAAATGGCCTGACGCGATCTCCTTCATGTGAACTGCCCCCACTAAATTGAAATTCTAATGGAAGCTTCTTGGTTCTCAGATGGTTGCCTAAGAAAGGTCTTACATCATCTCCACAAGCTTTACATCCCGCAGTTCCTGCGGTAGGCCCAATGACAATATAA
>JARBTN010000104.1 GCA_029240195.1 Chlamydiales bacterium
TCGGCGAGAAGAGGTAGTCTTGGTTATTGGGCGAGCTGATGCCGCTCAAGACCGTTCTGCCAAGGGTGTAGCTGGCATGGCCATCCATTTGGGAGAAGACAAATGTCTCCATGTCTTTGTCATAGGCCAGCACCTGGTCGCGCCCGGCCACTTGCTGCCCATTATATTTAGCCTCTTGAGCGATGCGGGAAATCTCCGATTTCAGCTCCAAATACTCAGCGTTGAGGCTGGAGATGTCGTTTGCCGACTTCGAGCCGTCGATGGCAGAAGAAGCAAGCTCGCTCATCCGATCGAGAATATCGTGTACAGATTGTAGCCACTGATCGGCAGAGCTGGTCATATTGAGGCCATTCTCAATATTTCGCTTAGCTTCTATGGTATTTTGAATCTGAAATCTCAAATTTTGAGAAATGCCAAAGTCGGCAGGCCGTTCTGAGCGGTCAATTAAGGCATCGTTTGCAGAAAGGCGGCTCATATTTTTAGAGATGCGCGCCTCGGCTCTGCTATACCCTTGATAAGCGCTCATTGAAAGCTGATTGGTGATGGCCATGATGTTTTCCCCCATAGATGGCTTTTGAAAATTGCATGGGACTTTAATCCCATTTCCCCAGTCTATAAGGTCGACAAACAAGGGAAGGAACTTGAGAAAATTTAGCGCTTTTTTAGAGCGCATCCCTTAAAATATTAAGAGTGAGTGAGAAAACACTGCCTGGAAAGGAGATTTGGATGGCAAGAGATCCCCCCTTTTTGCAAGAGAGCCCCCCGGGGCAAAAGATGCGCCATCGCTTAAGCTTCTTAGCCTTAGCGCTAACCCTCCTCATTTCCAGCTGGCAGATGGCAAAGCTTTTGACACGCATGCCTTTGCCGGAAAATGCGGCCTGGCAGCTCTACGCCACCGATTTAAAAGATGATTTGGAGAGCCTCTTTTTACAGGCCATCGAGCAGTCGACCTCATCGCTGCACCTTTGGATCTACGCTCTGACCGATGCCAAGATCATCCAAGCGCTAGCAGCCAAAGCAAAGTCCATTCCAGTCGAGATCCATGCCGACCAAAACGCCTCTCAGGCGCTTAAAGCCAGCCCTTTTTCCCTCTCTTATAAGAAAACTCGAGGCCTCATGCACCGCAAAATCCTCATTGCCGACGGCAGATTTGTCTTGATCGGCTCGGCCAACATGACGCTCTTTTCTTTAAAGTATTACTCCAACCTCGTCATCGCCATCGACTCTCAGGCGCTAGCCGATTGGCTATGCGATGAAGAAAAAAAGTGTTTTTCATTTACCGAGCCCCCTATCGAATGCCATCTCCTCCCAGAGTCGCAAAACGCCCTAAAGAGAGTGACCGCATCGATCGACGCTGCCAAGCACAGCCTAAAAGCGGCCTTTTTCACTTGGACACACCCCGAGCTGACACAGGCTTTATTGCGCGCCGCCCAAAGAGGGGTCGCCGTCGAAGTGCTCGTCGATCGCACATCGCGCAAAGGAGCCAGCAAAAAAGCCATCGACCGGCTGGCCGCCGCAGGAGTTTCCCTGCGCATCAACATCAAAGAGGGGCTCATGCACCATAAGTTTCTCTATATCGATCAAGAGCTGTTCATCACCGGCTCAACCAACGGTACAAAAGCGGCATTTACGCAAAATGACGACTGCCTTATGATCTTAAACATGCTCAGTGCAAAGCAGCAAAGGCGGATCGACCAGCTGTGGCGCATCTTATACAATGAATCTAAAAAGGACTTTGGAATGCGCCTTGTTTTAGTCGGCTATGGAAAGATGGGAAAGATGTGCGAAGAGGCCGCTCAAGAAATGGGCCATGAGATCGCAGCGCGCCTCAGCTCTTCTTCTCAAGAGATTGGTGCCGAGGGCGATGCCTTCATCGATTTTAGCCATCCAGGCTGTGTCTTAACCCATGTCAAAGCGCTCGCCCCTTTAAAAAAGCCCATCGTCATCGGCACGACGGGCTGGTATGAGCACTTAGAAGAGATTGCAAAGATTGCCGAAGAGCACCAAGCGCCCATCCTCTGGGGCGAGAACTTTTCTTTAGGTGTGAACCTCTTTTTAAAGGCCGCAGGCCAGATGGCCGCCCTCTTTAAAGGAAATGAAGACTATGACATTGCAGCTCAAGAATGCCACCACCGGCAAAAAAAAGATGTCCCATCGGGAACAGCCCTCGCCTTAAGCCGCATCCTCTTAAAAGAGCTACCCCTGAAAAAAACGGTCTCTTTCACCAATGCGCCCGAACATGTCGACAAAGAAACGCTCTATTTCCCCTCGCTGCGCCTTGGCACTACAGTGGGCATGCACCAGGTGCTATTTGACTCTATCGATGACACCATCACCTTGACTCATCAAGCAAAAGGGCGCCTGGCCTATGCACGGGGCGCCATCCTAGCGGCAGCCTGGCTAAAGAAGCAAGGCAAAAGCGGCCTCTTTCATTTTCAAGATATGCTTTTCGATTAAAACCTAAAACCACCAGGAATTTTTGCAATGCCCGATCTAACAGGCCTCTTTACCGCCCTCATCACTCCCTTCGATGCCCATGGCAATGTCGATTTAGCCGGGATGCAACAAAATATCGAAGAACAGCTCGATGCCCAAGTGGACGGCATCGTCGTCTTAGGGACAACCGGCGAGTCCCCGACCCTCTCTTTTGATGAAAAAAAAGAGATCATCCGCTGCGCTAAAGAGACAATTCGTGGTCAAGTGCCGCTCATCGTCGGTGCCGGCAGCAATTCAACCGCCTCGACTTTGCAGATGACGCAGCTGGCCGAAGAGCTGCGTGCCGATGCCGCCCTGCTCGTCACCCCCTACTACAACCGCCCGATGCAAGAGGGGCTCTACCGCCATTTTGCCGCCGTCGCAGAACAAACGAGCATTCCCCTGATCCTATACAATATTCCCAAGAGGGCCGGGCAAACGCTGGAGATCGCCACGCTCAAACGGCTCAGCATGCTCAAAAATGTCGTGGCCATCAAAGAGTCCTCCGGCGACATCTCCTTCATCGCCGACCTCATCGCCGAAGTGCCCGATTTAAAGCTTCTCTCTGGCGACGACAACCTAACCCTCCCCATCATTGCCTTTGGCGGGCGCGGCCTGATCTCGGTGCTGAGCAACCTCCTCCCCCGCGACGTCAATGCCCTTGTCAAAGCTTGCCTCAAGCAAGATTTTGCTCTGGCTAAAGCGCTCCACCTCAAGCTACACCCCTTCATGAAAGCCGCTTTCATCGAAACCAATCCGGGCCCCATTAAATTCATGATGCAGCAGCTGAAAAAAGCCGCCGGCCCCTGCCGCCTTCCCCTCTCGGAATTGAGCGAAACGTCCAAGCAAACTGTCCTCCACGCCCTCAACAACTCTCGACTATGATCAAACGCAACCCATTTCTCCAGCAATTGAAAAAAGGCTACCTCTTTCCCGAAATCCTCAAGAAGAAAGAGGCCTTTCTCTTAAAAAATCCGGCTGCCGATCTCATCAGCCTCGGCATCGGCGACACGACAGAACCGCTCGGCCGCTCAATCGCCGAAAAGATGCAAGAGGCGGCAGCGGCTCTAGCCACACCAAATGGCTATCGCGGCTATGGCTCCACTCAAGGATCTATGCTCTTGCGCCGGCAAATTGCCGAAGAGCTCTACCAGGGCAGCATCGATCCAGAAGAGATCTTTCTCTCCGATGGTGCCAAACCTGATCTCGGGCGCCTACAGCTGCTCTTTGGCGCCGGTCAGAAAATCGCCCTGCAAGACCCTGCCTACCCCGTCTATGCCGATACAGCCTCCATCTTAGGCTCGACGGAGCTCGAATACCTTCCCTGCTGCCCAGAAAATGACTTTTGCCCCCCGCTTCCTCAAAATTCCAACATCCTCTGCCTTTGCTCGCCCAACAACCCCACCGGCGCCGCTCTGACCAAAGAGCAGCTGGAAAAATTTGTCCGCCACGCACAAGAGAAAGGGCAAATCATCATCTTTGACAGCGCCTACAGCGCCTTCATCACCGACTCTAATTTGCCAAAGAGCATCTACGAAATCGACGGCGCTCACGATGTCGCTATCGAGACCGGCTCTTTTTCCAAAATGGCCGGCTTCACCGGCATCCGCCTCGGCTGGACCATCGTGCCCAAAGCGCTTCGCTTCACCGACGGCTATCGCCTGCGCGACGACTTCGACCGCATCGCCAGCACGTTCTTCAATGGTCCCTCTCTCATCTCTGAGGCAGGGGGCATCGCCGCCCTCAGCGAGGAGGGGCGACAAGAATGCCAACAGACCCTCCTCCACTACCTGGAAAACGCCCGCCTCCTCAAACAGGCCCTCGAACAATCGGGCCAAACTTGCTACGGCGGCACTCATGCTCCCTACCTCTGGCTCGATTTAAAAGGAAAAGACTCTTGGCAAGCCTTTGATGAGCTGCTAGAAAAAGCCCATCTCATCACCACCCCCGGATCTGGCTTTGGGCCGAGTGGCGAAGGTTTCCTACGCCTCAGCGCCTTTGGCCACCGCCTTAAAATAGAGCAGGCCGCCCAGCGCCTCAAAGACTTCTTCTCCAAGCACTCTTGCTTGGAATAGAAAAAAAGGGGAAAGGCTGCTCGCCTCTCCCCTTAAACCCCTCACCGCCAAAGGGCAAGACCTTTGGAATCTTTTATCTTTAAAAGGCTTTAAGGAAATTCCATACGCTAAAGCGTCAGGAATTTCCTTAAAGCTCTGCAATGGCGCACTTTCTGCAACCAAAGGCTGAACAAAAAAAGCGCTCGCTCTCTAAATCAAAAATTTTCGCTCCAAAGCACCATCCACATCCATTTAATTTTCCCTATACTACCCGATCCTTCTCTTCTATAATGATGGCCAGGAACCATCCATTTTCTACTGAGGAGGATGTTTTACCATGCCAACTCCAACCATTGGCCGACAATTTGGCGCTCTCGTAAACCACTATGTCCAAGGGCGAAGAGGATATCCACAAGAGTGCTTTGATTTTTTAAAGGAACAGCTGTGCGCAAGTGAGCCTAAAGCCTCTTTAAAGCTAAAAATCCCTTTGCTCGACTTAGGTTGTGGCACGGGCGTTGCGACAGAGCAGCTTTTGGCTCTTTTCACTGGTTTTGCCAAGAAGCTCCCATTTTAGAGATGCGGCGCG
>JARBTN010000105.1 GCA_029240195.1 Chlamydiales bacterium
TTGCCTAAGAAAGGTCTTACATCATCTCCACAAGCTTTACATCCCGCAGTTCCTGCGGTAGGCCCAATGACAATATAAGCATAGACTTGATAATCATTAGTTTACAAAGAAAAAAAATAGTTTTTCCGCTATCCATCTCCATCCAAATAGCCTAGGCCTATTCTGGATGGAGAATTCCACGGGAAGGGGTTAAATGTCCTCTAAATGAGAGCAAGATCAGGCAAAGAAGAAAGACTGCTTAATCGGCGAGCAAGCTTATGAGAGTGGCAAAGGAGGGGATTCCCTGGCAAAGGGGGACGAGATGGCCTTGCCCATCATAAGAGAGGGTGCACACTCCCTTTAAAGAGGCCAGTGTGATGAAAGGCGCTTGAATCAGGCGATTGTAGCCAAGCAGCTGTAAAATCGCCCGATCTGTCCAAACAGCAGCTTTACATTCCACCAACAGAAGGGGGGAGAGAGAACCTTGCAGCAGATGAAAGGCGAGAATATCAATGCGCCGCTTGGGCAAGTTTTGCCTCTCTAAATAAGGCAGCTGATTTAAGCCTTTTTCAACAGCAAGCAAAGCTTGAGGGTAGCCGAGGCACGCAAGCATCTCTGAAATCATCTGCTGGCGCAGCAGCTCTTCGGGCTGCTCTTTGATCCATCGTTTGCGGACCGGGCAATAGAGCTTTTCTTTCATGAAAACAGGGAAGTCAGGTTAGCATAGTTTAGAAGATACAGCAAAGCTGCTAAAATCGGTAAGAGAAGCCAGCTAAAGCGGCGCCAAAGAGAAGGGCTGCTGTGGCTGATTTGAGGAGAAAGGCGCTTGGAGACAAAAGCTATTTCTGAAATTTTCTTCCGTTCGACATCGATCAGCAAGACGCCATCGACCGGCAGGGCATAGTAATACTCTAAAATTTGTCGTCGCGTCTCTTTAAAAAGCGGATTGGTAGCGATAGCGCCCGTCTTCATCTCGACGGCAAATACGCGGCCGGCCTTGACAGCAATGGCATCGGGGCGAATTTCATAGTGGAAGAGGCGGTTATCGACTGTCATCCCCACTTGGATGCTCGATTGCAGCGCTTTAAGTTCAAACCCTTGCTGCTTTAAAAGCACTTCCCCTTCTGCTTCAGCGGCAAGACCTCTTCTAAGGCGCTTTTTTTGGCGCCGAAAGGACAAATATTGATGCACCTTCAGCCAAAAAAAAGCGCCGAGAAGAGATAAGATCAGGCTTAAAGCGAAAAACTTTTCATTCACTCGGGCTTAATCACTCCAAAGTCGCCGTCATTGCGCCGATAGATCACTTCCAATTTGCCGCTCTCTTCATTTTTAAAGACGAGGAATAAGTCTTGCGATAAGACCAGCTTGATCATGGCATCGCTATGGCTGAGCGTCTTGAGCGGACGCGTCTCTTGGGCAACTAATTTAGGGTTTTGCTTAGCGGTTCTGCGGCGCACCGATTCATCTTCGATGGCATCGTTGATCTCTTCCACTTCATCGGAAGGGTGCTCTAAGACGTGGACTTCCATTTCGGTCGCGGACAATCCCTTGGCATGGTGGTCTTGCAAACGTCCCTTGTATTTTAAAAGCTGCGACTCGATTTTGGCCAGCGCTCGGTCGATTGAGACATACATATCCTCGCTCACCGCCTGGGCTTTGATGCGCGTGTGGTTGACTTTGATATCGATGTCGACGCGATGATGGATGCGTTCGATATCCATCACTACATGAGCTTCCATGGGCTTTAAATTGTAGCGCTCGATCTTCATGAGCTTTTCAACGGCATAGTCTTTCATGGCATCTGTCACATGGACATTGCGTCCGGTGACTGCAATTCTCAGGCCTTCGCGTTCAAATTCTTCAGCTTTTTGGCGATTCATGTGAGCACTCCCTTTTAGTTTGGAATGTATCGGTTTTAAAAGAGCTTGATGAAGTGAGGTCAACTTAAAAAAACCCAAGCTGCCATAGGTGGCGACTTGAATTTAAAATTCTCACTTTAACGCCTCTTTCAAAAAAATGCCAGCTTAATACCGCTCTCGGTCATGAGACCACATGCAAAGTCTTCTTTTTTAAAGCGGGATTGCCCAGCTGCCCGCAAGCGGCCATGATTGAATCCCCTTTTGTCTTGCGTAAAAGAGCGCGATAGCCCCTCTCGCGGAGCCGCTTTAAGAAAAGCTCCATCGCCTCGGCCTCTGGCGCATCGTAAAGGGGGGAGCTCTGTGGGTTGTAGGGGATGACATTGATCTTGACCGAAAGCCCCTGCAAATAGTCGGCCAGCTCGTCGGCATAGGAGAGATCGTCGTTGACCCCCTTTAGCAAGACGTAGGCGATGAGCACATCTTGTTTCGTCTTTACCGTGTAGGCTAAAAGAGCCTCTTTTAGCGCCTGGAGGTCGAAGCGGCGGTCTAGAGGCATCAGCGTGCGGCGCAGGCGGCTGTTTGGCGCGTTGATGGAGACGGCCAAGTTGACCGGCAAATTTTCATCCATGAGGCGGGCAATGCCGTCCACTCGGCCGCTTGTGGAAATGGTGATGCGCCTAGCGCCCAGCTGAATGCCATGCGGGTCGGTCAAGATGCGCACTGCCTCTAGCACCGCGTCGTAATTGTCAAAAGGCTCGCCCATCCCCATGAAGACAACGTTGCGCAGCATAAATCCGTAGCGCTGCTTGGCGATCATCACCTGCTGCACAATCTCTTCAGCAGTCAGCTGGCGCAAAAGCCCCATACGCCCTGTCTCACAAAAGCTGCATCCCATGCGGCATCCCACCTGCGATGAGACGCAGAGGGTCTTGCCATTTTGCATGGGGATCATCACCGATTCCACCTCATAGCCGCCGGCGACGCTGACCAAAAACTTGCCCAGCTGGGGATTGCTGGAGATGAGGCGGCTTTCTAACAGGCGCGTCTCAAAAAGGTCAGTCATCGCCTGCAATAGACGGCGGGCGTTGTTGAACTCGGCGCCTGGGCCAAGCATAGTGCCAAAGCGAAACCATTCATGGTAGAGGGAAACGGCAAGTTCAGCCCCTTTTCCAAGAGCGTCTTTGATGTATGAGCTAAATTGAGTGGATGTGAAAGAGTAGATAGATGGTAAAGTAGACAAGACACTACCCATCGATTGAAAGATTAAATGCACCGAAGAGGACTTGAACCTCTAACCACCCGGTTCGAAGCCGGGTACTCTATCCGATTGAGCTATCAGTGCATGAAAAGTTGGCAGCGCTTCAGAGTTTCTCTCCTGAGAGGGAAATTGAATGGGTACTTTATCATCTTTTCCTTTTTTTTAAAAGAGGCATATTGAAAAATAGCAAAAGGCGGGCTTTAAGCCTTCAAAAAGAGAGATTCATGACTGCTTTAGAGATGCAAAAAGACGACCACCTGTTCACAGAAGCGATCACCCTGAAAGCGTTTCCTTATCAGGACAAGGCCTTCATCGTCAAAGCATTTTCCAAAGAGAGGGGGCTGCTCTCCCTCTTTGTCAAAAGAGAAACGGGCAAAAGCCGTAAGCTATTTTTAAAAGACACCGTGGAAACGGCAATTGCCTCGGGACTTGTGAAAGCGGAGCTCGACTTGATCCCGAGGTCTAACGGACTTTGGCGCTGCCAAAGGGCTACTGTCGTCCACGACTACCCTTTCTTGAGGCGCGATTTCGATTGCCTATCGATTGCCTCCCGCCTCCTAGGCGCCATCTTGACCACCCAAATGCCCGAGTCGGCAGCGCCCCTCCTCTATGATCTGCTCGATGCCTACCTCAAAAAGCTGTCGGAGAGCCCCTATCCCACCACTTTATTGACCAGCTTCCAGCTTAAATTGCTCAAATATGACGGGCTGCTGCACGAAGAGACCTTTAAAGAATGGCTGCAAAAAGAGGCGCTCCCCTTCTCCCCTTTCACCGAAGAGGAATACCAGCTCACCCTTTTCCTCTTAAGCAGCCGCTCTCTTAGCGAAATTGCCTCTCAGCCGCTCTCTTTTGATCTGCAAGAAAAAGTCAACACCCTCTTCTTATTCTTAAACGAGCAAAAGCATTTTTAAAGCAAAGTCGACAAGATCACGAAGATGACCAAAGGCGCAAAGTAGCGGACTAAAACCTGCCAAAGGGGGGCGATCTTTAAAAAGGCCGGGCTGCTCGAGGCGATCTCTTTTGCGGCGTTGCCCGCGCCCCACACCCAGCCGACAAAAATGCAGGTCAAAAGACCCGTGACCGCCATCCCCAAGTCGCCGGCGATAAAGTCCATGATTGCCAAAAAGCCAATCTTGCCCACACTCTCAAGTTGCAGCTCGGAAAAATAGGCACTGGCGCCGGTTGAAAGCGCTGAGGGAATGGCCAGACAAAAGGCCAAAGCCGTCATCAACCACACCGCTCTTTTGCGGCTTTGGCACAAGCCCCTCTCTACGAGAAAAGAGACTGGCATCTCCAAAAGGGCCATGGCTGTCGTCAAAGCTGCCAACGTCAGCAGCAGGAAAAAGAGAAAGCCAAAGAGGGCGCCCCCTTCCATGCTGGAAAATACTTTGGGCAATACTTTAAAGATCAAGCCCACTCCTTGGTCGGGCGCCATCTGGAAGGCAAAGAGAGCTGGGAAAATGACCAAGCCGGCCAAGAGAGCCACCAACAGATCAAAGAGGGCGATATAGAGGGCAGAGGCAAATAGATCCTCCTCTTTAGCCAAATAGCTGCCATAAGTGATGAGCACCGCCTCGCCAATGCAGAGGGAGAAAAAGGCCTGGCTCATGGCCGCCAAAGGGGTATGCCAGGAGATGCGGCTCCAGTCGGGATAAAGGTAGAACTGATAGCCGGCAAAGCTCCCCTCCAAGAAAGCGCATTTGACAATCAATACGCCCAATAAGACGAAGATGAGTGGGATGAAAATCTTGCTAAATTTCTCAATGCCCTTTGAAAGCTCAAAGGAGACAATCCAGCCATTTAACAGGAGGAATGAAGCTGACAGCCCGATGGTATAGACTGGATTTGCTGCAAATGCATCGAAGGGGATCTGCCGGCTCGACGCCATCATCGCCGCGTAGCCAAGCGTCCAGCCGGCAATTACGCAATAGTAGGTGAAGATGAGAAAGGCGGTCAAAATGCCCAAGTACCCCACCAAAGGCCAGGCCCCGC
>JARBTN010000035.1 GCA_029240195.1 Chlamydiales bacterium
CCCCCCATATTAAGTCAATATGAGGGGACAGGTAGTCGTCGATTCTAGAGGCTTTGACGCCGTTTAACATGCGCAACAACATCTGTGGTCGGGCACTAGGACAAAAGTTGCCTGTATTGTCGATGAATTAAATGATGTGGCAGGAAATTCTTTGTGACAGCCTTTTTCAGCCATGTGGATGACGACTTGACCGCGGCAAAGCGCTTCATTTGCGCTGCCAGTACGGCCAAGAGGATCGGCTATTCTAGAAGCTTTAGCGCCGTTTGATACCCGCTAAAACTTTTGCTCAGCAAAGAGCTAGTGCGTATTTGGATGGTGGACAAAATCAAAGCTGCACTGCTGCCCCGTGATGGCGCTTGGAAAGCTGACCGGGTAGGAGGAGATGAGGCCATTATTTGAATGGATCACTGTGCAGTAGCCTGTCGGCGAGTTGACATCGGTGTTTGTCAGTTGGAAGATAATGGTATAGACGCCGTAGTCGGCATTTGAAAAGGAGATTGTCTCCGAATCGGCTGCGTTTAAGCTAGCTGTCATTTCTGATGTTTGATGCCCAGGGGAGACGATGAGCCCTTTGAAATTCGATGAGTGAGAGCCGATGATGCTCGTATTATGAAAGCTAAAAGATAAGCTATACGGGGTGCTTCCTTCTGACCAAGATTCTGAACCCGCTTTCGAGCCTTTGCCCGCTAACAGGCCGGTGAGCCCGCCGATTGCTGAAGAGGCGACAAGGATAGAACCCTTTGGGCTGCTCAAGAAGCCTGGGGCCTTTTTTTCAATGGGGATTTTTTCCGAGTAGCGCTCTTCGCGGGTGGAGGGGCCTTTTGCCGGCTGAATGGGAAGCGGGTGGACAGGGAGAGAGAGCTCTGCGACGAAGATCAGATCGCTCAGGTCCTCCGAGTCGCTGGCTTTTAAAGAGGAGGCTGATTGAACACTGGCTATACAGACCAAATCTTGACGTGAGCTATCGATCTCCAAGCACTGCTCATCAAAAGAGGAATGCAGGGTTTTAGCAGAGGGGGAAAGGCTACCTTCAAAGCTACAGAATACCGCGCAGATAGACCAGGTGATACAGATTTTTAAAAAACGGTGCATGACTTAATGTCCCTTTTGATAGAGCGCTTCTAACCTCTTCATGGTAGATGGGTCTACCAAAATGGGAGGCGAGTCATTTTTTTTCCTAACATGTCGTTTTGGTTCTAGGCAAGGAAAACTCTTCTTTTTCTTATCGGAAAAAGCTAAGATGAAATTTAAGGCTTTTTTTAAAAGAAAAGGTTTTAGCGCTCGTTTTATAGGCTAAAGCTTTTGATTTGCAGTACTAGAGGGGAAGAGCAAGGAGCTCTTTCCCTAAAGACTGAATGAATTAAGAATGAGAATCTGTCTGATCTGTTTGAGAGGAAGGGGGCGTTTGCCCGGTGGAACAAGAGGGCGCGTTCAATGCGAGAACATAGTTGACGGCGACAGAAATTCCCATGCCTAAAAAAATGCCGGGAGACGCCATCAGGAATCCGAGCAATGTCCCCATGGCGACAAAGCTTTTAAAAATCCCTTCTGTTTCGACGAGATGGCTGATTTTTTTTAAGCGACTTATGATCCAGCAGGAGTAATAAGCTCCAGCCACAAGGCCGATCATGACGGCGCCATAAAAATTGCCAAAAGCTGACAACAGAATACCAATAAACAATACTAAATAAGCTACTGCATCTTTTGTATTTTGCGATGCAAACTGTTGAATTTCTTCAAGACCCGCTTTAATCTTGGGGCCTGCAGATTGCATTTGGTCTTTTTGCGGTTCTTGATTTTCTTGATTAGGTGCGTCAGCCATAAGTTACCTCCTGATGACAGGGATCCTCCCTAATTGATAGTATAGATAACAAACGATAGCTGTGTCAATAAAAATTTTGAGCCTCGCTTTGGGAGCCTCTTTTGAAATGGGATTTATTTCTTTTATTCATTTTGGAAAAGGTTTGTTCAGTCTATAATGAAAAGATTTTCCACTGATTCGGAAAAGAGCGTTTTTTTGTGCATACTGCCTTCTTTAAAAGGGTGTTCCTGTTGAGAGGTTCCTCTTCCTTTTGCAAAAGTTTTTGAGAGATGTCTATGGGTAAAAATCTTCTGCGCTATGGCCAATTAGCTTTGCTTATCTGCTGCCTTTGGATGCTCGGCTCTTTGAGCATCCATACAGTCGATTGGTTCTATGGACAAGAGCTTGCGGTCTCTCCTGCAAAAGAGGGGGCTCTGCCCAAGGGCGCTTTTCGGCAAAGAGCAGAAGATTATGACGCCATTCCCCTTTGGCTAACTTTAGAGCATGAGCGGCCCAAGATGCGCCTTCCCGATCTATCGCAGCATCTGATGTTTTTAGGCACCAACCAAAGGCCTGATGAAAATGTCTCTGAGCCGATCCTCTATTTCAACCTGAAAGGGCAGCTAAAAGCCACCAGCGTGGCCGCAGGAAAACCCCTCTACCTCACCTTTGATAAAAAGAGCGCCGCCTCCCGCTATCTATTCAGTCCAAATAATGAGCCCACCTCCCTTTGGATTGAGGCCAGGCCTTCTGAAGAGGGCGCCTTCATTCAGGTGAGGATGCTCGATGAAAAAGGTGACGTGATCGAAGACCCGGAGAAGAACCGGCAGTTTACTCTCCTTTTAAAGGAATATGGCCGCTTGGGAACGGGCGTCAAGTGGGAAATTGGCGAGTGGAAGGTCGACCCCTCTTTGCTCATCCGGCAAAAAGCTGTTTGGTGCGGGCAGGACTTATTTTTGCGCGACCTTGGCGGCGATGAGTACGCCTTCACTCAAGATAAGGAAAGAATTGATTTTAATGGGCTCTACACCTGTTTTGTGGGTTTGCGCGGCGTCATGGTCTTCGATGAAGGGCAGTGGAAGGTGGTCGAGCCGGGGCCCGATTCAGTTGGCAAACCGCTTTTGCAAGTCAAGAGCATCGAAGAGCGGCTGATGCGCTTTGACCTTTGGGATGCCGATGGCAAATCGCATATGGCATTGAACTTGCCGCGCGGCCGCGAGGAGTGGCCCGACCGGTCGCTGCTCAACTTCCGCTATGTCGGCGCTAAGACCAAAAACCAGGCCATCTTAGAAGTGAATGGGGAGCGACTTCATGTGCGCCGGGGAGATTGGTGGATCCTGGAGGGGCGCAAGTGGCAAAAGCTCTCTTCAAAAGAGCAAATTCTCAATTATGTCTTTGGCAAAACCCACAGCCCTCTCTTTGTCTTTCTAGAGATGGCGCGGCGCGGAGAAAAGCAAGTGCTCGAGGGCATCCTCTATGATGCGACGAGGAGCGTGGCCAAAAAGGTAGAGCTTGGCCTGGAGCCAAACGCCCTCTTTAAAGCAGAACCCTCGCCCGATGATGAGCGCTTGCCCCCAAAAGAGAGGCGGACCAAAGAGGCGCCTTAAGAGGAGAGTGGCTTCTCTTTAAAGCGTATATGCAGTACACTTTTTATAAAACTAACAGCAAATTTTAGGTTATAACGAATGAACTACTTAGCAGCTTTTTTCTGTTCGCTGTTACTCGCTTCAAGCGGGCTTGGAGCTTATACCCTACAAGAAAAACTTCTCGGGCAAGATCAGTCCATCGATGATTTTTCCGAAGAGATGTCTAAGAAGCTGAAGGAAGTAGACGATGAGATTCGGCAAAAAAGGCAGGCGCTGGAGCTTCTTTACCGCGAAGCAGAGGCGCTGGCCTTAAAAGAAACCGACCTTTCGCGCTATAAAGAGCTGGCCGCAGAGATTCAAGCGCTGCGCACCTCTATCCATCTGCTCGAAGAGGGGTGGCGGGAAAAAGCGGCGGGCAATCCCGATGAAGAGCTCTATGCCCTATGGGATCAGCCAGAGGTGAGCTTAGCTCAGCTGATCATGGATTATGCCTCGCAAAACTACGTCTATCTCATCCCTCCGGAGATTGGGCAGCGCAAGCTGAGCATCAATTCCCGCCTGCCCATTCCGCGTGCCTCATGGGAGGAGATGATCGAGATTATCCTAAGCCAAAATGGCATCGGCATCCGCCAGCTCAATCCCTACCTGCGCGAGCTTTATAGCATGCGGGAAATGCCGAGCGGTCTCTATGGCATCACCCACAATCGCCAAGATTTGACTTTGATGCCCAAAGAGGCGCGGGCTGCCTTTTTAATTAGCCCCAAAGTGACCGAGTCGGAGCGGGTGGCGAGGTTTTTAGAGTCTTTTAGCCAAAAGCAGAAGGTGGATATCCGCCTCATCGGCCACAAAATCCTCATCGTCTCTGATGTGCAGGAGATCGAAGAGCTTTTGAAGATCTACGACTTTGCCTCCTTTCACTACGAGGGGCAAGATTTTCGCCTCATCTCTTTGCAGCGCATCAGCCCCAATGACGTCACCAGCATCTTAGAGGTGATCTTCTCCGGCAAAGCCGCCTCGGATAAGGATGCGGACCGCATCGCGGTCGACAACAAAAAGGGAGGAGCTTTGCTCTTCACCGCCTCTTCAGGATTTCGCGTCATCTCTTTGCAGCAATCGCTGCAATCGCTCTTTTTAATCGGCACCAAAGAAGAGCTCGATCGGGCCGAAGAGATCATTCAGTTCATCGAAAAACAAGCCGGCCTGCCGACCGAAAAGGTCGTGCATTGGTATGTCTGCAAACACTCCGATGCTGAGGAATTGGCTGAAGTGCTGCAAAAGGTGTACGACCTCTTAAAGCTTGGCACCTCTTCTATGGAGAAGAAGAAAGAGGCGACCTCTGTCGTCAATGAGACGCGCGATAAAACCCGTGACTGGAACCACATGTCAGTGCCGCCTCTCAACATTTCATTTGGCGCCACCCATGAGAAAAAGGCTGAGAAAAATGGGGGCAACTTCATCGTCGATCCTAAGACTGGGTCGATTGTCATGGTCGTGGAGGCCGATATCTTAGAGAAGATGGAGCTTGTGTTAAAGAAGCTCGACGTGCCCAAAAAGATGGTGCAAATTGAAGTCCTCCTCTTTGAAAAGAAGATCACCGATCAGAGCGATTTCGGCCTCAACCTCCTGCAGATCGAATCTAAAGGGAATCAGACCAATCATTGGGGAACGGATTGGAATAATACGGCGAAGAAGGGCATTTTGAGCTACACCTTTTCGCAGGCCAAAAAAGCTGGCTTCCCGGCCTTTAATTTAGCCTATCAGTTCCTCATCTCACAAGGCGATGTGCATGTCAATGCCTGCCCCTCGATTTTGACTGTCAACCAAACCCCAGGCAAGATTTCCATCGTCGAGGAAATCTCTGTCAATAGCGGCGTTGTGCTCGGTGAAAATAATAAAAACCCAAAAGATTCGTTTGTCCGCACGCAGTACGGGATCAATATCGAAATCACCCCCACCATCCACAATCCGGAAGAGGGAATTGGGCAAGAGCCCTTTATCACGCTAGAGACCAACATTCAATTTGATACGCCGTTTCGAGGTGACGACCCGGCCAAGCCCGATGTCACCATCCGCAGCCTTAAAAACCAGGTGCGCGTGAGAAATGGCGAGACCATCATCTTGGGCGGCTTGCGCAATAAAGACCACAATAACAGCCGGCAGTCGATTCCCTTTCTTGGCGATATTCCAGGCATTGGCAAGCTGTTTAGCATGACGACAGACAAAGAGACCACTTCGGAGATGTTCATCTTCTTGACGCCCAAAGTGGTTTCCGATGTGGCCGATGAGCGCGATCGCATGCGCTTAGAGATGCTGCAAAAGAGGCCGGGCGATATCCCCGAATTCTTGCGCGAGGTGATGATTGCCAAAGAAGAGAGCGAAAGGAGAGCGATCCACAACTCCCTCCATTTCATGTTCAGCAACGACCGGCAGACGGCAATTCAAGAGGAGTATGATGGGCGTTAACTGGCTGGCACCTTTTAAAAAATTATGGCCGAAGCGCGGCAAAGAGGCCTCCTCTGCCGAGGCAAGTTCCTCTTTGCCTCCCTCGGACGCGCCCCAGCTCCAGCTCCTGCAAAAGAGGCTGCTTGCCAGCTCCGAGGCGTTAGAAGACATTGCTCGCCAATTTGGCATGGAAATCATCGAAAGCCTTTCCTCTTATCGCGTTCCTAAAGAGATTTACAAGAAGATCCCTTATGCCTTTGTCAAAAAGCATACGGCACTGCCGATTAAAGAGGAGGACGGACATGTTCTCTTTGCCATTGCCGATCCTCTCAATTTAGAGGCCCTCGATGAGGCCCGCTTTCTCCTCGGACGGCCAGTTCGCTCCGCCTATAGCCCTAAAGCGGCGATCTTGGCTGCCATCGATGAGCGCTATAATACCGAAGAAGGGGCGGCCAATGAGCTCTTAGCCCATTTAGATGAGGGCCCGGAGTCTTCCGGCGGCGATGTGGAGGTGTTCGATCTGCTCGACCACTCGCAAAGGCAATCGCCCGTCGTCCAGCTGCTCAACTTAATCTTAACAGAAGCCATCCAGCAGGGCGCCTCTGACATCCACTTTGATCCATTGGAAAATGGCCTCTCTGTCCGCTACCGCATCGATGGCGTGTTGCAAAATCGCCATCTGCCCGCCAAAGATGTGCGCACCCAGCTCATCGCCCGCATTAAAGTGATGGCCAAGCTCGACATTGCCGAACACCGCCTGCCGCAAGATGGGCGCATCAAGCTCAAGATGGGTGGGCGTGAAATTGACTTTCGAGTCAGCACCCTCCCTGTCGTCAATGGCGAGCGGGTGGTGCTGCGCATTTTAGACCGCGGCAATGTCGTCTTAGGGATCGATAAATTAGGCATTCCCAAGCCCATCTTAGAAGACTTGCGCCGCCAAATTTCCCTCCCGGAGGGGATTTTGCTGGTCACCGGCCCGACAGGGAGCGGCAAGACGACGACGCTCTATAGCGCCCTTTCGGAGATGAATCATGATGAGACAAATATCATGACCATTGAAGATCCTGTGGAATATAAGCTAAAAGGGATTGCCCAAATTGGCGTGCGCCCCAAGATTGGGCTGACCTTTGCCGCTGGCCTGCGCCATATCTTACGGCAAGACCCCGATGTGATCATGATCGGAGAGATTCGCGATAAGGAGACGGCGGAGATTGCCATCCAAGCCGCTCTCACTGGCCATATGGTGCTCAGCACTTTGCATACAAACGACGCCCCATCTGCCATCACCCGCCTCGTCGATATGGGCATCGAGCCCTATTTGCTCTCATCTTGCGTCTCGGGAGTGCTCGCCCAGCGGCTGCTGCGCCAGATCTGCAGCCAATGCAAAGTCAGCTATGAGCCTTCGGAAAAAGAGCTGCTCGAGCTTGGCGTCAGCCAAAAAGAGCTGCCAGGAGGCGTGCTCTACCGCGGCCAGGGCTGCCCGGCCTGCTACCATTCAGGCTATAAAGGGCGGCACGGCGTCTATGAATTCATGGGCATCGATGCCAAAATAAAAGAGCGGATCGTCAAAAGCGCCGATGCTGTCGAACTGCGGCTGCTTGCCCTAGAGCGCGGCATGCTTAGCCTGCGCGACCATGGCAAGCAGCTGGTCATCCAGGGCATCACCACCTTGCAAGAGGTCTGGCGAGTCACTCGAGAGATGGAAGAGTGACCATTTAAATTGCATTCAAATTGACCAAAGAGAGGGCCTTTCAGGCGTGCCGGTTTATCAATACCAAGCCTACTCAAGAGAAGGACAGAAAGCTAAGGGCACTGTCGAAGCGGATTCTTTAAAAGACGCTAGGGAAGAGCTGCGCCAGCAAGGGCTTGTGGTCACCCACTTGCAAGCTAAGAGAGCGTGGTTTGGCAAGGGCAACCTCACTGGTGACAACCTCATTGCCTTCACCGTCCAACTTTCCCAGCTGGTCGGCGCCGGCGTCCCCCTCTATGAAGGGCTGATGGCCATTGAGCAGCAGTACCGGCAAGAGACTTTTCACCCGGTCTTAATCGGCTTAGCCGAGCGGATCAAGGGGGGGGCCTCCCTATCGGATGCCATGGAGATCTATCCCGGCAGCTTTGATCGCCTCTTTGCCAGCATGATCCGCGCAGGAGAAGCCGTGGGCGGGCTGGACATGGCGCTTGAAAAGATTGCCGACCTGCTAGCTCGCGAGCAAAAGATCAAAAAAGGGCTGATGACAGCGCTCCTCTATCCCATGGTGCTGGCCATTTTCTCCACCCTCATCGTGGCCCTGCTGCTCGGCTTTGTCGTCCCTTCCCTATCTTCGGTGTTGGAAGGGCGGCAGGTCAACCGCCTGACCGCCTTTGTCATGGCCTTGAGCAAATTGTTTCAGCAATGGTGGCCGGCCTTAGTCGTCGGCAGCATTGCCCTCACTCTCTGGCTCATGATCCAGCTGAAAAAGCCCAAGACTTTGGCCTCCATACAAAGGCTTTTGATGAAGATGCCCCTCATCAAAGGCGTGCTGCTGCAAGCTGCCCTGACCCGCTTTGCCCGCACTGTAGCTACCTTGCTCTCAGGCGGCTTAAACATGATCGACTCCTTGCGCATCGGCCGCCATGTCATGAAAAATGTGGTGTTAGAAGAGATCATCGAGCGCGCTGAAAAGCGCATCATCCAAGGAAGCTCTTTGAGCAAAGAGCTCATGAAAAGCCCCCTTTTGCCCCCCTTATTTTGCCGCATGCTCTCCATCGGCGAGGAGAGCGGCGAGATGGTCAAGCTGCTGGGCAAAGTCGCCGACATGTACGACCAAGAACTAGACAAAAATATCTCGCGGCTCATGGCGCTTGCCCAGCCTGTCATCTTAATTATCATGGGCGCCCTCATCGGCCTCATCTTGATGGCCGTCTTGCTGCCCATGACCGATACATCCGCATTTAGCTTAAATTCTTAAAATTTAGAGGATACGATGAGAAAAAAAAGACGCCGCCTCACCTTGATTGAAATTGTCATTGTCATGTCGCTCATTGCCATGGTCATGGGCGTGCTCGCCTATAACTACCAAGGCAGCTTAGATGAGGGCAAAGTGTTTAAAAGCGAACAAGCCATTTCCAAGATCACCTCCATCTTGACCCTGGCGCTGGCAGAAGACCCGGAACTTGGCTCTTCCCTCTCAGAAAATTGGTATCAGATTGTCCTCCGCTCTCCCCTGATCAACGATCCCAAACAGCTGGCAAGAGATGGCTGGGGAGATGAGTTCAACGTCACCTATGAAGAGGGGCGCGTCGAGGTGCATTCGCGCAAGCTCGATGAGTATAAAGCCAAACGCAGAAGCCGATAGATTCGCCATGCTGCGCCGGCGCCGCCATAGCTTTACCTTGCCTGAGCTGCTGATCGCTCTGTCCCTTGTGCTTTCTGTGGGCGCTTCCCTTTCTTTTGGCTTTAAAAAGGCCATCGATGGGGAGCGCTTCCGCGCCGCTGTCGACCGCATGGCCGCAAAAATGCGCTTGGCAGAGGAGCTTTCTCTCCTCTTTCAAGCCGATGCCGAGGTAGAGATTCGGGAGAGCGAAGAGGGAGTTTCCTTGTTCATCGACTTAGCGGCGCCCCTGACGCCATCTTTACGGGGGTTGCTCGCCATGCCCCCATCGCCGGAAATACGCCATGTGGAGAGCGCCCCCTGGATTCCAATCCTCTCTGGATATGTTCAAGAGCAGACGATCAACCTCGAGGGCTACTCTTCGGCAGCGCTGCTCATCACCAACCAGCCGCTTCAGGTGAAAGTGCTCTCGGCAGGCCAAAAAGTTCCGAATCAGCCGGAGGAATTAGCGAGGCATTTAGATGACTTATTTCCCCAAGAGATCTATGAAGGTTCGTAAAAGACCTTTTTTACTGCTAGAAGTGCTCATCTCCATCTCCATTGTCAGCATGGCAATTTTGCCCATTCTCTCTTGGCAGTCGCATAGCTTATTGATGGAAAAACAGCTGACCCGCTCGGAAAGAGCGGCTCACATGGCCGGCTCCGCCTACGCTCAGCTGCTAGAGGACCTCTATCTCGGCCGCATTGCCTTCTTAGATATCCCTGAGCTATCTAAAGGCTCTCTTCCTTTAGATCTGGAAGTGCCGGCGCTCGAAAAGCTCGGCTACTTTGCGCATGCCAGGCTATCTAAACAAAAAAATCCCCGCTCTAGCAACTACCTCCTCCATATCGAGCTGTCCCTAATCCCTATAGATGAGAGGCTCGCTCCCCTTATCTTTACTTTCAACCACAGCGCTCAGCGCACCCAGCCCGATCGCCGAGGCCCCCGATGAAAAAGCGCCGCCCTTTCCTCCTCTTAGAGATGCTGATTGCCATCGCCCTTCTCTCCTCCCTCATCGCATCCCTTTTTGGCTTTTTCTTTTACTTCTCCTCTTTACGGCTGCAGCTCAATCGCGAGCGAGAGGAGCGGCTGCATTTCCTGGCATTAGAGGCGCGCTTAAGCTACCTGTTGCCGCGCATTCGCGAGGGGGACTTTCTCTACACAGCGGAAGCGCCAAGCGGGCAGTGGCGGGGGCAAAGCTTGGTCTTCGTCTCCGATCAAGGTGTCTCCTTTGCCCCAGAATTTTCCAATGGCGTGTTATCCAGGCTCTACCTCGATGCGCAAAATCAGCTCTGCCTCGTCTCGTGGCCCTACGAATACTACGCGGGCAAAACGGAAAAAGACACCTCTCCCCACTCTGAGGTTTTGCTGCGCAATGTGGAAAAGATCCAATTTTCTTTCTTCTACCCTGCCACTGAGCAAAACCTTGAGCCGCATCGAAACCGCGCCGACCGCGACAAATTCCCCGACCCGGAACAGGGGCCTTACTACACCGATTGGTCAATAGCCTATCGCAAATTACCCGTCTTTCTTCGCCTTTCCCTCTTCAAGGAGGGGCAAGAGTTGACATGGGTCTTTTTCTTCCCCCATAGCGCTAAAGCGCTCACCTATCAGGAGGAGTGACATGCCCGTCTTAATGCTTACCTTCACCCTCATCTTTTTACTCTCTTCCATCAACTACGCCTCGTTTCACGCATTTGTCGATAGCTTTGCCAAAGAATCGGCCGCCGCCGTCTATGAGACAAACTATCGCTATGCTTACCAAAATGACGTCCACTTCGATGCCTTCCATCAAGGGGAGGTCGAGGCTCCTAAAGAAGAGGACAAAGAGGAGAAAAAGGCAAAGACGCCTAAAATCATCTTAAATCGCAAGTTGCCCATCCTCTGCCTTCTCGATCCTAGGGCGGCCAAAAATCCGCGCCAAGCTTATGTCTTGCAAACCTTGAAAAACCTCATCGCCGAGCTCTATAGCTCGTCACCTTTCTATCAAAGGCTTGAAGCGCATGTACCCCGGCTGGAAGAGGAACTGGTGAATTGGATGGTAGAAAAAGGAAAAGTTCGTTGGGAGACAGATCCTTTAAAAAAAGCCGCCCACTTGGCCTTTCTCAAAATGGATGATGAGGAAGCGCACTATGTCTATTACCGGATGCTCAAAGGGTGCGAGGAAAATCGCTCCCCAAAAACCCAGGTGTTGTCGCCCCCATCTCTTCTTAAATTCCTGGTGATTGAAAAAGAGGACCGGGAGCGCAAAGTCAGCCTCTATGGAGCTCCAAGGAAACTTCTAAAAGCCCTATTTGGCGATGAGTCGCTCATCGAAGAGATCGTCAAGGAGAGAAAGCGCCTCTATAAAGAAGTGCGCATAGACAAGCTTTCCCTTCAAGATGCTGCCAAAGAATTCCAGCTGTTCTTTCAAAAAAATGATTTTCTTCCCCCAAATGTCGACCTCTTCGACTTTCGCGTCAACACCACCTGGCCAAGCGATTAAAGAAAAAGGGGAGAGGCTCTGCCTCTCCCCTTAAACCCCGCGCCGCCAAAGGGCTAGCCCTTTGGAATCCCTGTTTGCTGCAGCAAAAGGCTTAGAGTCCATGGGCGTGCCGCCCAAGGCTTCAAGCCTTTTGCCAGTTTAAAAAAATCTCTGAAAGCGGGCAGAGAGCAAAGCCTTTGCCGTCAGGCAATGGATTTGCTCTCTGCCTTGTCAAGACCTTGGGTTTCCAAAGGGCCGCGGCCCTTTGGTGGAGGAGGGTTCGGGAGGAGGCAACGCCTCATCCCGGAAACTTCTGCTTCCAAAAGCGTAGGTCTTACAAGGGAAGCTTGGCCAGCGACCAGCCGTTTTTTTGCAGCTGCTGAAGTAGCCCTTCGTTGCCAAGGAAGCGGTCGATGCCGCAGGTGATGAAGCAGGGTTTGTCTTTTTCGGCTTGCTGGTCGATGAAAGAGGCGGCCTTTTGATTGCGCTGATGGATGAGCTTTTCCAGGTATTCTTTGCGCAAGGTCTCTTCGGGAAAGAGGATTTCCGGCATCTTGGCAAGGCCGCTCAGGCGGCGCGTTTGCCAGGCCTCTTCGGCCAGTTGAAGGGCTTTTTTAAGGGCGGCGATGTAGCCTAAGATGTGTTCATCTGTCTTTTGAAAGCTGAGGAGGGTCAGATAGCCGAGCACTTTGGCTTGGACCAGGTTCTTACGCTGCTCTTCGCTATCTTCTAGTTCGATGGGATAGAGACCGCGCCCTTGAGCTGCTTTGAGAAGGGCCCTGCCAAAGCTCTCTTCCAAACCCATTTGGCGATAGATTTCTTCATGAAGGCGGTCGACAGCGGCAAAAAAATGCTCGAGAGGCTCTTGGCTTTGGGAGGCGCTGCTTTCTGAGAGGCGCTCGGCAATCTCTTCGGAGATGAGGGCGATTTGCTTGGCGGGGAAGGCGCGCCGAAAGGAGCGCACTTCCTTTTTAAACTGGGCGATGAAATCAGGGCCAATGCGGCTTTCGTCGCTTTCGATCATCAGCTTGGCGCTTTTATCGAGCGCTTCTACGATGTACTCGGGCAGTTGGAACTCTTTGCTGACTAGCTGCGGAATGGCGAGGAGGTAGAGGGTGCATCCCTTTTTATTGGCCTGGTAGAGGATGCCGGTTGGGCTCTCTTGGCCAAAGATAAGAGAGGAGAGCTCCTCTTTCTTGGCGATGAGCTGGCGCATCTTTTGAGCGCTGGCAGCGCGCATTTGCTGCCCCTTTTTGATCGCTGTTTTGAGGCGCGGGCGGAGCTGCTCTTCGAGTTTTTTTAAAAAATCCATCGGGCGATGATCCTCTTTTATTTATTATTTTATAATATTTTTATTTTATTATAAAGAGGTGAATAGTGAGGGTGATGAACCTTAGATGAAATCCTTATTTAAAAATAGAGCTTTTTCGCTCAGTTTGCAAACTAAAATTTTAAATTTACAGTACTAAGGCGCGCTTTTTAAGGCCGGCGAGAGAGCTGGTCAATCAGCTGTTGAGCCAGCGCTTCGATCCTTTCCCCTTGCTCTTTTGATGGGAGGCGGCCGCTAAATTTGGCCATGTCCACTAAGCTAAAGAACTCTTGAAAGGGGCGATAGAGCTCTAAAGGGGCTTCATCTGCCATTTGCAAAAGGGCCTCTTCTGAGGTTTGGTTGCCTGCCATCTTGTACTTTTTAAAGAGCAAAGAGCAAACAATAGCATTGAGTTCGGTGTAGAGGGCGATGCCTTTTGCCGCTGGCTTCATCTTGCGTTTGGCCAGCTGCGCCAACGGTTTTCTCTTGAGATAGGCGAAGAGGGGCAGGAGGAGGAGAAGGGGAAGGATGAAGAACGGCGCTGGGGATGGGGAAGGAGCGCCCTCGCTCATTTCAATGAGAGGCGGGAGCTCAAACTGGGCAGTCAACTCTCTTGGCGGCAGAGCTAGAAAGGCAATCCACTCTTCTTCAAGGTCCCCAGGCAAATGAATAGCTTGGGCTCCCGCCTCCTCTGCTATCAGGAGAAACTGGCAGCTAGCCGGGGGCGCCGTTGTTTTTTCAGCTGGGTTTAAGAGTTCGATGTGCAGAGGGCGCGCTTGATTTTGCTTTCCTTGTTGCAGCTTTTGCAGCCAGGCTTCTGCCGAAGCCCCCTCTTCTAACTGGATGGTCAAGAGGATCGGCTCTCCCACCGCACATGCCTTTGCCGAGAGAGTGAATGGGGAAGCGCCGCTCAGAGGGCTAAAGGTAAAGAGGGAAAGAAGAATGATCAGCCGCATCGCATCCTCTGGATGGCGCTAAACAGCTTTTTTAAATAATCCTCCCCGGTATTGAGGGCGATGAGGGAGGCGCGCGCTTTTTTTAAGCGATCCTGCATGGCTTCCCTCTTTTCCCTCTCCGCTTGAAAGAGGGCATTAGCCTGGCGAGCATCCACTTGCACCTCTTTTTCACTTTCTAAATCGCATAAGTGAAGCTGGCCGACATCGGGCCATGCCTCTTCTAAGGGGTCGCTGATTCGGATGGCTGAGAAGTAGTGGCTTTTGGCCACCAGGGTCATTTCCCGCTCGCAAGGGGGGCACAGGAAATCAGAGATGAGAAAGACCCTTGCCTTTTTTAGCTTCTTCTTTAAAAGAAACTGCAAGGCTCCTTTGAGGTCTGTTCGAGGCGCTTTCTTTTGTTGTTCGAGCTCTTTGCAGATCTTCAAGGCATGCGCCATGCCTTTTTTGGGGGGAAGATAGCTCTCGACATGCTCTCTAAATGAGATGAGCCCGACGCTGTCGCCATTTTGCATGGCTGAGAGGGCAATGAGGGCGGCAATTTCCAAGGCCGCTTTTGCCTTTGTTTTATCGCCGCTGCCAAAGTCCATGGAAGGGGAGAGGTCGACCATCAAAAGCGCATGAATGGCTTTTTCTTCTTGAAAGCGCTTGGTATGCAGCACTTGGGTGCGGGCTGTCACATTCCAGTCGATGGAGCGAATGTCATCTCCTTCGCTAAAGGGGCGCACCTCTAAAAAGCTCATGCCGCTCCCTTTGAATGCCGAGCGGTAGGCACCGGCCATCCAGGCAAACGAGGAGAGGGAAGAGCGCTTTTTTAGCCCCTTCACTTTTTTAAGCAGTTCTTTGGAGAAGATCATGGCACTTGAATCCCGCTCAAGATCTTTTCGATGAGGTGGTCGGCATCGATCTCTTCGGCTTGCGCTTCATAAGAGAGGATCAAGCGATGGCGCAAGATGTCTTTGGCGACACTTTTCACATCATGGGGGGTGACGTGCCCTCTTCCAGCCAAGAGCGCGTGGGCCTGGCTGGCCTTTTTTAGCGCCAAAGAGGCCCTAGGAGATGCGCCATATTGCAAGTACTGAGCGATGTCTAGGCCATAGCGCTTAGGATCGCGTGTGGCAAAGATGATGCTGAGTATATAATCGAGCACATTCTCCTCGATGAAAATGGAGTCTGTCAACTTTTGCGCTTCTTGAATCATGTCTAATGATAAGACCGCTTTGGGAGCTACTTGGCGTCCTTGGCTATTTAAAATTTCTTTTTCCTCTGCATGGGAGGGGTAAGAGAGGAGCACTTTCATCAAAAAGCGGTCCATTTGCGCCTCAGGCAGAGGAAATGTCCCCTCTTGCTCCACGGGATTTTGCGTGGCCATCACAAAGAAAAAGGGGAGGGTGTGTGTCTCTCCGCTCAGAGAGACTTGCCCCTCTGCCATAGCCTCCAATAAGGCTGACTGCACTTTGGGAGGGGCGCGGTTGATTTCATCCGCCAATAAGATGTCGGTGAAGATGGGCCCTTTTTTGATGGCGAAAGAGGCTTCTTTGGGGTTATAGATCGACGTGCCGATGATGTCGGCCGGCAGCAAGTCTGGGGTGAACTGCACGCGGGAAAACTGCGCCTGTACGACTTTAGCCAACGTCTTGATGGAAAGCGTTTTGGCCAGCCCCGGCATCCCTTCTAATAAAAGGTGCCCTTTTGCTAAAAGGGCGATCAACAGCCGTTCGATCAATTCCTTTTGGCCGACGATCATCAGGCCGATTTCTTGACGCGCTTGCTCTAAAAAGGCGCTCACGCGCTCAATTTGTCGACGATCTTCTGGCATCACTATCCTCTTTATGTTGCACGCCCAACTTTGCCGGAGCGCCTTTTCTTCAAGATAGAGATTTTAGGACTAATCGACAACTGTCTTTAAAGAGGTTTTTTTGTAAAGCCTTCAGGCTTTTCTAGGGGTTGTTTCTTGCTCAGCATCTGAAGCCCTTCTAAGCGCAGCCTTTCGAGCAGCTCTTCGGGATTTTGGCGATAAGCTTGCTTGGCTTGCTGCCATAGCTCTTCGAGCTGTTGAAAAGAGGCCATGTCAAAGGTTTTGCCTTCTTTTTGCAAAGCCTCTTCCATCAGGCTCAGGCGGATGAGGTATTTCTTGACAGCTTGGTCGATGACACTCTCTGGCTGGATGAGCAGATGGCGGCAGAGGTTGATTAGGGTAAAGAAGCAGTCGCCGATCTCCTCTTGAATGGCTGAGCGATTTTTCGGGTATTCTTGCAGTGCCTGGCAAAGCTCTTCATGCTCTTCTTGCACTTTATGGATGACTGCAGGCAAGTCAGGAAAATCGAGGTGAGCCACGCTCGATAGCTTTTGAATGGTGAACGCTGCCTGCCAGATATTTTCTAAGGCGTAGACTTCCACGAGGCTCTTAAAAAAGGGAAGTTGGCCGGGCTGGTAGTCGCTTTGGGAAGGGGTCTTTGGATCCATCGTCTGCCCTGGGTTTCTTTGTTGCAGCCCTAGAATAACTGAAGCATTTTTTATGGGGGAGCTTTTTTGCATCTGCCGGGAGATGAGGAGCCCGCGAACACTTAATAGGGGTTTTTGCTATTGCAATAAATTATTTTTTTAATTTCTATTAGTAAGTGATTTATCCTCTGTATCGTTGATTATAAAATTAATTTATGTTATTATATTATACCTAAAAATTTATACGATAACAAAAGGTAGTATGGGTTATGAATATTAGTCAGTTTATGTTCTTATTCCCTACATTTCCATCGGCGGTTTTCGATAAGGAAAATTCTTCCCCTGAAAAGCTGAACGCCTATCTTGGGTCGAAATGGAATGCGGAATACAATCTATTGTTGGAAGAGAAAAGCTTTGGGCAAGTTGGACAGGTTGGGCAGGCAGGCCAGCTTCCAATCATCAAAGAGCTTTGCCAAGGGCACATTTTTTCCTACTACCAGCTGCTCAAAGGATGGCAGGATCGCCCCATTCACCTCTATCGAGAAGAGTGCCCGACCTTAAGCCGGCAAGAGGCGCTTTCGCATCTACAAATCAAAGACCGCTTATTTGTGTACCAAGAAGAGGGCATTTTTTACCTCGCCATCAGCCACCTCGATGGCCATCCGACGATTGAAAAAATGTGTTCTGAAAGGGAGCTGCTGCAAAGAAGAGACCGAGGGATCTTTCTCTTTCAAGGGCAAGTCATCAGCTGTTTGAGCGATCTGGCTTATTATCACTATCACTCCACTTCTCTAGGGCGGGTGGCCATGATGCAGGAGCCCTTTAGACTGACTTGCCCCCTCGCCTGCCTATTGAGAAAAGAAGAGGAGGAGAGGGAACAAAAAAAGAAAAATGCATGGATTTGGCGTCAGATAGAGCCTTATATCATGAGTTTCAAAGCGCCTAAGTTATCTTTGGTGCAGGCGCAAGTCCAGGGGATGGAAGTCGCCTATCTCACTCCGTCCAATTTTTATCAAAATGACAGCGACTATGATTACTATACCCTCTATTACGATAGCGGCACCCAGACAGCTCAGATCGCCTTAAGCTTGATCGACTCTAGCTTGAGAGTGGAGGAGGCTTCTACAAATGAATGGGTCGTCTTGGAGATCTCTTCTTTTAAAGAGCTGGTGGCGCAAGTCAAAAGAATTTGCATCCCTGAAGCTTTAGCCAAGCCGTTTTCTTTTTATGGGTAAAAGAAAGGAGAGCAGAACGCCGGCCATGACAGCCACTGCCAGATCGACAAAAGCGGTCAGCAAGAAAGAGACAAGAAAGATAGCCCTCTCCTCTTTTTTGCCGCTTATAAGGGCGCGGCACTGATGAAGATCGGCCATTTGCCAGGCAATCGACACTAAAATAGCTGCTAGAGCTGAGAGGGGAATTTGCGCTGCCAGCCCGCCGCATCGATTCATCACCAACAGCAGAAAAAGGGCGTGGATCATCCCGGAGACTGGCGTTTTTCCCCCCATGCGGATATTCGCCGCCGTTCTGGCAATTGCCCCTGTCGATGGAATGCCGCCGAAGAGGACAGAGCCAAAATTGGCGATTCCTTGCGCCACAAGCTCGCAGTTTGGGCTATGGGAAGTGCCGGCCAAGCGGTCGGCTGTGGCGGCGCAAAGGAGCGATTCGAGAGCTGCCAGACCTGTGATGGCCAAAGTATCGGGCCATACGGCCATTGCTTTTTGCCAAGTCAGCGCTGGTAAAGAGGGAAAAGGCAGTTGGCTTGGAATGGAGCCGAATTTTGAGCCGATGGTATCGACCGGCCAATCGAAATGATGGGCCACTGTAGTGGCATACAAGATGGCCAACAGATAGGCGGGAGCTTTGGGAAAATAGGCCTTTAAAGCAATGATGAGCGAGAGGGAAGAGAGGGAGAGAGCGGCAGAGTGGGGGTTGAAAGAGGGAGCCTGTAGATAGCTAATCCAGCGGCTGAGCAGGCTGCAGCCTTCTGCTATGACAGTCAGCCCAAAAAAATCTTTCATCTGGCAGGAAAAGATAATCAACGCAATGCCCGCTGTAAAGCCGATGATGACCGGCTCTTTGATATAGCGCAGGAAAAATCCCGCGCGGCAGTATCCTAATAACAGTAAGAGACAAGAGCTCATAAGGGTGGCAAGAGCCAAGCCTTCCGTGCCCTGTTTTTGCACAGTCGCTGAGATGATGACGACAAAGGCGCCAGTCGGCCCGCCAATTTGTACAGGGCTGCCGCTAAAGAGGGAGGTGAGGAATCCAGCGATGACGGCCGTATAGAGCCCCTCTGCCGGGGATACCCCGGAGGCGATAGCAAAGGCCATGGCCAGGGGCAGAGCGATGATGCCGACCCCGAGTCCAGCAGCCAGGTCGCTGAAAGCTTGAGCGAAGCTGTACCCTCTCAGGCTAGAAAATGTCTTTGGAAGAAATTCAGACTCTTGTCGCGGGCCCTGGCTCATCAGCGTTAATCCCTACTTAAGTCATGATGAACTGCAGGTAGAAGAGAAACCCTGCGGTATAGCCGACAAAAGCGGGAAAGGCGATATGCTTTAAGTACCAGTAAAAGCTGACCACTTCCATGGCCATGAAGGCGACGCCGGCTGCCGATCCAATCACCAAAATGCTTCCACCCGTTCCGGCGCAGTAAGCGAGCATGTGCCAAAGGTGGGAGTCAGGCGGCACCACGGCCATGTCATACATGCCCATGCAGGCGGCAACTAAGGGCACGTTATCGATCACTGCTGAAGCCACGCCAATGCAGAATGCTAAAGCAGGCTCTGAAGAGAGATTGAGGCTCATTTGAGTGGCAATCACGCGCAAGATGCCGACACTGTCGAGAGCTGCGACGCTCAATAAGATTCCTAAGAAGAAGAGCGGCGCTGAGAGGTCGACGCGCGTCAAAATATGGGGCACCCGCAAGTGATCGCGATCGGGATAGCGGCCATGAAACAGATCGGTGGCCAGCCACAAGATGCCTAAGCCGCATAGCATGCCCATGAATGGAGGCAGGCCTGTGATCATTTTAAAAATGGGAACGCAGATGAGGCAAGAGATGCCGATGCAGACGATCGATTTGCTTTTAGGCTCATCTAATTTTTCGGCATTGGCATACGACTCTTCGGGCATCTTGCCCTTGAGGGAGAAGCTTAAAATCAAAAGAGAGGCGATCAGGCAGATGAAGCTTGGGAAAAATAGCCGCGTGATGACAGGCTCTGTAGAAATTTGCCCGCCAATCCACAGCATGGTCGTCGTCACATCTCCAATTGGAGTCCAGGCGCCGCCGGCGTTGGCAGCGATGACGATGCCGCTGCCCAAAAGAAGGCGGTCGCGCTTGTCATAGATGATTTTTTTGAGCAGGTTGACCATCACGATCGTTGTCGTCAAATTGTCTAAAACAGAGGAGAGGAAGAAGGTGATGATGCCCGTTAAAAAGAGCATGGAGCGTTTGGTGTCAGCCTGAATATAACGGCTGAAAAAGCGAAAGCCGCGGTGGGCGTTAATGATCTCGACAATGGTCACTGCGGCGATGAGGAAGAAGATTAGCTCGCTGACGTGGGAGAGATGTTCGTAGAAGTGCTCTTTATAAGGCTCTAGATGGTCGCTGTTATGAATGAAGACAATGCTCCAGATCGCAGCGGCCATGAGCAGAGCAATTGTCGACTTGTTGATGTGGGTCACGTGTTCAGCAATAATGAAGCTATAGCCCACAACAAAAGTTATTAAGATAAACATCCAATGATAATCGAGCCCGGCCATTGCGAATCTATATTCCTCATGAAAAATTTAAAGGGTGCATAGCACTCCTTGCGACTATCGAGTGTCTATCAAATCCCGTATAGGATATTTCAAAATTTGAACGCAACTTTTTTAGGAGCGCGGTCTTAACTACAGGCAATGGATGGGTCATATTTTTAAGTTCTGCTAGTGCTCGACCACAGATGTTGTTGCGCATGTTAAACGGCGTCAAAGCCTCTAGAATCGACGACTACCTGTCCCCTCATATTGACTTAATATGGGGGGACAGGTAA
>JARBTN010000036.1 GCA_029240195.1 Chlamydiales bacterium
AGGATAAAGATAATGCGGAAAATAAAAAACAGCGAGATGTCCATGCGGTTCCGGGTGAATTGTGTTTGAGTCTAAGGAGCTTTGAAGATACGGCTATTCTAGAGCGCTTTTTCGTCCGTTTGATACCTAAAAGCTTCAATTGCCGTTTACGAAGTCCTGAATCAGGCGCTTTGAGTCGGCTTCGATTTTCACCTGGAAAACGGATAAAAAGATACACGATTTAAGCGATCTTGTTCTAGCAAAAAAATAAACAAAGGGCATAGCCTTAAGAATGCATGGAGCCTTCTCTTTAGCTAGAGAGCAGAAAAGGAGAAAAGTTGATGAATTCGTAATGCGGTTTAAGATAAAATAGTTTTTTCTAAGTGTCCGCTGGCTTGCGGATTAGCTGTTAGTTCCCTGTAGGTGGTTTGGTGGCTTTAAGTCAAAGGCTAAAATCAGCCAAGCTTTAGAGTTAGCGCTGCAAAGTCGATTTCAAGATAATAAGGAGAAGTGCTGTGGGTCATTTATCTGTCAATGAGCGTCAGAAAAAAGAGATGAGCAAGTTCGATTCAAAAGAATTCGATCTACCTGAAACGATGCTTGTCCGCGACATCGAAAACAAGGTCTTTCAATCGATTGCATTGCATTGTCTGTCTACGATTGAGGGAATTGCTTTGGCTGAGGGCAACTTCATCGATAGCCTTCTCGGGCGCAACCCTTCTGAGCGGGTGAAGAGCATCCATGTCGAGCAAGATAGTAAAAAGCACTCTGTCAATGTCAAGGTGGAAGTGGATGTCTGCTATGGGATTCCTATCCCTGAAAAGGCCTCTGAAATCCAAAATAAATTGATGGAGGAGATCACCCGTCTGACAGGCCTGCATGTTGCCTCTGTCCATGTGGTGTTTAAAAACTTGTGCCTGACTCCTGAATCTTCTGAGTATCTGCCCGAATCGGCCCTGCTTCATGAGAAGAAGGTGACCGGCGAAGAGTACTCCGATGAGTTCTAGGAAAGGGGTGTGATGCGCAGTTCTAACCTCCTTTTGACCGTATTTAGCGCCATCTTTGCCGCCTTTTTGTTGATGGTGGGCATTTTCTTTGCCATCCTGCCCTGGTGGACGAGCTTTCGCTTGGCCTTCATTTCTTTTATCGAGAACCAAGTGCTGGTGCTGCAGATGATTGGGCTCGGGCTCTTTGCCATGGGCTCGAGCCTCCTCTATACCTTCTTAGTGGCTCAAAAAAGGCGCTACTACCATGTGCGATCGGCTACGGGCAGCGTGGATATCGATGAGGCCGTCATCCAGGCCTATGTCGACAATTACTGGAAAGGTGCTTTTCCCAATGAGCACATCTCCAGTTCGATTTCCATTCGCAAAGAAGAGATCAGCATCAGCGCCGATCTTCCCCAAGTGCCCTTTGAGCAGCAAAGGGACTTGCTCTATAAAATTGAGGGTGATTTAAAAGACTTGTTCTATCGCACTCTCAACTACAAGCATCCGCTGACCCTCTCTTTGAGCTTTCCCTCTTAAATTCTGAAACTAAGCTAAAGAAAATAATCCTTCAGGGTGGCCCTTCGGCCGCCCTGAAGCTTTTTTTTTGGCTTTTAGATGCATTCCACAGGCGGAGAACCCCTCTGAATACGGTTAAAATAACAAATGCTGTTTTCTTTTACATTTCTCATCCACTATCATTTTCAATGATCCATCTGCAAAGTTTAGAGCATTGGAGTTTATCTCCTCTATAATGAACAGCTATGGGGGAGCGCTGATGAGCCTTTTAAGGTCATTTTTGCTGCCATGGTTTAAAAGCTATTTTCAAAAAAGCTTTCATTTCTGACGGCAAAAAACTCAGTCGATAAAATAAGAAAACGGATTTTCTTATCAAGGGAGAGCATGCAATGATTGCTAGATCTAAAAATTTCCTTTCTCTACAAAATTTAACCTTGACATTGGCCATTTCCTCAGCGCCTCTATTCGCAGGCCAAGCCTCAGATTCGGCCTCATCATCGACTCAACCCGCTTCTTTTAGAGAAGATTTGGCTTCAAGCCAAGCTAAAGCACAGGCTGAAGTGAAGCAGCAAAGCCAGCTCTCTGAGCAAGAGGAGCAGAAGAAGATTGTTCCTGAAGCGGTGGCGGTAGTCGATGAGACAAAAAAAGCCTTGCTGGCTTTGGAAAAAGAGGGGGGTGAAAAAGAGGCTTTTGATGCTTTGGAGCGCGCCGTCGGCAAAATCGATATTTTGTTGGCGCGCCATCCAGAAAAAGCGTTATTGCCCATCGATTATAAGATTGAAGTGGTGGATGCAGCCCCTTTAGAATTGAAGCGCATCAAACTTTTAGGCAAAGAGATAGAGAAAGCTATCAAGATTAGAGATTATGCAAATAGCCGGCTATTGCTCAACTTATTGCGCAGTGAATTGGGGGTGCATACCTATTGTCTTCCTCTAGCTCTTTATCCAGCAGCTCTCAAAGAGGGCAGCCGCCTATTGCAATTGCAAAAGAAAAATGAAGCGCGGATTGCCTTGGCTAGTGCGCTTAATACGCGGGTTACGGTCACCCAAACATTTCCTTTGCCTCTCATCAATGCCAAGGCTTTGCTCGATGAAGCGGGGAAAAAATTGGATGATAGAGAGGCTTATTTAACCTTGTTAGCTAAAGCCCGCCGTGAGCTCACGCGCTCTAAGCAGATGGGTTATCTAGGGCTTGATGAAGAGTATGCGGCTTTAGACCAGGCAATTAGGGCTTTGGAAAAACAAGAGAGAGGTTCCAAGTTTTCTGTCGCCTTAACTGCGATCAAGAAGCGCTTTAACTCTTTCTTCAAACGGCAGTCGGAAGGCAGAGGGCCTGCTGCAAGCTAGCGGCAGTCAAAGGTCTCCTCTTGACCGTGGCATTCTCCTCCTCGTAGACGAGGAGGCTTCCTGCTTTATTTAAATCTTTGATAGAAAAAGCCTAATTTGACAACTTAAATATCCCCTAAAAATAGATTTCAATGCATTTTTTTTCAGCAAGCATTCAGGGTATCGGCTAAAAAAAAGCAGCTGTTATTTTTTTAGTTTTAGAGGAGAAAACTAATATTCTCAATAAAATCAAAAAATATTAAATTTTATATTTTGCATAAAAACAAAAAAAAATGTTAGAGAGGAATATAAATCGCTAGCATATTCGATATTAAAATTTTATTTTCTAGTTTCATAACCATTCAGACTTCTATTCCATTCCATTCAATACCAACATCCCCCCCCCTGATTTAATCCCTGCTTCATTTGGTGAGAAATTCATTGTTTATTTTATGTTTTCTAGGGCCCGACCACAGATGTTGTTGCGCATGTTAAACGGCGTCAAAGCCTCTAGAATCGTCGATTCTAAAGAGCTTTCACGCTCGTTTGACACGTAAAAACAAATGTGGTCGGGCACTAGCTAAATAAAAAGATTATTAAATAGGATATAAAAACTTGCGCTTCTCACTCTAAAAGCTGGGGGTGCATACAACAAATCCCATCATAAATAAAGGGATTGCTTTGGAGAGTATATCTATGGCTCATCAACCTATTCGAGCAACGACCACTAAAAAAGGTGTTTTTCAATTTAAAGCGTCTGACTTTTCCATTTCAGCTGGAAAAGTTTCCATTTCAACCTCCTTTACCCCTCGCTCCCCTTGGCGGCGGGTTTCCCAACAGGTGATCTCATCAAATGTAGCCTCTGTTATTTTTGACCTGGCTTATCTTGAAGTGACTCCAGTGGCCACCCTTCATATCAGCAATGTCTTGGTTAATAGTGGCAGTGGCTCTTTAAATATTTCTTGGAGCAATGACGGGGGATCTACTTATCTCACAGGCTATCAATGGTGCAACAATGGAAGCGGCTCTGGAAGTGGAGTCAGCACCGTTCCGACACTTGCTCTCAGCACTAGCAATCCGACGGTCGGAGAAGTGGTCATTTGGAATGCGACAAATACAACCTCGACCAAAAAAGTGCAATTTTGCCTCTCCAGAAGAGGCTCTAGCGGCGCGATTGGGGTGTCGGGAGCTGGCATCCACACCAATACAGGTGCCATCACCCATATTAAACTATCGGCCTCTGCTAACTCTCTAAGTTTAGGGACTTTTACCCTTTATTGCTACCACTCATCTTAAAAAAAATTATCATCAACCCCCTTCATTTGACCAAAAGGACCTTTGAAATGGCTTATTTTTCTAAAATTGCCGATGAGAATAAAACAGGTATCTTTAGTGTATCTTCAACAGACTTTACACTGAGCGGCTCGCCAGCTGTGATTGGCATCAACCCTGCTGTCGATAGAGGAAATGCGCTTTTTGTCAGCTCTAATTCAGTCACCAGCTCAACAGCCTCTGTTTCGATTTCTATTCCAAATACCTATGCTTTTTACGTGCTCGGCATTTGCGGCTTAAGACCTGTGTCTAACGGGGCCCGGCTTAGATTTACTGTGTCTACCTCCGGAGGCACTTTTACAGGCAACTACCACTCTAGGAAAGACGTCCCATCTGTCGTCATCAACACCTCGACGGCAGGGTTCCTCTTATATGAAACCCTCTCAAACCAAGCGTCTGAAGATGCCTTTTTCAGGATCTTTATCCCCAATCCAGCGGGGACAACTTATTATAAAACTTTCATGATAGAGGGCACGTGCTACGATTCGACAAGCACCTTAAATAAGATTGCTTATGGAGGAGTGGCGATGACGACCAGTGCTTTAACGCAGCTTCAGTTCTTCTTTTCAACAGGTAATATTGCTAAAGGGGATTTTTACCTCTACGGCCTTTCATAAATAAATAAAAATAGGACCTATTTTATGTCATATCAAGCAAAAGCCGCCAAGACAACTCAACTGGGTGAAATTCAACTCAACCGTGAATTGACCACAAACACTGAGCAGCTCCAACTCTACAAGGGGACGCTGGGCACTTGGATCAAATTGAGCGAGCAGACGATGAACAACGTCGCCTCAGTCACTTTTAAAGATGTCATCAATGACACATATCGCCTCTATGCCTTTACGTTTCATGACTGTGAGCCGAGCGGGGTATTCTCTAATGCAAGCGTGTCAACGACAATGTATGCTCAATTCAGCCAGGATAATGGGAGCACGTTTACCACCGCTAACTATGTCACACAAGCCATGTCGAGCGCCGCTGATGGAGGAAGCGTGGCCGCAGGCATCGGGGTGTTAGGTAGCCAATCTTCAGGGCCCGATGTCTCTGCAGGTGTTTTATATTGGTACCGCTCCCCGTCGCCAGCTTCACAACCGACGCAAGACCTCTTCAATTGCTACGGCGTCTTCACAAAAGTATCGAATGTCTGGCCTCTGGCCAATAAATGTGATTGCGGTGTCAATCAGACGACGACGTTAAAAACCAATGCGGTCAAATTTTATTGGGGCACGGGCAATGCGGTTAAAGGAGTGGTCAGACTTTATGGCATTATAGGAGCTTAATTTTTTCAATGGCTCAGATAGGAGTGGAGGGCGGCAATGTCGGCGGTATTGATGCCGGGAACGGCTTTTAAGTCGCTGTCTTGGGCTTGGCGGATGGCTTGAACGCTGCCAAAGCGCCGCAACAGGGCGGTCTTTTTTTTGGGGCCAATGCCGGGGATGAGGTCCAAAGCGCTCTTTGTTGTTTGTTTGCTGCGCTGCTTTTTTTGAAATTCGATGACAAAGCGGTGGGCTTCATCGCGCACGCGCTGGAGGAAGAACAGCTCTGGTGCTTTGAAATTCAAGCAGATGGGCTCATCGCACGCGGGGGTGAAGACGCGCTCGAGAGTAATTCCTTTGTCGTGGCGTCGGTCTTCTTTAGCTAAGCTGATGATGTCCCCTTGATAGGCGTCAAATGATTTGAGCACATTGAGGGCCGTGTTGAGATGCCCTTTGCCGCCATCGATGATGATCAGGTCGGGGAGGTTGCCCTCAGCTTGGCCGCGCTGGAGGCGGCGTCTCAAGACCTCTTCGAGAGCGCGGTAGTCATCGGAGGCGACGCTTGGCTCTAGTTTAAATTTGCGGTAGCGTTTTTTGTCCGTGACCCCATCGACAAAGGAGATGGAGGCTGCGACGGGATCTTTTCCTGAGAGATTGGAGTTGTCGAAGCATTCGATGGTCTTTGGGTAGCGGCTAAGTTGCAGCTTTTCTTGGAGGGAGAGGAGGAGCTCGCGGTTGGTCTCGGCCTTTTCTTTCTTACGCTCAAAGCTGTGCCGGGCATTTTCAATGGCGAGATTGACGAGCGCTTTGCCCTCGCCGATTTTAGGGCAGGTGATGGCGAGCTTGCCCTTTTTTTCTTTGAGCAAGATTTCCGCAATTAGCTTGCTCTCTTCTAGGGGGATGCTGAGATAAATTTCTTTGGGGAGCTCTTCTTTTTGGCTGTAGCGCTGAAGGAGAAAGGAGGTGAGCAGCTCTTCGTCCTCTTCGATCACATGGCTGAAGGGGAAGTGCTGAGCTCCCATCAGCCGCCCTTGTCGGTAGGTCATCTCTGTCAGCACGACCTCAGTTCCAGCTCGATAGAGGCCGATGACATCGGCATCGCGGCCGTTGATTTGGTCGACGAGCTGTTGCTCGACCATCTTTTCTAGTGCTTGCAAGGTCTTTAAGATGTGACCGGCTCTTTCAAATTCCAGTTGGTCGGAAGCTTTCTGCATCTCTTCTTTGAGATGGCGAATCACCTCTTTATCTTGCCCTTTGAGCAGCTGCGTCACTTGATGCACGAGCGCTTGGTAGTCTTCAGGGGTGCAGCGATCGACGCAAGGGGCTAGGCAGCGCTTCATGCCATGCAGGATGCACGGCCTTGTGCGCCGTTCCAGCTCCTGGTCGGAGCATTGCCTTAAGGGAAAGAAGCGGTGGATGAAGTCGAGCATTTGCCCAGCGGCATAGGAGCTGGTGTAGGGTCCAAAGTAGAGAGCATCTTCTTTGGGGCGCCCTTTATAGCGATGCAAAGAGACTTGAGGCCAGGCATGTTGGTGGTTGATCTTCAAAGAGACGTAGCTTTTGTCGTCGCGCAGCAAGATGTTGTAGCGCGGCTGGTGCTGTTTGATCAAGGTATTTTCTAAGAGCAGCGCCTCTTTTTCGTTGGTGACGACAATCACTTCGATGGAGACGATTTTGGCGACCAGGAAGGGAATCTGCACCCTGGAGTCGCGGCCGGGCGCAAAGTACTGGCGCACGCGCTGGAATAAGTTATTGGCTTTGCCAATGTAGAGAATAGCGCCTTTAGCATCTTTCATGATGTAGACGCCAGGCGCTTTTGGAAAACGGTCGAGAGAAGAGGTGTCAAAGGTCATTTGAGAGCCTCCGGCTTATCTGTTTGGCCTCAGCAGGCGCTTGATGTATTGGCGGTTGGCGATGATGTAATCGGCGCCTGAGTAGAGGGTATAGAGGCAGGCGATGCCTGTCAAGAGGGAACTATAAAAGTGCAAATCCTGACTCGATAGCTGCCCTTTGGCATGGGGAATCATCAACAGGAGGATGCAAAAGGCGGTGGCGCCTTGGATGACGGTCTTGATTTTGCCGCTCTTTCTGGCGGCCAAAGTGAAGCCTTTCAGTGCGCAGATCGTCCTGAGCGTGCTGACAACGGCATCTCGGTAAAAGATAAAGAAGACAAAGAGGATGGACAGCTGCACAGCGCCTTGAGTGAATGCCAAATAGACGCTCATTTTGGAGATGCTGTCGGCCATGGGGTCTAAGATTTTGCCGAGATCGGTGACTTGGTTGTACTTGCGGGCCAAGTAGCCATCGAATCCATCGGAGAGTTCGGAGAGGCCCAGCAGCATAATCAGCAAGTAGGGCAGGTCAGCGCCATGGATGCCCAGCGCATCGCTCCCAAGGTAGATGAAGAGAAACAGGGGACTGATGAGGAGGCGCAAAAACGTGAGGTAGTTAGCAATGCTCAAGGTCTATCAAGGTCGATAAGGGGTTTAAGAAAAATAAAGCATAGCGTAAAGCAGACTTTCATCCAAACTGGAAAATCAGCGGCTCTCGCTTAGCTCCCGATATAAGGTGAGGTATTTTTCTGCGGAGGGGCGCCAGCTAAAATCTTGCCTCATTCCTTGACGAATGAGTTGAGTGCGCCTGGTATGGTCATGAAACTCTGAGAGCGCGCGATCTAGAGCCGAGTTGACACCTTGGATATTGAAGTCTTTAAAGGTGTAGCCGTTGCGCTCTTCAACTGGCAAAGTGCTATATTCTATATCATGAACTGTGTCTTTTAAGCCGCCCGTCTCTCGGACGATGGGGATGGCGCCATAGCGCATGGCAATCAGCTGCGTCAGGCCGCATGGCTCAAAGAGGGAGGGCACAAGAAAAAAGTCAGCGGCGGCATAGATCTGATGGGCGAGGCGCTCATCCGACTCTAAGATGATCTTCACAAGGGGATTGCCTGCCAGGGCTTTTGCTAGCTGTCTAAAGTAGAGGTCGATTTCGCGGACTGGGCTTGACCCGAGCAGAATAAAAGACCCGCCTTGTTCCAAGGTGCGGTAGAGGGCGTGTTCGATCAAGTGGGGTCCTTTTTGGCTGACCAGTCGCGTGATCACTCCAACTAAGGGCGCTCCCTCATCGGCCATTTGCAGCTCGCTGAGCAGCGCCGATTTATTGGCGGCCTTTTTAGGGAAAGCCTCCTCTTGGATGTCGCCGACGTGATAGTGCTCTTTGAGGTAGGGGTCTGTCTTTGGATTCCAATATGCGGTGTCAAGTCCATTGAGTATGCCATGCAATCGAGGGTGCGCCTTCAAGGCTAAATCGAGGGAGCGGCCGCCGAGCGGCGTCAAAATTTCCTCTTTATAGGAAGGGGATACTGTGGTCACGGCTTGGCTAAAGGTGATGCCCCCTTTCAATAGGTTGGCTAGATGAGGGACCTTGGGGTCTTGCATGGCATGCCATTCTAGGTAAAAAGAGGGAAGCGGCTCCATTTGATGCAGCACCTCATGGCTGACGAGCCCTTGGTGTTCGAGGTTATGGATGGTGAAGACCACTTTGGCTTTCAGCGCTTTGAAGTGATGGAGCAGGGGGGCGATGGCTGCTGTCGGCCAGTCGTGTAAGTGGATGATGTCGGCGGGGTCATTTTTTTTGAGAAGGTAAGTGACGGCCGCCTTGCAAAAGTAAAGAAAGCGCTCCATATCATCCACCTCGCCATAGATGGCGCGCCGCTTGAATAGATCTTTGGGATGGTTGTTATCTAATAAGGTGAGGGGAATGCCAGAGTATTGAGTGTGGTAGGCTTGATTTTCAAAGCTCTGCTTATCAAAGAGGCAGGTAAAAGATTCGCCAGGGTGGAGCGCTTTGGTAAATTCTTCGGGGAATAGGCTGTATTTAGGGAGGATCACTTCGATGTCGATGCCGCTCTTTTTAAGCTCGAGGCTAAGTCCTGAGGCGACATCAGCGAGTCCTCCCACTTTGGCGATGGGGGCGTATTCAGAGGTGATGTGGACGATGCGCATGAAAAGTATCTCGTAAAGGCGTAAAAGGGGGTCAATCTCTCACTATAAATACCTCGAATCTTTTTTTCAATGGCTTCAAAAAAAAGAGAGCAATCCGCATTTGGCAAATCATTCTCCTTTTGGCCCTTGTTCATCGCTTAAGTCGCAGATGTCCACGTCGCGGATCCGGGTCTCGGCAACGGAGAGCCTTGAGAGATGGATTTGAGTGAGGGAGATGGCTTCATCCTCTCTTAAGCGCCCTTGTTGGACAGCCTTGAATAGGTGCGTGCTCCATGTGGGAGGGGGGTCAATCGGCATCCCCTCTGGAGGCGCTTCTTTGAATTTGACTTTCTGGATTTTTTGAGCTGTCATTTTAACGTGAGGGTAGCAGGCAAGAGTTTTGTAAGAGGGGGTCAAAGTTGAAGAGTAGAGCTTAATGAGCATCAGTAGAGGGGGTAGGGGCGATTGATTTAGGATGGAGATTTTTCTTTGCTGGTGTTCTATCGTCAATCCTTTAATTTTTAGCTCCTGGCTGATTTGCCTGGCGACATGGGCCGAGCGCAAGTCAAAATCTGAAGATGCTGTCAAAGGTTGGGCAGCGGGAAGCATGGGCATCCAAAATTTAAGGGTTGAAGAGGGAATTTGCTAAAGCGCTTTTTTTGTCAGCGTAGATTTTTTTAATAATAAATGATAGGGATATAGGCTTTAGAAAGGATGGGGTGCTCATTCTAATAGGGAATTGACGATAAAAAAAGGATTTTCCTGATGAAAAAGCCATTTATCTTAGTCATATGCGTGGGCAACTCTGCTCGCAGCCAAATGGCGCAAGGTTTTTTAAGAAAGCGACTTGGAGATTTGGCGCGTGTGGAAAGCGGCGGCTCTCTTCCTCGTGGTTTTGTCGACCCTTTAGCGATCGAGGTGATGGCAGAGGTAGGGATCGATATCTCTAATCAAGCTTCCAAACATTTTAGAGAGATTGCTGATGGGCAGAGCGCCGATGTGGCTATCACAGTGTGCCACGCTAGCCAGTGCCCTCACATTTCCGGCGTTAAAAAGGTGCTGCATTGGGAATTTGAAGACCCTGGCCACTCTGCCCAAGGCGAAGCTCTGCTCAACTCTTTCCGCTCGGTTCGCGATCAAATCGACCGGGTTTTTACCGCTTACGCCGAAGGGCTTAAGGAGGGGTTGAGGGCTTAAAGAGCCTTTTTTCAGCGCCTCTTTTTTTTAAGCGGCGGGAATCCCTGGCCGGGGCGGCTTTTTAGCTTTAGCCTGGATATCGGCGGCGCCTTCTGAAGGGGGCAGCTTTGCTGAGCTTTGATCTTGGGTTTTGGTGTCGACAATGAGATTGCCCAGGCTTTCAAAGGCTTTAATGCTGACGCGTTGGAGCTTACGTCTTAGAGCGATGGTGGATTCATGGTCAGAAGCAGAGACTCGATCAGCGATTGCCGGAAACTGAGGCACAACCTTTAAAGGGGAGAAGTCTTTGGCAAATTCTTTGAAGGCGTCGGCCACCAGCATGCTGGCGTCGATGAGTTTTTGCAGCTGCTCTTGGTTTTCTTTGTCTTCAGCGTCTAAAGGCTTTGCCTCTGCTGGCGCTGCATTGATAGTTTGGAAGGAGTGCTCTTGAAGAGAGGCTTTTCCTGCGCTGGCGGCTGCCGGCATCTCTTTTGGGCCCTTTGTCGAGGAGCTTGCGGCATCAGCAGCGTTAGAGTCTTTAGGGGAGCTTGGAGCTTGACGTCTAGCGCGCGTTCGATTGATGAGAGAGGACCCATCACCAGAGTCTTTATCTTCTCGATCGGGTTTTCTTCCTGGGTCTTCGGGAGGGGCGGTGGGAGGGTCTAAACCTATAATAGGAGCGCCTGGATGGGATTCGGGATTTTCGTCCTCTTCAAAGATGATTTTATCGTAATAGCGGGTGCGCCACCAGTCGGTGATCTCTCCGGGGCCTTTTTGAGCAATCTTTAAATCGGTTTCCTTTCTTTTCCAGTGGGCACTGTCTTCTTTAATAAAGACAGTGCGCTGCTTGTGAGCGACAGATCCAGTAGAGCCATTTTTGGTGTAGGTTTGAATCTCAATCTCTTTCTTTTTCATTCCATAGCCGCCCTGTAAAGGGTCTTGCCCATCTTTCCAGTCGAGTTTCAGGTGGCCAATGAGATGTTCTCTGTTAAATTCGTCGAGATGCCGGTGCAATAAAATTGAGACAGCTTGTTGGTTGGTGATTTTTTCTATCCGCTCTTTTGGGATGTTGGCCGGCCCGTCTCCTTTAAAATCAGAAAACAGCTGTTTACGGTAGGTTTTTAAGAGAAAGAGCGCCTGATGATCGAGGTCTTGTTGTGAGTTTCCAGGTGTGTTCGGCACTTGTGCGTAGAGGGTGTGGCTAAACCGCACAGTGAAAGAGCGGCCATCGGGAAGGTCCACCATGGCATCTAAGTTGGCATTGCAGGCATAGCAATGCGTGTTATTGACGGTCAGCCCTTGCCTCTTCATGACCACACTCCACTCTCCGCTGTCAGCGTCCTCCTTTCGGTCAAACTGCATCTTCAGGCTTCCAGGCCGGACGTAGCTCATCAGCTTTTTGGCGAGGGCCGGGTTGGAGAGCGCTGCAACAGGGTCTTCGCCCTTTGCAAAAGCGATCTCTTTTAAAAGAAGATTGAACGAGTGGTCTTCATCTTTGATGAGTTTGTAAGACTCTGGCGGGGGCTCCTCGCTCTGAGCTGGAGCTGAGCCTCTTGTCGCCTCAGAAGGGTCGGCTGTAAAATGCGGATTTGGGAAGAGGGAATCTGGAGGGTTAGGTGAGTCTCCTGTTCGATTCATAATAATCGCCCTCTAGTTAGCTATTTAATATTTTTATCTATATTTAGTTTTATTGTAATTGCCTGCTAATTTAATGTTAATCTTTTTTTTTAAAATTAAATCCTGAGGTTGCGCCTTCTTGGGGGCTTATTTCAGAAGGCGTTGTTAGAGGCAGCACTTTTTACAAAAAAACGCTCGCAAGTCTTTTGTAGTCAAAAGAGATCAAAAAAAGATGATTTTTTTTGCAAAAGAATATTGCGCAAAAAATGCCGTTTTTTATAAGATAGAGCTTCTGTTAAACGCTGCAAAGCGAACAGGTAAATATACTGGGGCGTCGCCAAGTGGTAAGGCAGCGGTTTTTGGTACCGCCATTCGGAGGTTCGAATCCTTCCGCCCCAATTCATTATCGCTCTCTCGTGACTATCTTGTGAATGGATCTCTCTAGTCGAACAGAACCTCTTATCTTCTCCGGAACATCTCACCCAGAACTTGCTCAGCAAATTGCCGCGCAACTCGGAGTGAATCTCGGGTGTTTAGATTTAGGCTCTTTTCCAGATGGAGAAGTCTCTGTGCAGGTTAAAGAGAGTGTCCGCGGTCGAGATGTCTTTGTTGTACAATCGATTGCCGGACGGCCCAATTACTATCTGATGGAGCTTTTGATCTTAATTGATGCCTTAAAGCGCGCTTCCGCTAAAAGCATCGTTGCCGTGATTAGCTATTTTGGCTATTGCCGACAAGATCGAAAAGACCGCCCTCGCGTCCCCATTACCGCCAAACTTGTCGCCAATTTAGTTGTCAACGCCGGAGCTACGCGCGTTTTGACGATGGATTTGCACGCTGGACAGGTGCAGGGGTTTTTTGATATCCCTGTCGACCACATTTCAGCAAGGCCTGTTTTAGCCGCGGCAGTGACAGAGCAAGAGGAGCGAAGAGATGACCTGGTCGTCGTGACGCCAGACATTGGAAGCGTTAAATTGTCTTTTGAATATGCAGGACAACTGGGAGTGGACCTCGCCATCGTGCAAAAGCACCGGTTCGATCCTTCCAAAGTAGAAGCTGTGACATTAATTGGTGATGTCCGCGGAAAAGATGTACTTCTCGCTGATGACATGTGCTCAACTGCAAGCACACTTGTATCAGCTGCGAAAGCGTGCCAAGAGAAGGGAGCTCGCCGCATTTTTGCTGCCGTAACCCATGGGTTATTTGTCGGCAATGCCTTAGAGCTAATTGAGCAAAGTCCACTTGAAAAAGTCTTTGTCAGCAATACCATACCCGCTTCTGAGGCGGTCTTGCAATCGAAAAAAATTGTCGTCGTCTCCATAGCTGAGCTATTTGGACGCGCCATTCGCTGCATTGTATCCCATCAGTCGATCTCTACACTTTTTGCAATTGAGAAAGTCGTCCCATCCCCTTCCCGTTGTTCCTCAGAGGAATGTTAATCTCCTATTGTCTTTAGGAGGCAAGCCGCGCTTCATAAAAGGCGCTGCTTGAAAAAATGCTTTAGCTTATTTTTTCTTTAGCTTAAAATCACTGCTTTTAAGTCACTCGAGACTTAAGAAGTTTTTTCGGAGGCCTCATGGAATTACATGTGTTTACACGCTCTGGCAATTTGAAGAGCGAAAATAATACGATCCGCAGAAGCGGCAATATTCCGGCTGTCATCTATTCTAAAGGTGAGATCGGTAGTGTGTTGAGCGTATCTGGCAAAGACTTCGGCGCTTTCATGCGCTCCGTAGAGCCAGGTCATCTCCCGACTCAGATTTTCACTTTGGTCTATGAAGACGGAACTCGCATTCGCGCCATCGTCAAAGAGATCCAATATGAACCGACCAGCTACCGCGTCATCCACCTCGATTTTGAACAGCTGCATGAAGATGTCAAAGTTAAATTGAAAGTGCCGATCGTGCCTGTCAATGTCTTGGAATGCGTCGGAATCAAGCTCGGCGGAGTCTTGCGCCAAGTCATTCGCCATATGCGCGTCGAATGCTTGCCAAAGCATATCCCCCATGAATTTGTCTTAGATGTGCAAGAGCTCGATATGAATGACTCTAAGCGTCTGAGCGATGTCGCGATCCCTGCCGAAGTGCGCCCCTTGGCCCGCTTGACAGAAGTTGCCGTCGTCATCACCAAACGTTAATCCGTTGCCGCGATCGATATGGCAGAATTGAGAGAGGCGGAGTCCGCCCCATCTAAAGAAAAGCCAAAATGGCTGGTCGCTTGCTTGGGCAATCCTGGCAAAGAATATGCCAAGACGCGCCATAATTTGGGATTCATGGTCGCTGAAGCGTTGGCCGAGCACTTTTCAGTCTCTTTTAATAAAGAGAAAAAAGCGTCTGTTGCCAAGGCTTCTATCGATTCAGAGACGGTGCATCTGATGCAGCCGCTCACTTACATGAATTTAAGCGGCCAGGCCGTGAGAGATTTTATGAGTTATCACAAAATCTCCACCGGCCGGCTGCTCGTTGTCGTCGACGATATCGATCTGCCCTTTTCAGAGATGAAACTCAAATTGCAAGGATCGAGCGGCGGCCACAATGGCCTAAAAAGCATCGAGCAGTCATTGGGAACAGCTCATTTTGCTCGGCTAAAGATGGGGATCGGCTATGCAGCGCCGCTCTCAGACCAGATAGATAGAAAGTTGCGACCAAGCGGCGATCAACTGGCCGACTACGTGCTAGCACCTTTTACAAAGATAGAGCAAGAACAATTGCCTCTCTTTGTAGATGCCGGGGCGAAAGCGGTCTTGCATGTGCTGAAAGTTGGCTTGCAACAAGCGATGAGTGAAATCAATCGGAAGAAAGTTTAGGGCCAAGAGGCCTCGACTTCAATGGTCAGAAATCCTCCTTTAAGAGGAGAGGAGAAAAGGAATGGAAAATAAAGAAGAGCAATCAAAGCTCTATGAAGGAATGTATGTCATCAGTCCTGTACTTAGCGAAGATGCGCGCCAAAAGGCGCTCGAAAAGATTCGCTCCGGGATTGAGACGCGCAAAGGCGAAATCGTGAAAATTCACGATCAAGGACGTCGCAAGCTGGCCTATGAGATTGAAGGACATCGCGAAGGTTACTACTACCTGCTCTATTTCAAAGCTCCAGCTCCAGCAATTGGCGAGCTTTGGCAAGAATACCACCTCAACGAAGACCTTTTACGTTTCATCACTCTACGCACAGAGACGGTCCTAGAGAAAGTGGAATTTAAATCGTTAGCACAACAACAATAGAGGGCGATTTATGACAGTTATCAGGAAGAGAAGAAGAGAGTCCATCGACTCCGGCGCTCGTAAGCGCAAGCGTTGCCCTTTCACTGCCGCAGGCATGAAAGAAATTGACTACAAAGATGTCGACACGCTGCTGCGCTTCATCACTGAGCGAGGCAAAATTCTGCCCCGCAGAATTACGGGCGTTTCCGCTCATTATCAAAAATATTTGGCCAAAGCGATCAAACGGGCTCGGCATATGGCCCTGTTGCCCTTTGTCGCCGACGTTTAAAGAAAAGAAGGTGACATTATGGCGAGTGAATTGCTTCTAATTGAAGATGTCGAAGAACTGGGCCTTAAAGGCGAAATCGTCAAAGTCAAGCCCGGCTATGCGCGCAACTTTTTAATCCCCCAGCAAAAAGCAGTGGTCGCTGATAAGCGCACTCTGCGGATGCAAGAGCGCTTAAAAGAAGAGCGCCGCAAAAAAGCGGAAGATGATCGCCTTGAAGCTGAAGGAGTCGCCTCCAAAGTTAACGGCAAAGTGTACGAAGTGGTGGTCAAAGTCGACCCAGAAGGCCATATGTACGGCAGCGTCTCTGTTGCTGACATCTGCCAGCTGGCATTGGAGCATGACGGCGTTGAGCTTTGCAAAAAGTCTGTGCTGTTAAAAGCCCCAATCCGCCAAGTCGGCACTCATGAAGTGGCTCTGAAGTTAAAAGAGAATGTCACAGCCACAATCCATGTGCAAGTGACAGCTGAAAATGAGGTCAAAGGCGCTTAAGGCTTTGCCTTAAACCGCTTTCTCGAGCTCCCCGAGGCCTCTTCTTTGAGGCGTCATCAGGTTAGCGCCTGGGGGAGCTTTTTTAAAAACGCTCTTAAGAGACTTTGCTTCATGGCTGTTTTTTCTTTTCGATCCCCAGCTAAAGTCAATCTCTTCTTATCCATCGAAGGGCGCCGCAAAGACGGCTACCACTCTTTAAATAGCCTATTCCAAACCCTCTCTTTATCAGACACTCTCGCCATCAGCCCAGCTGCAAGCGACCAGCTCACGGCAAACAGAGCCGATTTACCCTGCGATAGCAGCAATCTTATTTGCCAGGCCCTCTCTTTAATGCGCGAGCGCGCCTCTTTCCCTCCCGTCCACATCCATCTCGAGAAAAACATCCCCATGCAAGCGGGGCTCGGCGGGGGCAGCAGCAATGCCGCGACAACACTCTTTGCGCTTAACCATATCTTCAATCTTCAAATTTCTGAAGCGGAACTGCGGCAAATCGGCGCGTATCTTGGCTCGGATGTTCCCTTTTTCTTCTCTTCCGGCACAGCCCTCTGCCAAGGGCGAGGCGACGAGGTGCGCTCTTTAACTCCTTTAGAAGAGCAAAAGCTCTGGGTCGTCAAGCCAAGCTTTGGCCTCTCGACCCCTGCTGTCTACCGCGCCTTGAAAGTAGATGACCTGCCAAAACGAGATGTCACCAAGGCCCTTCAAGATTGGCAGACGGGGTCTTTGGCCCTCTTCAACGACTTAGAGCGCCCCGCTTTAGAGCTTGCACCCTCCTTAAGCCGACTAAAAGCGCATTTAGAAGCTCAAGGCGCCTCTTGCCAGCTCTCAGGCTCCGGCTCGGCTTTTTTCTACTTTTCACCCCATCGCCTATCATTGACACCAGAACTTCAATCCGCTAAACAATTCCAAACGTCTTTTCTAAACCGCAAAGCGCTTTGGTATTGAGGAGTATTTCATGTTATCTAAAGAAGACCTCATCTGCATCACCGGTGGAGCTGGATTCATCGGCTCCGCACTCATCCGCCAGCTCAACAATGGGGGGTTTCACCGCCTTCTCATCGTCGATTCTCTAGGGAAAAGCGAAAAGTGGAAAAACTTAGTGGGCAAGCAGTTTGTCGATCTCATCGATAAAAGCGCCCTCTTTGATTGGCTAGCTGCAAGAGGGGATGAGGTGAAAGCTTTTGTCCATTTAGGCGCTTGCTCGAGCACGGTCGAAACTGATGCCTCTTACTTGCTCGAAAATAACTACCGCTTTTCCGTGAAATTAGCTGAATATGCTCTCAAGCATCAAAAGCGCATGGTCTATGCCTCTTCCGCCGCGACCTACGGCGATGGGAGCTTTGGCTTTGACGATGATGAGGACTTCTTAGACCAGCTGGCCCCCCTCAACATGTACGGCTATTCTAAGCACCTATTCGACCTATGGGCAAAAAGAGAGGGGGCTTTAAAGCACTTCGCCGGCCTCAAATACTTCAATGTCTTTGGTCCCAATGAATACCATAAAGGGCGCATGAGTTCGGCCATTGTCAAACTGCTCCCTGAAATACTAAAGTCCGGATCGGTCAGCCTCTTTAAGTCAGATGATAGCCAATTTGCCGATGGCGGTCAGTTGCGCGATTTCATCTACGTCAAAGATGTCGTGCAAGCCACACAAGCGTTTTTAATGAACCGTCATAGCGGTATCTATAATATCGGCACCGGAAAGGCCCGCTCTTGGAATGACTTGGCCACATCCCTATTCCAGGCCCTGCAACTCACTCCTCGCATCCACTACATCGACATGCCCGAGGACTTAGTCGGCAAATACCAAAATTTCACTGAAGCGGTCATGCGCAAGACAACGCTCGCTCTGCCCGATTGGCGCCCGCGCACATTAGAGGAAAGTGTGCAAGATTATGTCCCATATCTGCTGAGAGGTGAGAGATGGTAAGGCTAGCCTCCTCTTTTTCCCGCATTGAACCCTCCCATATCTTAGTGGCCGGCGACCTCATGGTCGATGCCTACACCTTTGGCACTGCCAAGCGAATCTCTCCCGAAGCTCCTGTGCCCATCGTTCAGGTGGAGCGCTATAGCCAGCAGCCTGGAGGCGCCGGCAACGTCGCCTTAAATATCCAAAGCCTGCTCGGCGAGGTGACGCTGCTTGGCCGCGTCGGCCAAGATCTAACCGGCGCTGCCCTGATCGAACAGCTTAAAAATGCATCCATTCACACCCAATGGATTGTGCAGGAAAAGGGCTACCCGACGCCGCTGAAAAATCGCCTCATCGTCGAAAACCAGCAAATCGTGCGCATCGACCAAGAGAAGCTGGCCCCGCTCTCCTTAGAGCTCGAAACGGAGCTCATCGAGCAGCTAGATGCCCTCTTAGAGCCCATCCGCCTCATTGCCATTTCCGACTACGGCAAAGGGTTTTTAAGCGACCGCCTCTTGCAAGCCCTCATTCAAAAGGCGCGCTCCCTTGGGATTGCTGTCATCGTCGATCCCAAGGGCATCGCCTGGCAAAAATATCGCGGCTGCTCTTTAATTAAACCAAATGCCTCAGAAGCCTATGCCTTTGCCCAGGTCGAGCGCTCAGAGCCGCTCAGCCAGGTGGCCGCCAATATCTTTTCTTTAGTGGAATTGCCTCAGCTCCTCATCACCCAAGCTGACCAAGGCAGCTCCCTTTTTGCCAAATCGGGGGAGATGCTCCATTTCCCCGTCGAATCGCGCCAGGTGAAAGATGTGACGGGCGCTGGCGATACGGTGCTAGCAACTCTTGCCATTGCTCTAGCTAGCGGCATCACCTTGCCTGAAGCTATCGAGCTTTCCAATGTCGCAGCAGGCATCGCCATCGAACATGTTGGCTGCTGGCACGTCACCTTGCCCGAGCTCGCCCAGCGCCTTCTTCAGCTGGACACTGCCAACAAAGTATTTGGCGAAGAGCATCTCTTCACCCTCAAGCACGCCCTCAGCGGCCAGGCTTTCAACCTTCTCTCTCTAAAGACCAACAGTTCGGTTTCACTCAAGCTTTTTGAGAGCATCCACCGCTTGAGCCAAAAACAACTGCCCCTCATCCTCTATATCCTCGATGAGCCAGAAGAGCATCTGCTCAATGTGCTCACCCAATTAAAAGATGTCGCTTTTGTCATCTGCCACAGCCCAAAGATGACCCATCTCACCTCTCATCTTCCCATTCAGGAGAGCTACCTCTTCCAAGATGAAGAGCTGCACCTTTGCTAAAGCTTCGGAAAGCGGCTGAGCGCTATAAATCAAAAAATGGCCGTTTTAAAGCTCCACCTTTGTTTGACAAAGGTGGAGTTTTTCTCCTTGATTTTCAGGGAGAAACTCCTGGAGCAATTGAGAGAGCTCGCCCATGGAAGCGGTCTTTACGATGGAGCCGTCTGCCCCAGCCGCCCTCACTATAGCCGGAGGGATAGGGCTGCTCGAACAGATGATGACAGGCATCTGATAGCCTTGCTGGCGCAATTCTTGGGTCAATTCAAGGCCTGTCAAAGGCTCTTTTTTCTCTTCCAGGGCCTCCAAATAAAAATCCATCAAGATCAGATCGTAGCTATTTTGGCTGAGCTTGGAGAAAAGCCCCTCTTTCCCTGCCACGCTATCGACTCCTAACCCCAGCTTTTCCAGTTTTTTTGTGCCCAGTTTGCGCATGAAAGGGGAGTCATCGACATAGAGCACCTTTGTGCAGCAGCGGCTAAAGGGCTCTAAATGGATGGCTCCAGTCTCTGATAACAGATCTTTATTGAGCGGCAGGGTCAAGCGAAAGGTCGCCCCTTGATCGGGGTTGTTTTCCACTGTGAGTTCCCCTTGAAAGATCTCTGTAAGCTCCCGGCAGATCACCAGGCCGAGGCCATACCCTTTATGAGCTTCTTTTGTTCTCAGCCGGACATATTTTTGGAAGATTTTTTCTTGGTATTCCTCAGGGATGCCGGGCCCTGTATCTGCAATGGAAAATTGCAAAACCGCTTGCTGTTCGCTCTCATCTACGATCGCGACTTTAAAAACGACCTCTCCTCGATCTGTTTTTTCTTCGCCTTCACTTTGGCCTCATGGCAGATGAGTTTAATGAGGTTAGAAAGGAGGAAGGTCACAGGGTCTAGATGACGTTTCTTTTTTCTCGCGCTGTCGCTCTCTAGAGATTGATGGAGGTTGCGCTTGATCAGGTGGTAATAGTCGAGCGCTTGTTGCGCAGCCTTTTTTAGATCAGGTCGATCTGCTTTAAGCTTGAGTTTATCCAGTTTGTCTTCAAGCAGGACGAGGGAATTGCCCATATCGTGCAGCGCTCGCGCGATGTGAGATGGAGGGGATGTCTCTTTTGCTTCTTTCAGAAGATAGAGAGTAGATCCGTCCGATGTTGGCACTGCTTTTAGCCGAATGGGCAATCCAGGCTCTTTTTGGCGCAGCAGGGTGATTTTGCGCGCCTTGAGCTCTTCAAAAGGGGCAAAAAAAGAGCGGGCATTTGGATTTTCTTGAAAAAGGGAGCCAATAGCACGGTTCAGCAGCTCTTCAGAGCTTTGGCTAAATAAAAGCTGCGCCCTTTGGCTGGCTTTGATGATCCATCCTTTCGAATCGGCGACCAAAATGGCATCTGAAGAGGCTCTTTCGCTTTCAAAAGAGCTTAGCGGTTTAAATGTGGCAACGTTTGGAGGGGTCATGAGACAAGGCCCTCTTCTGATAAATAGTGAAAAGGTGTTTAAGGGTGAAAATGGGATATTTTCCCTTTTAAGATACTCCGTCTCAATTTCTTTGCAAACAATCTTGTGTCCCTTAGGAGGAGGAAATAAAACGGCGGGCTTTCAAGAGGAGAGCTGAGATAACGAACCTCTTCTCGATAAAGATTCATTGCTTTAAGATGATCTCTTTGCCCCTTTCTTTCGAAAGCTTCACGTTTCATTTTAAAAAAGCCCCCGCCCTTCTATTCTAGGAGATTGAAGATGAATTTTCAGCAGCTCAGCTCGTCCTTTAATCGCGCTCTCAGCTTCACCTTTTTAAAGAAGAAATTGCTCCTCGTCGCAGGGCTATTAGCCGTCTGCGGCCTTTTTTCCGTTTTTTGCCGAAGCTTGGCGATCCATGCCGGCCCCTGGGTGAGCTTAAGTTTGGCTTTTGTGCCCCTATTTCTCTCCTGCGGGCTGCTCTTTTCTGCCGGCATTTTGCTCACTCGCATCTATCACAATGAGGTGAAGGGCATCTCCTTTTCCTACCGGGAGGTGCTGCAGCAAAGCCTCGAGCCGGTGGTGGGCTCGGCCTATCTATTCATTCCCATCCTCCTGCTCTATCTGATCTTATGGATGCTGCTCGGTTTTTTTTACTTCCTGCAAGAATTGCCCCTGGTGGGCCCCTTTTTTAGCACGGTCTTCATCATCGGCCCCTTCTTGCTCAACTTAGGGTCCCTCCTCCTCTTGGGGGCCTCTTTTTTAATTTTGTTCTTTCTTTCTCCGCTTGTCGCTTTAAAAGCTGGGCGGGGCGCCGAATACCTCTCGATTGTGCAGCGCCGCTTGCAAATGGACTTTTTTAGCAATGGCCTCTTGCTCTTTCTCGCCCTCTGCCCTTTTTTAGTCATGGGGGGAATTTTGCTCCTGGCAGCCTATCTGACAAATCCTTCTGGTCTAGAAATGAGCTCTGTATTACATCTATCTCTAGAGCGCTTTTTTTTGATGATCCCATTTGCCCTCTTTCTCTCTCCATCGATTGTTTTCTTTTTTAATTTTGCCGCTGAAGCGCATGTGGCTTATGCTAAAATAGGAAAGGGCGAATTAACGTAAGACGTGGAGCTTTTTTAATATGAAGAGAATCTTGCTAGTCGATGACGATGTGCACATCCGCTTTTCTTTAAAAGCTCTCTTGGAAACCAAAGGCTTTTCTTGCCTAGAGGCCTCTGATCGAGCCAGCTTGCTGCAGCTATTGGAGCACAAAAAAGAGCCTGTGCATCTGGTTTTGCTCGATGTGCAGCTGCCCGATAGCCAAGGCATCGATTTGATTGCCGATATCCACCGCTTCCATCCCCAGGCACTCATCATGCTGATGACGGGCTTTGGCTCTATTCCGCAGTCGGTGGAGGCCATGCAAAAAGGCGCCATTGACTACATCTTAAAGCCCTTTAACTTCGATGAACTCTTTTTGCGCATCAACAACGCCTTTGAAAAAGAATTGTTAAAAGAAGAGGTCGCCCATTTGAGCGAGCACATCAGCGCTCGGCTCGATCGCCAATATGTGCTCGGCCCCAACTTGGAGATGCAGAAAATCTTCAATAGCCTGCACATCATCGCCGATAGCGATGTCTCCACCGTTTGCATTCAAGGGGAGACCGGCACGGGCAAGGAGATGATTGCTCGGCGCATCCACGACCTCAGCCAAAGGCGCTATAAGCCCTTTGTCGACATCAACGCCAGCGCCCTCAGCGAGGATTTGCTCGAAAGCGAACTCTTTGGCTTTGAAGCGGGCTCCTTCACAGGCGCTCTCAAGACAAAGAAAGGGCTCTTTGAAATAGCCTCGGAGGGCACCCTCTTTTTAGACGAGGTGGGCGATATGGGCCTTGCCATGCAAGCTAAAATATTGAGAGCTTTGCAGGAAAAAAAGATCCGGCGCGTGGGGGGCACTGAGTCGATCGATATCGATATCCGCCTCATCACCGCCACCCATAAAGACCTGGCCAAGCAAGTGCAGCAGGGGTTATTTCGAGAAGACCTTTTCTATCGCCTGCACGTGGTGCCGATTTACCTGCCTCCTCTTCGAGAGCGCAAAGAAGATCTAGAGACGCTGGTCACCTATTTTCTAGCTCTTTTCAATAAAGAGCTCAACCGCTCCATTGAAAAGGTCGATCCAAAGGCGCTCGAGCAGATGAAAGAGTATGATTGGCCGGGAAATATTCGCGAATTGAAAAACTTTTTAGAGCGCACGCTCTTGTTGGAGTGCCAAGGTACAGTCCTTTTGCCAGAGCATATTAAACTCAAGGCCTCTGAAAGGGGGTTTTCCACCCCTAAAAGCCCACTCATTGGACAAAATGTGCCCCTAGAAACGGTCGAAAGAGAGCATATTGAGAAAGTTTTGCAAGCTGCCGATGGCAATAAAAATCAAGCGGCCGCCATTTTAGGAATTGACCGCACCACCCTCTACAATAAGCTCAAGAAATACCAACAGGGATAATAGGGCTCTGCAGAGAGGCTCTTTTTTTTGTAAAGAAAAAAAATATCGATTTTTATGATAGATAGAAACAGCCTGAAAGTTTAATAATAGACGGTAGAGGCATAATTTTTTAAGCCATTATAGTGCATATTCTAAATGAAAAACATCGAACTATCGATAAGAATTTTGACCCATCGATATAATGATAAGGAGTTTAATAATGAAATCCAAACGTACTTTTCTCATCACCTTACCCCTTCTCTTAGCATCTTCTTTGGTCTTTAAAGGCTGCTGCGGCCCTTCTATGGGTGTCTTAGCTGGCGATACCGCCTCTTATAGCCCTGTGCAAGGAGAGCTTGTTGTCTTAGCCGATGCTTCTTTAGATAGAGCATTTGCTGCCGGCCTCACTGCCATGCAAGAGCTGAATTTCGAAGTGACGTCGCAAGATAAAGACGGCTTTGAAGCTAATATCCATGCCAAAAGATTCAACAACCAGACGATCACCATCAAATTCCGCACGGAATCTGCCACAAAAACTGAAGTCAGAATTCATGCTGGAGTGCTCGGCGATCGCAAAGAGAGCGAAAAAATTTACGAGATCATCCGTAAACATTACTAAAGTAGATCAAATCGCTCTCTTTTTTTAGCTCAAAGGCCCATTTCCTCATCATAGGGGAAGTGGGCCTTTTTTTATCTTTAAGCCTATTTTTGCTAATCTACATCAAGCCATCAAGCTTGAATGAAATACCCATAGGTATTGAGCTCAATGATTTGAAAGAGATGGCCTTGATGGATCAGTGCTTGAATGATGTGATGTAACCAACTATCTTCACTCTCACCGTTTCCAAAAGTCGACTGTTTTCTGAGGCTCTCTATATGATAGAGGCGCGTTCTCCCACTGTTGATAGTTAAAAAAATACAGCGCTTCCCCTTTAAAGAGTCGTGATCTGAAGAGTCTTGAATCTGCCGATTGATCTCTTGAATGACCTCTTCGACTGCATCTTTTAAAGTGAATGCTGCCGAATTAGTATTTCTACTCTGGCATCTTAATGCTAAGTCCAATCCCAGCTGAGCGACATCTACTTCGAGGGGTTCTTTTCCGGTGATTATGTTCTGCCTCTCATAGAAAGCGAACAGCCTGCGATCGGCGTCAATCTGTTCTAAACGCGCATTTTTGGCTTGAAGAACTTCCATAGGGTCGAGCGCGACCCCTTGCCGATCAGCTTCAGCGATAACGCGGTCGATTTGTCCTTCGGAAACGCAGCGAATGAGACCACAGCTGCCATTGTTGATATCGCCTAAAAATCCGCTTATCGCGCTTTCCATATGCTCTAAATCGATGAGAGCGATGCGCTTTTGTAGCCCTGAAGGTTGATTCAAAACAGGAATATTTCTCCAGGTGACATCATTAAATCCTGTTTTAGCTATAAAAGTGGCCAGCTGGCAAACGGCGTCTTGCAGCTCTTCAGCATGGGTGCGATAGAGGTCTTCCTGGATGCTTGGGATCGGATTCAAATCGAGACTTTCTTCTGCGATCAGTGGAAATTTTTGCCCTTGATCGCCATCAATCTGAATCTCTTTAGCCTTAGGAATGATCAACAGGTTCAGCCGTTTGGCTAAGCAGATTTCTTTGGCCCGAACCATATTAGCAAAGCGGGGCCTTTTTGAAACGGTTTTAAAGACAAGGCTTGGATCCTCTTTTAATCTGAATACCCTATTATTTCCTCGGCTCAGCCACTCAATTTCAGAGTCATCTGCGGCTCTTTGAATTTGGGAGGCCAACGCTTGAACTTTAGAGCGGGTTGCCGACGAGATCTCCAGCCCTTTTTCAAGTTTTGCCTTTGGATCGATGTATTTAAAGCGATGGGTGAAGCGCAGCGCCGCTTTTGCTAGCAATAGAGCGAGGGGGATCACCAATGTCAAATAAGAGCTTATCTTGACTATTTTCTCTATTGAAGAGGCTTTCTTAGAGAGGAGAAGGACTTTTCCCGTTCCATTTTTTGAATGTTTTAAGACACAGGCTTTTTTCCCGCCCAAGTAAAAATAATTATCGACTTTTTCTAGAAGGAACTCAATAAGTTTTTTGTCGTCGGTTTTATATTTTAAAGGCGTAAAAAAACCTATTTGATTCATAAAATCAACCTTTTATTTTGATTTTCAAAGATCTTGTATTTTTACATATTTTTTGTTTAAAGTGAATTGATTTTAAATTGAGCCGCCTGATTAGGGGCAATGGTGTCAACTTAAGCTTTTATAAGGTCTTTCCTACCGAACGGGTGACTCAAATTGCTGAGCATTTTGGCATTTGTGAAAGCACTTTCTATGTCTGGATTAATGATTACAAAAAGAGTGGAAAAGAAAGCTTTAAGGGTAAAGGCATTGTAAAAGATTCTAATGAAGAGTTAATTGCTTTGAAGAGGGGAATCGCAGACCTTAGGATGGAAAGAGATATCTTAAAAAAGGCAGTAGCCATCTTCTCGAAACCGAAGACATTGTAGTGGCCCCAGAATAAACCGGACCAGCTAGCTTGCTTCTAAGATATAGGATTAAGACTAGAATTATGTCTCATTCAAAGGAAAAAGTAGAGGTTATAACCTCAGTTGAAAGACGTCGTCGCTGGAGCGCTGATGAAAAACGTATGATTGTGCGCTGATGAAAAACGTATGATTGTTCGTGAAACCTATGAGTCGGGCAAGAATGTTTCACAAGTAGCCCGAAAATAGGGTATATTTCCAAGTCAACTTTTTCAGTGGAGGCGGTTTATGGAAGAAGGAGCATTAAGAGGAGTTGGCAGCTAAAGAAGAAGTAGTGCCTTTGAGCCAAGTAAAGGAACTTGAAAAACGGGTAAAAGAACTTGAAAGGGTTCTTGGCAAAAAGACCCTCGAGAATGAAATCTTAAGAGAAGCAGTTAAGCTTGCAGAGAAAAAAAAACTCATCTCGCGGCAAAACTTGCCAGGGCCGGAACATTTCCTGTAAGAGCAATAGCCAGAGCTTTAGAAGTTTCACGCTCAAATTTAGTCGAGCAGGCGTCTAGGGCAAAGGAAAAGGAGCCCAAGAAGAGGGTGAGGAATAGCGATCGTTTATTCCTCACCCTCTTAGAAGCATTTATAGAAGCAAAAATGAGTTATGGATATAGACGCTTGACGGCTTTGCTGAACAGAAAACTTATTAGCCTCAACCTTCAGCGGGTCAATCATAAAAGAGTCTATCGAATCTTAAAGGATAATAAGCTCCTTTTAAAAGCTCTAGAAAAAAGGCCCACAAGAATGCACGAGGGCAAGGTTGTGACTTTGGCAAGCAATATGAGATGGTGCTCAGACGCATTTACCATTCAATGCTGGAACGGAGAAAAGGTTCATGTTGCTTTTTCGATAGACAGCCATGATCGGGAAGTCATGCAATACGTTGTCTCAACCAAAGGCATTAGTAGTGAGCATATCCAGGA